>CAYLYV010000136.1:0-12681 GCA_964387655.1 uncultured Cypionkella sp. | reverse complement strand
GCAAACTCAGTTGCAGGACGAAATGCCCCAAGTCACATCGAGCCGAAACCACGGGGCTGGCGCACCGCTTACGACTCTTGGTCGGCTAGGCAGAAGCTCAACAAACCCCATTGCCTCCATATGGAGCTCCCGATGGACTCTCACGGACACCTCCCGGGTAAATCTCCACGGAAAGCGCAATCGCAGCTAACGGGTTCAGCAGGAAGGTGAGGGCCGGAACAGCGCTTTCAGCTCTCGGCCAAGGGCTAATTGAGAGCCGGTCAAAGAGAAAGAGGGTGTGTCTACCTCTGGCAATCAAGTTGAGAACGAATCTCCGGTCAGCAATCCCGATTCCCTAAGCTGGTCGAAGGTGTCCGCAAAGCTTTTGCTCATCGAACCCAGCCAACTGTAGCGGTGCGACTGCGGATCAATCATTGAACGCGCGCTTAGCACGTCGAGGATCATGGCCGGGAGGATCATTCTGATCTCTTCCGGTCCGATCTTTTGGCTGTAGAAACCGGACAGACGACCGGCGGATTTGTCCGGTGCAGGATTAAAGTTCAGCCGGCTGTTTGACTTAGACCATTTGGCGATCAGTTGGTTCTGCCAGAAGACATCCACTCCGAGGTGGGTATTTCTGGTCTTGATGCTTTCTGCGTTCTTATCCACCCATCGATTTACGCGTTCGAGACGTAGCTCTTCTGCGTTGCGCACCGGTTCTCTGTCCGCGAGGTAGCCCTCCGTGGCCCAAATGATCGTGAAGAAACTTAAAGGTTCGTCACGGAATTTGATGTGAGGTTTTCCGTCTGAATCGCTCCACTGAATGAGCTTGGGCTCGTGCATTTCCTTCAACTGTTCGAACAGGATTTTGTTGGGGATGCCGGAAATCGTGAAGGAATCACCTTCTGACTCTATGCGGCCATCATGTTTGTCAACTTCAGCTCGTTCGAAGGCGGCCAAGATCGCATCTGATTCCGTCCGATACTGACCAGCAAAGACGTTGTGATCACAAGTCAGGCGCAGGCAGCGTTCGGAGGCGACAGCAGAGATCGTCGGAAGAATAACATTCCAAGCCGCATCCATACCAGCCGTATCATCGTAGCGTTGCATACTAAGCTCGGGGTGGCTGCAGCTGAAGCAGCTGGCCAGACCGTGGGAGGCCATGACAATTTCGCGAAACACCGGATTGAGCTTCACCGCAGGCGCCATCTCAGGCAACGTATGCTCCACCCGATACAAGTCGCAAAGCAGATCCTTCATGCGGATGCAGTTGAGAGGAGGTGTGATGAGGTTCGCGTGGATACGCCGGCCGCGGGGTCCGTTCGTCACCTTTTCGAACTGGACCATTTCATCGTAAACTGGCTCATCGATACCCCGTGGCGGGGCCAGGTGGAAATTGACCAGATCCGTGTCAGTCAGTCCGGCGGTGCCAAGATCCGGTTTTGTTCGGAGATGGGCGAGGGCCTCTTCCTCGTTCAGCCCGTCCGGCAAATCGCCGAAATGTCCGATCGGGAAGATCAGGCTTAGCGTGCAGGTCCACTGGAAACCGAGACGATTAAGGCCGTTCTTGAGGGACATGGGGCACCAATCTGCGGGAGCGAGACCTAGTGTCCGATACTTGGCCCGCAAGCCTCAAAAAAAACTCAAATTCATTAGATCTACTCGGACCACCACTGATTACGCTGTCCTACACGGCAAGGTAAAGGTCTTTTGGTTTGTGGGGCCGATAGTGCAAATGCGGCTTGGCTGGCTTGCTGAGTGATCAGTTCGAAAGCATCGCGGCCTGGCCAGTTGAACTGCCCTCAGATTGCTCAGCCCCCCTTAGGTCAGACCTTTGGATCGACGTCGCCGGGTAAGCTGTTTGTGAGATTCGTCCCATCATGGACATCAGTTTCTGCAAAACGCTAGGAATGAAACAATGATGCCCGACAAGTTGCATTTTGGGTTTTGTCTGCTGGCCAGCTGTCCTGAGAGGAGCTTTGGCGCCAAATCGGTAGCCGCAACCGAATGCACCCCCTAGGAACTTTGATGATTTTTCTAGGACTTCGGTTGCTTACCTAGATCTTCATCACCAATAAGCGCAACAGTTACAAAAGGTGCAACTCACGCACGACAGGGAGGCACCGACTCGGTGCATGTGCAGCCATTCCTAGGGGCATTCGGGTTGAGAGCGTAGGTTTGGCGTTTCTAAAGCGGATGCGGGCGAAGTGCTCGTTGTCTGGGCTTTGGGCTACTCTATCGACTGCCGGGTTGGGTGGCTGTCTTTGATGCGTCACATGGCAGGTTCATCTATGGACAGTTGTTCTTCCAGGGCAATGCTCAGATTGGTGGTCGCAAGCATATAATATGTTCCTTTTATGTTCTGAAATCCAAGGGGACCGATCTGTATTCGGCTTGGAGGTCGCAATGGTGCGCTACACGGTGTCCTTGCTGTTCATAGGGAGTCACTCATGGCAACGCGACCACGATGACGCTCAGCACCAGCAGCGGCGGTTTGACGTGTCCTGTCTAAGGCCGTGCACCCGGCTATTTTTTTTGTTTAGGCTGCTTTGGTCAATTTCGGGTAACCTCCTGTCAACCAAAACCGTCTCTTAATTGATCGTGTGTTGACAAATCGCCTTGGTCTAAGCGTATTTCTTCATATTTTTCTGCATTGAAATATTGGTTGACACGGACGAACGCTATTTAGTTACGGCGTCAACCAACTGGATCATAGCAGAAGGTGTCGTTACGCTGGCGCAGCGACACATATGGCTACGCTGTAGCTCTTGTTTTCACCGCCCAGACCGCCCTGAGAGCCGTCGCTGGTGGTCGAGCGCGTCCCGCAGCGCCTGCACCGGTTCGAGGCTCGGTGGCGGCACCCTATCGAAGCAAATCACCCTGAGCAGCTCGACCCAGCCTCTCTCTGCCTCGGTGAGCGGACCATCTTGGGGGGCCACGAAGCCCTCAAGTGCCTTGCGTGTCATTTGCCGAAGATTCCTCGCAGTGCCGTTCGGGACCGGGCGGTGATGCGAGGATCGCTGTCTTCGGAGGCGTTGCGGATTTCGTCGATCCAGGTCCGTTCGTTCGCACTGATCGGCGTTCCCATAATCTCGACGATCGCATTTGCGGCGGTGTCACCGACAGCCTGACCGAGTGCCAGCCGGAGCAGGCGTGCCGGGTCGCAGTCCAGTGCAATCGCCAGGGCCGGCACACGGTCGAGTGCCAGCTTGGTGCTGCCAGATCTCAGCATCGAGAGAACGTTGGCATTGAGAAACCCGGCTTCATGCGCGATCTCGGCCTGAGTCTTGGGCCTCAACTCGAGAATGCGCACCTGGAGGAATTTTGCGAGCGCGGTGTGACTGTGCGGTTTAGTGGTCATGATCTGATCCTTCTAGTGATTTTCATGACCTATTTATAGCGTTGGATCAGGTGACATGACCGCCGCAAACACGTTGTTATCATAGGGAAGTTCTTCTGTTTTCGAGTTTTGGTAGGGGGACCTGCAGGCATCAATCAAACGCGGCAAACTGAACAGCGAGAGTTATCGGCTGGCTAGGACATCGTGTCGGCCCTTATGGGTCAGCAGGGGAGGGCGCCGTTGATCACATCCGTGTAGCTAGGGCGGTGAAGACTATGCGATTGCCGGGGTGGAGAATTACTTCTTTACCCCTAGATTGATCTGCTGATTGACAAACTGACCAGGATTGCGCGACAAAAGCGCGACATCTTCCGCGACATTTCCGCGTCATGACTTGCGACAGGTCCGCGCCACAACGACAGGACGGCTTTGATGAGCAACGCTGATCGTGACATCCCAAAAGCGCTTCTCGCAGCCATTCCGGCTGACCTGAGCGCCACGTCGATCAAACAGATTGAACAACGTCTGACTGCGCAGGGTGTCACTGTCAGCCGTCGCACCTTGCAGCGCCACCTGGGGCTGCTCGAAGCCACCGGTCGCATTATCAAGCAAGGGCGCAGCGTTGCCGTCACCTATCGCCTCGCTGAGCCTGAGATGTCCGTGGAGGCAGCGGGGATCGCCCTGTCACCCGCTGGCCGTGAAGTTCTGAACCTTGTCACCCAGCCGGTGATCGCCAAGCGCCCGGTGACCTACAACCAAGACTTCCTTGACCGCTACACCCCCGACGCGACCTTCTATCTACCTGAGTCCCTGCGCAGCGACTTGCACGACATGGGCCGCACCGGCACTCCGGAACGCCCCGCAGGCACCCATCTGCGCGACGTGATCGGCCGTTTGATGATCGACCTCTCCTGGGCGTCATCAAAGCTGGAGGGCAACACCTACACCCGTCTCGACACCGAGAACCTGATCCGCTTCGGCACAGCGGCAAAGGGTAAGGATCTGATCGAGGCGCAGATGATCTTGAACCACAAGGCTGCCATCGAGTTGATCGCCGGGTCCCCCGAAGAGATCGGTTACGACAACTACACCTTCCTCAACCTGCACGCGCAGCTTTCAGAAAACCTGATGGCGGACCCGACCGCGTCCGGTCGCCTGCGTCGTCGTCCCGTCGACGTTGCTGGCAGCGTTTTCACTCCGCTCGCCATCCCGCAGCGGATCGAGGCGAACTTCCAGACCATCCTCGACAAAGCAGGTCAGATCCGCGACCCGTTCGAGACCTCGTTCTTCCTGATGGTCCACATCCCATACCTTCAGCCGTTCGAGGATGTGAACAAGCGCGTGTCGCGGCTTGGCGCGAATATCCCGTTGATCAAGCACAACCTTTCGCCGCTGTCGTTTATCGACATGCCCGAGGAGGCCTATTTCCGGGGCACCCAGGCGGTCTACGAGTTCAACCGCACCGAGTTGCTAGCGGATGTCTACCTGGCCGCCTACGAGCGCTCCTGCCAGCGCTACGCGGCCATCGTGCAGTCGTTGCCCGAGCCAGATCCGCTGCGCCTGCGCTACCGTGACGAGATCCGCGCTGCGGTGCACGATGTTGTCGTGGAGGGTCAAGCCGTGATCGCAGATTATATTGCGGCTGACACTGATCTCGAAACGCTCGTCCACCTCCAAGCGATCGTCGATGCAGAAGTCGCGAATCTGCATGAAGGCAACGCGCTACGCTTCGGAATTCGTCGCAGTCAGTTCGAAAAGTGGAAGCAGCGCCTGTTCAGATGATTTATTGCAGTCTGTCAGCAAGTTGGTCGGCGAGGGTGATTGAAAGCGCAATCTGTCGGTGTCGTGTGCCTAGACTGGTGGGACCGGGGACCACGGGACCGGGCAGAAACCCGGTCCCCAAGTCGGCTCAAATTTGCTTATACTGCATCACCTCGGCAGTCTTCAGGGTATAGAGCCGCGGCCGCCCAGGGATGGAGCGTGGCGTCCGGCGCACAAGTCGACCATCGTCACCAGGCAGAAGCAGCCCCATGTTCATCAGCGCCATTGCAGTCCGCGTCGCCATGACGCCGGGGTAGATTTGATGCCAGCAATCGACGGTGAGATAAACGCGAGTTGCGTCTTTCCAGCCCACAGGACCATCCGAAACTTGTTTGCCCACCTCCGGCAGGCTATCGAGGTTGGCAGCCAGAAACTGCTGGATGGGCTCGATCACATTGGCGACTTCTTCGTGTTTGTCGCCATGGTTTCTGTCGTGCCAATCGAGAAAACCCGCGACCGCGGCCTCACTAGCGTCTCCTTTTTCCCAGCCGGTCAATTTGAACTGGGTTGCCAATTCTCCTGCAACACCGACAAGGGCAAAACGTTGTGCAACTCGGCTGACAACGCCATCTGGCTCTAGGGGCAGTCTTCCAAGAGCCTCAGCACATAATTGTGCTAAACAATCACGAACGTAACCATCGAACCCCTTTTTGTTGACAAATATGCCCCTGACGAAAGTGTGTCCAACGGCTCCATGGTTGGTCCGAACCGCGGCTTTCAACATGTCTGCAAACTTTGCGGCTGTTTCTGACCCATGCAGGTCGTCAAATGCGCCATGTGCTCGGCTATCAGCTTCAATGTCGATTAAGCGTGCTTCCTGCCCAGCCATCTGCCTCTGACCAGCTTCTTTCAGCTTCTCGGCGACACTGATTTCGCCCGAGGAAATCAACGCAAGCCGCCAACGCTGAATTTCATCCGTGGTGATGTCTTTGGTCATGCGTGCTTTTCCAGTGCCGTTTGCCAACATGTAGATGGTCTCCTGAAGCGTGCGGGCCGAGATTTCGGCAATCTCATCGAGCGGCAGCAGAATGTCGTTGAGATTTGCAGCGATGCTCTCCAGGCCATTACTTGTCGCCCGCCACTGGGTGATGAGATCCGCACTTCCCCAAACAGAGGCTGCAAGGTGCAGCAGGGTTGTCTTGCCGGAAGACGATGCACCGCGGAAGTGGAGGCCGCCCCCAGACATCCCCACACACGCCAGGAGCGGGCCGGAGAAGGCCAGAGATACGGCCAGGACCATCATGGGGTTTCCCCTGCACTTCATGCCGATATCGGCCTTCCACGTGCTCACACTGCCCTTGGTGACCAGGTGCGCCGCTGGTCCACGCGCGAAGTCCAGCAGCGGCAGAATTGCGCCCTGACCAATCACATTTTTGCCGAGAGCAAACGCCGACCGGTTCTCATCAACCCAACCCAACTGCGGCACCGACGTCATACTCTGTGCGGGCTTCCACCGGCCGAGCAGTGTGAGGAGACGATCTTTGGATTTACGATCAGTGCCCAATTCCAAGCCATGATTGACAAGCCGAGCGACAATGTCCCCAGGAGTGCGGGTGAGCAGCGCATTCATGACCGGAACATCATGCCAAACGCCATCGGGACTCTTGACTGAGATAAGCTTGCCCCAGCCCTTGTGCGCCTTATCGGAGTAAACAGCGCTGACACGTATGGGCGTGCAGATGAAGATCGGCTCGGCAGCTTCTTCTTCGGCCAGCACGTATACGCCATCGTCAAAAAGAGCATAGCCAACCGGCAGGGAACTGTTCAGTTCTCGTGCCTCCGAGTCGACCGTGGCAGGCTGCGCCGGGAAGTCGGAAATCTGCACTACGTTGTTCATTATCTTGTCCTTCAGATGAAAACACCGAGCAACCCCTCGGCAAGGCAGGTTTGTTCACAGCCGGGCTACCGACTGCGTTGTTGTTCTTGGATCGGGGTATCGGGACCGCGGGACCAGGGGACCGGTTAGCCCCTTGCGTCAGACCCTTAGCGGTCCCACGGTCCCAGCCGGATGTTTCAGCCCACACGGGCTGGGGGCTGGTGATCAAAGTTGGCGATCACCTCGGCGCGGGCTGCCGCATGGTAAACTTCTGTGCCCTGAACCAATGAGCGTGAAACCCACCAAAGCCGGGCATCAGCATCCAAGCGGAGCAAACGACGCGTCAACTTCTGATCAATCGTGATGTAGTTGCACCAGCCATCGGCACAGAAGATGTTCTTCTGGCAAAACTGGCGAGAACCAGTGCGATTGGAAACCTTCCCGACAGCTTTGCGCATAGCTTCGCGGACCAGGCAGGGATCCAGCTCTCCAGAGATGTAGACGCCATGAATGTGCGGCCGCTTATCCTTCCGAGATGTCTCAAGGATTAGCAAAATCGCGAGGTTATGCAGACCGCGGCTGACGAGTTCCCGATTCATCCGCTGACCGATAGCACGCATCGGCTTTTTCGCTGTCAGGATGAACTTTTCGAACGCCCCAGAGAAGTTCAACGTTACCGCTTGACCGCCTTTGCTGGCCGCATACCTGATCATTTCGCGGTGGCGTTCGCCGACGTTCATATCCCTCCAACGCTTCATAACGGGAGACTGGTGTGAGCTGATGCTGACTGACTTTGTGCGTGCTTTGTGCTTGGTCATGACGTGCTTCCTTCTGTGGGCTATAGGGTGTGTTTAGGGTGGGTTAGGGTCGCAACTAGACATCGTCAGGCGTGCGTCCTCATTTCCCCTTGCAAACAAGGGGATTTCGAAGGCTTCGGCCGTCAGAATTTTGGACATTATTGCCGGGCACGCGGGCGGGGTTTTACCTGCCTGCGTCTACTGTGTTCTTCGGGGCGATACCGTCACCAGAGCGCCCGTCAGCCTCGCCGCTGGCTAGGTGTGGTCGTGGCGCTTAGGGAGCCGCTAGACACTAGGAGACGCTGGCGTAGCAAGATCCAGCCCAATCAAGTGCTTCACCGCGCGAGCCACAAACTCCGGCTCGGGTGCGTTCAAAGCGCGCGCCATCGCCCGCAACGCAACAACGTCAATCTCGGCTGAGCCGCCTTTGCGCAGCGTTTCAACCCACAGAGTCGTTCGCCGCGTAACATCAGCCAGAGTGTTTGCATCGACCCTTAGAAAGGTCATGGCGCGTTGCAGAGCGGTCTCGAAAGTCAGGTCGGGGTTGGCGAAGATCTCGGTAGTGACGTTTGCGACATCGCGTGGTTCAGCGTTGCGGTTCGCAGTAAAACCACGCCGCCGAGACAGCCAACTAAGCGCGTCTTTGGCGTTCAGGGTTAATGCCTTGTCGTCGTCGCGCCGGGTGCCTTCACGAGCCGAAAACTCCAACTTGAAACCCTCCTTGCTCAACGATGTGCGAACGGCTGGGACTGTCATATTGGACAGCAGCGACAATGCGCGCACCGACATCCCGCCCCAATCTTCGAATTCATACAGCTCCCACCTGGCTAAGAATGTTTCGAACATGCGGCGGAGTGGGAAGTCATTTAGTTTGCAGAATGGCGACGGTTCACCTTGCATATCGGTCTGTGGAAAGCCGTTCAGCACGCCGCATGCGATCTCATAATGCTGCTCACCGGTTGCCAGTTCCAGTCCATCAAGTTGATAAGCGTAGGCGTAGGCAGAACGTGCATAGTCATAGAGGCCATAGTTTTCGATGGCGACAGTCTTGCCACCCAGATCTTCGATCCGTCCGCTAGGATCACCCCCAAGGTAAAGCTGCGCAAAGCCGCTCTGCTTCGGGCCGGTGTAGTCGAGGATCGAGGCTTGGCAGGCGATCGCTATGCGCAGCTGATCCTCGATCTCCGCCCAAGTGTAAGGAATGTGGTTGGTGCTGTTCATCGTCTTTCCTCGAGTGTTACGCTTCCTGATGATGTGCCTACTATAGCAGTATTATCCGCCTTGCGTCAAGATAATAATATGACTATGATATCCGTATCATCTTATTGCCTGTCCGTCACATCAAGCACGAGTCGGGCGCGTCCAAAGACCGGAAAAGACTATGATCAGCAAGTCGGCCAAACAGCGGGAAATCGAGATGGAGCGGCTTCACGCGGCCTTCCTCATAGTGGCTAAGCTGGTGGTCGCGGATCCGGTCTATCTTCCACTTTTCGAACGCCTAGAAATCGAGATCGCGCTGGACGAGTCGATGGGTGACGCGATCACACGGGCACGCTTGATCGCGCGTCAGAGGGCAATGGTCTGAACGACCTGTTGAAGGTGCTCCATGGTGGCGCCCTTGCCGTAGCGTTCTCGGTCCAAGGCGTGGCCGAACAGATCGCGTCGGATCCGTTCATCGACCCCAGCGGCCAGCATCCTATCTTCGAACGCATGACGTAAACTGTAGAGGGTGTGGCCGGGCGTCTCCATCAGGCCGTTCTCACGCATGAACTTGTTCACGGTCGCTGAAAGGGAAGGGTTGTCGCGATAGCGCGGAAACCCTTCTGGACACTCACGAAACGCTTCCAGGCTAACCCCGGCCAGCGGGATCACGCGCTTGGCGTGCTTGCTTTTCAGCTGACGACCCGCAGGTTCGATCGAGATATGCGGCACCTTCGCGGCCAGGTTGATATGTGCGCCCAGCAATCCCGCGCCCTCACTCGGACGATATCCGGTGTTCACCATACCTAGCACAATGCACCGCGCTTCGGTGTTCAAGCCACCTAGCGCGCCAGGTGCCAAGATCTTCTCCTTGATCCAGTCCACCGAGAATGGCGGCCGCTGGCGTTGCTCGCCTTCTTTGATTGCCAAATCGGACAGCGGCAACACCAAGCCCAGCCGCTTCATCCGGTTCACGGTCTTGAAGATGTCGCCGAGATGAACGAGGTCCTTGTTGCCGCTATTTGCGGTCAGATCCTCAAGCTCCATCCGTTCCATCCACCAGCTGCGGAAATCAAGCATATCGTCGCCAGTGATCTTGGCGAGAGCCTTGTCGCCGATCAGATCAACGAAGTTTTTCACCGCCTTCACGCGTGGGTTTTTCCAGCGGCGCAGCTGATCCTCGCTTTTGCCAAAGGTTTTGTCCTTGGCGAGCGTCCAGTAAAGCTCCAGCGCCTTGCTCACCGAAATTTCCGGTTCAACAGCTCCGCCTAGAATCGCCGCGGCCTCAATCAAATTCGGGCCTGATTTGGTCTGCGTGACCGCCTCGATCCGGGTCAGCAGCTCCTCGCGCTCCAACTTGGCGACATCGGCTACTTTCATGAATCGGAAACCGCGGGCGGATGCCAGCTCCCGAGCGGCCTCGAACCTCGTCTCAGCATCACTGCTATCCCCAGCGAGGAGCGCTTCCCATCCCTCGACCATGTTGGCCCAGGCGGTCACCTCCTTCGCAGTGGCAAGTGCTTCCGAGTCCGTGTGGAGACTTACCCAGACAAACTGACGCGGCTCGACACCCGCATATCGCTTCGGAACACGCCTATATAGATACTGAGTTTTGCCACGCTTCTTGATTGCCATGATGCCGCTCACCTCGCACTGCCAAATTGACAATGCTCGTCTGGTTGTGAAGTGTAAAGCAAATTGTAGTGCATAATGTATAGCAAAAATCGGATGCGCACAGAAGCGCAGCGTAAGAAGACGCAAAAATCTATTGTTTTCAATGGCTTAAAATTTTAAGGGGAGCGATAACTGGCGGAGAGACAGGGATTCGAACCCTGGGTCGGCGCAAACCGACAACGGTTTTCGAGACCGCCGCATTCGACCACTCTGCCACCTCTCCGCGGTAGGGATCGTGGCGGGGATTTAGCGGGGTCGCACAGCGCTTGCAACCCCGATTTCACCGCTTGCTGTAAAGACTTTGCGTGCGCGCATCGCGGTTACCCATCCTGCAGGCTCAGCATACCATGCCCGAAGCTGCACCGCGCCCCACAAGCGAAGCCCCGCGCACTCACCGATCTGTGTCCGCCGCGCCCTTGGCAGCACGTGCGCGACGCCGTAGCTATGGGCCCGATCCGACTTGAAAGGCCCGCCCATGCTGCGCCCGCTCCTGCTCTCGCTTTGCCTTGCCCTCCCAGCCTCCGCCCTGCCGTGCTTCGCGCAAACCCAAGCGATGCAGCCGGAGATCGCGGCCCTCACCCAGACGCTGAAAATCGACGCGCTGATCGCGGTGATGCGCACCGAGGGTCTCGCCAATGGCAAGGATATGGAGGCTGATCTGTTCCCCGGCCAGGATGGCGCTGCTTGGGATGTCGTGGTCAGCCGCGTCTATGACACCGCCCGTCTGCACCAGATCTTCGATACAGCCCTCGCCAAAGCGCTGGAAAACGACCCCGCCACCCAGAAAGCCATGCGCGCGTTCTTTGGCACCCCGCTCGGTCAGCGCATTCTGGCGCTGGAGATTGATGCCCGCAAAACCCTGCTGGATGACAAAGCCACCGAGGCCGCTGCCAAACTCTGGGGCCGCGCGCTGAACGCCAAGACCCACCGAGCCACCCAAATCAACCGCTTTGCCGAGATCAACGATCTGGTGGAATCCAACGTCATGGGAGCACTGAACGGCAATCTGGCGTTCTACAGCGGCATGAACGCCGCCGGAGCCTTCCCCGAGCCGATGCCGGAAGATGATATGCTGGCCGATGTCTGGGCGCAGGAAGCCGATGTGCGCCGCGATACCACCGAATGGCTGTTCCCGTTCCTGATGCTGGCCTACCAGCCGCTGAGCGACAAAGAGCTTGGCAAATACATCGCGTTTTCAGAAACCCCTGCCGGCCAAAAAGCCAACCGGGCGATGTTCGTGGCCTTTGATGCGATGTTCGTGCAAGTCTCGAAAGAACTCGGCCAATCCGCAGGCCGCCTGATGGCTGGGCAAGACATCTAGCCCCGCCAGACTCCGACTTGACACCGCGCCTCCCCCGCCGCATAAGCGCGCATCCCGGCGAGGTGCGAATCTCGTCGGGTCTTTATTTCATGACGCCCCACGGGGGGCGCGCTGTCCGAGGCGGGGAAACCCACAAACTCGAAGCGGTAACAACCGCCAGGGCCACAAGACGCGGAGCAAGAGAAGGAAAGACCCATGTTCGCGGTCCTCAAGACGGGCGGCAAGCAGTACAAAGTGCAGGCGGGTGACGTTCTGCGCGTTGAAAAGCTTGACGCAGTGGCTGGTCAAAAGATCCAGTTCAACGAAATTCTGATGGTTGGCGGCGAAAGCCTGACCATTGGCGTGCCCTTCGTGGCAGGTGCGGCTGTGCAAGCCGAAGTGATCGACCAGATCAAAGGCGAAAAGGTCATCCACTTCGTCAAACGCCGCCGGAAGCACTCGTCGCAGCGCACCAAAGGCCACCGTCAGCACCTGACGCTGGTTCGTGTGCTGGACGTGCTGGCCACTGGCGCTGATGCCTCGGGCGTGGCTGCTGCAACCGGCACCGCCGATGCACACCGCGCGGCCCATAACAACGCTCCGGCACCGGTTGTCGAAGCGCCTGCGAAACCGAAGCGCGCTGCCAAAGCCGCTGTAGCGTCGGAGTAACACCCCATGGCACACAAAAAAGCAGGCGGTTCATCCCGCAACGGCCGCGACTCGGCTGGCCGTCGTCTTGGCGTGAAACTGTTCG
>CAYLYV010000135.1:0-12845 GCA_964387655.1 uncultured Cypionkella sp. | reverse complement strand
CTGGCCGCGGGTTTCGCATGATCCCGGTCGAAGCTGAGCTTACGACGCAAGAAGCAGCCGACATGCTGAATGTCTCCCGGCCCTTTCTGATCAAGTTGCTCGAAAAGGGCGACATCCCGTTCACAACAGTTGGTCGCCATCGTCGCGTCCGGGCAGAGGATCTTTTTGCCTACATGGCTGAACGCGACAAGGCCCGATCCGATGCCCTGTCCGAACTTGCGGGGCTGGACGCCGAGGGCGACCTGATTTGAGCGGCCCGATGAACCGATATGCCGCCATCATTGACGCTTGCGTCCTTGGGGGTGGCCTCAAGAGGAACATCATTCTGAGTTTGGCTGAGGCGGGCTTGTTTCGGCCGTACTGGTCCGCGCGCATTCTGGACGAGACTGAACGGGCGATCTTGGCGATCTCAAAGGGCACGGCTGATCCCGGCCGTCAACGCCATGCTATCGAGCGGGCATTTCCAGAAGCGATGGTGTGTCCGAGCCCTGGCACCGACCTGCTCGGCTTGTTGCCTGATCCGAACGATGAGCATGTTTTGGCAGCCGCTATCGCAGCTCGATGCGATACGCTGGTCACCGACAATCTCAAGGATTTCCCTCAAGGGATCCTTGATCGGTGGGGGATCGAAGTCATGTCTCCTGATGACTTTATCTCGAACGCCATGGATTTGGATCATGCCGTTGCAATCGGCGCGTTGCGCGACATGCGGGCGCGATTGAAAGACCCGAAGTACACTGTTTCCGCACTGGTTTTGAAACTCGAAGGGCAGGGATTGTTGCAAACAGCCGACTTCCTGCGCGAATATGAGAACCTGATCTGAGTTGGCCTGTGATGGCTTGCCGCCGCAACGGTCAGCAAATCTAAGCCTGCCGAAGACGTCTTTTCCTTTGTCGTCCACTTCAATGGCTGCCCCATGACCAACTCTGTCAAATTTCGACCTTATCCCGGAGCCGACCTGGTGCAAACAAGTGCGCCGATGCTGCGCGCATATCAGACCGTCGCGGCCTATCAGGTTGAGCACGGCGAGATCGGCCTGACCAAGTCAGGTGCATGGAACCGGCACTGCATCGACTGGGTGGTGCGGCGGATGGATTTCCCGAATTGGACGGCCGAGAAGCTCTATCGTGTCAACAAGGTCTTGGACGAATACGACGTTCCGCCCTTGGAGTATCTGCGGGTTCTGCTCACCTCTTTGCGGTTGGGGCGCAAAATGGGTGGTGGCTGGCGGCTGACAAAGCCCGGCATGGCTCTCGCAGGCGATCCGGAAGCGGCCTTTGCCACCATCACCCCCGCGTTCATGTTTCGGTTCGACCATTCCGAAGGCAGGCGCACCGGTGAGGCGCCTGTCGGAGACTGGCATTTGTGGTTGCATGCGATCAACCGGATGCCGTGGGACGGCTTCACGCTCCCCGATCTGGCCAACCTCCTCTATGGCCCCAGTGCCGGCGGTGGATGGCGTGGTCCGGCGGGCGGGTTGTTTAGCGCTATCGCTATGCCACTCGAGTGGGCCGGACTGTTGACTCGTACAGACAGTGGCGGCATCGACGAAATGATATGGCGCAAGACCCCGCTTTGGGCAGCCGGACTAGAATTTCAACCTCAGACGATATCGACAAACGTGGTGCCATTCACCTCGCGTGTGTGAATAATGGCACCGTGCGAGCTGTCCGATATCTCACGGCACTCGGTTAGTTCAACGGATATTTCCCTTCAGGGTCGGACACTCCTTTACACGTCGCTGTTGAAAAGCGTGATCGTGATGGAAACATGCTTTTCTACCTGATATAGTTGGTTCAGTAATCTGGATCACTATATGTTCGATCAACCTGTCCAGCTTGAAGTCTTCCCAACCGACCTCCACTTGAGGCGGATTGACCCCGCCTGCAACATGCGTCGCTTCTACCGGCTTAGCGTTCAGCGCGACCTTTTTGGCGGCGCGTGTCTCATTCGGGAATGGGGCCGGATTGGGTATCGGGGCCAGGTCATGATTGAAACCCATGATGACGAAGGCAAGGCGATCACCGCGCTCATGAGACTGGCCGCAGTCAAACGCAAACGGGGCTATGCCCTCCCTCCTGCGACTGCGCTGCCAGAGGTGCGAAAATTGAAGCAACGATAGTACCCGGGCCTTGGTCGGCGTCAGCAATGCCTTGTTTTGACAGCCATTCCAGCTAGGGTTGCAGACAAGCATGCCGGGGCAGTTTATGTTTGACCAGATCATTTCCAAGTACGGTGCGACCGCCAAGGCCAAACTTTCAAGCCCTGCAATCACAGGCGCCCCGGAAGACAACATCCGCGCACCGCTGGAAGAGCTGATCACCGCACTGGCTATAGCGGCGGGCCAGCAACCCGGTTGGGTCACGCTTGTCGGCGAAAGCACCCTTTCGGCCTTGGGGACACGGCCGGACTATGCCGTCACCGTCCGCAGTGCGCTGACCGGCTTCATCGAACTGAAAGCCCCCGGTAAAGGGGCCGATCCACGCAAGTTCACCGACCCGCATGACAAGCGCCAGTGGCAGAAGCTGAAATCCCTGCCGAACCTTCTCTACAGCGATGGCCAGTCCTTCAGCCTTTGGCAGAACGGCGCGCTCGTTGGCCAGATCATTCATCTGTCCGGCGATCTGGATACGGCGGGTGCCATGCTTACCGCCCCTCAAGCGCTCGTCACCCTTCTGACGGATTTCCTGAGCTGGAGCCCGATCCCGCCCGACAGCCCGCGCAAACTGGCCGAGGTTTCGGCCCGCCTTTGCCGCCTACTGCGTGACGAGGTTCTGGAAGAGCTGGAAAACGGCACTCAAAGCCTGACTGACCTTGCCACCGAATGGCGGGGGCTCCTCTTTCCGCAGGCCGATGATGCGCAGTTCGCCGATGGCTATGCGCAGGCTGTCACCTTTGGCCTGTTGATGGCTCGGGCGCAGGACATTGCCTTGGACAAGGGCATCGCCCATGCCGCCCTGGCCTTGCGCGACACGAACACGTTGATCGGCACAGCACTTCGCTTGCTAACCGACGATCCGCAGACGCAAAAGGCGCTGTCGACCGCGACCTCGACCCTGACCCGCGTGCTGCATGAGGTGCATTGGCCCACCCTCTCCAAGGGCAAGCCCGATGCCTGGCTCTATTTCTACGAAGACTTCCTCGAGGTTTACGACAACGCCCTGCGCAAGAAGACCGGCAGCTACTACACCCCTCCCGAGGTGGTGCAGGCCATGGTCCGCCTGACGGACGAAGCTTTGCGCGACCCGGCCCTGTTCGGACGCCACGAGGGTCTTGCGGCCAAAGATGTCACCATCGCCGATCCCGCGACGGGCACCGGCACCTTCCTTCTCGGCGTGCTGCGCAAGATCGCCGAGACGGTCGCCGACGATCAGGGCGCGGGCGCAGTTGGCCCCGCCTTGGGGGCCGCCGCGCATCGGCTGATCGGGTTCGAATTGCAGTTTGGCCCCTTTGCCGTGGCGCAGTTGCGGCTGATGGCGGAAATGCGGGCGCTGATGGGGGCTGCGGCCACGGGCACCGGGGCCGGGGGTAACCTACCGCAGCCACGCCTTTACGTAACCGACACCTTGGGTGACCCCTACGCCGAGCAGACGCGGTTTTCCACCATGCTGGCCCCCATCGGCAATTCGCGGAAAGAGGCGAATGCCATCAAGAGGGACGAACCGATCACCGTGGTCATCGGCAACCCGCCCTACAAGGTAGATGCGGCGGGGCAGGGTGGATGGGTGGAAAAGGGCAGTCCGGGACGCCCGTCACCGATGGACCTTTGGGCGCCCTTGCCCGAATGGGGTTTGGGCGCGCATGCCAAGCATCTGAAGAACCTTTATGTCTTCTTCTGGCGGTGGGCTGCATGGAAGGTCTTTGGCTCGGGCCATGCCGAGGCAACTGGTGAGCCAGAGGTTCATCGCCCGGGGATTGTCTGCTTCATTACGGCTTCGGGTTTCCTGAATGGTCCGGGCTTTCAGCAGATGCGCGCCGACCTGCGCAAAAGCTGTTCCGACATCTGGGTGATCGACGCCTCGCCCGAGGGGCACCAGCCTGCCGTCAACACCCGCCTGTTTCAGGGTGTTCAACAGGAAATCTGCATCGTTCTGGCGCTGCGCCGCCCCGATGCAAAGGTCGGAGAACTGGCGCGTATCCGCTATCGCGCGCTTCCCGAAAGCCATCGCGAAGACAAGTTCCTTGCACTGGCGGCCCTGACCTTAACAGACGACGGTTGGCAAGATGGTGATGCTGAAATCCGCGGCCCCTTCTTGCCCGAGCATAGCCTCGGTTGGGGCGCCTTTCCCGCGCTATCTGACCTGTTCGAAAGCGACTTCGCTGGGGTCATGTCTTGCAGGACTTGGGTAATCGCCCCCGACTCGCCGTCACTATCTATGCGATGGGATAGGTTGGTGCGGGAGAAAGACCTCATAGAAAAGGCAAAGCTCTTTCACGAAGATCGAGACCGAACACTTGCTAGGAAGGTGAGTGTGCCGTTGGGCATTCACACTGTTCGAGAGCAAAACGTCGAGACCGACAAAGGCGCAGTCGTGACACCAGTCCGGTTCGGCTTTCGCAGTCTTGATCGGCAGTGGATTGTTCCGGATCACAGATTGCTCAGCCAGGGCAGACCAGAGCTCTGGGCCAACTGGTCGTCCCGGCAAGTCTTCGGTTTTGTGTTGGATCAGATCCCGACTACCGATGGCCCGGGCATCATCTTTTCGGATCTGATTCCCGACAAAAACTACTTTAGGGGCAATTCGGCTGGCCGAGCTATTCCCCTTTGGCGCGACGCCGCAGCGACCGTTCCGAACATCAAAGCCGCACTCCTCGCCTACCTCGCCACCACCTATGGCAAACCCGTCACCGCGCCCGACGTGATGGCCTATGTCGCGGCCCTGCTGGCGCACCCCGCCTTCACGGCCCACTTCAAAGAAGACCTGATCCGCCCCGGCCTGCGCGTGCCAGTCACGGCAGATGCGGCGCTGTTCGACCGCGCGGTCGCCTTGGGCCGCGAAGTGATCTGGCTGCACACCTATGGTGAGCGTTTTGCCGACCCGGCGTCTGGCCGCCCCGCCGCGCCCCCACGGATGCCCAAGGGGCAGGGGCCGACCATCCCGGTTGGCGGCACCATCCCCGGCGCGCCGAACCCCTTGCCCGACACGATGCACCACGACCCTTCCACGGGTCGGCTGCATGTGGGGGAGGGGTTCATTGCAAACGTCCCAACCGCCGTCGCCGAATATCAGGTTTCTGGTCGAAGCGTGCTGCGCCAGTGGTTCAGCTACCGCAAATCCGACCGCACCCGCCCGGTCATCGGCGACCGCCGTCCGCCATCAGCGCTGGACAAGATTCAGCCCGATCACTGGTTGCCGGAGTATACCGAGGATCTGCTGAACCTGTTGCACGTCCTTGGTCGATTGGTGGCATTGGAACCCGCACAGGCAACCCTTTTGGACGAAATCTGCGCTGCCCCCTTGCTGACCGAGGCGTCGCTGACGGGCGCGGGTGCATTGGCATCGGCACCAGTGATCAAGGGCAAGAAAGCCAAGGCCGCAGCCCAACCCGGCCTGTTCGACTGAGCGCGGCACAGCATTGACCGTCGGCTTGTGCCCAAGTTCTGCCTTTCGGGTCTTATCCTGTTGAACAGTCCTTGCGCAGCGACAGTTTGGCCCCATCGGAAGGTTTCTTCGTAGAACCACGCTAAGGAAGAACGAAGCATAAACATGGCTTATGGCGTGGTGTTTCTGATCACCTTGTAAGCTGTTGATCTGCCTATGCCGAGGTGTTTTGCGGCCTGGGCGACGGATTTTCCGGCGCTGACGAGATCTTGAAGGGCTGAGATTGTCTCGGGCTGCAATGGCGGCCGCCCCGGGGTGCGGCCATGCTTTCGAGCGTTGATCAGGCCGTCTTTGGTGCGCTCTGAGATCAGGCGGCGCTCGAAATGCGCAATGGCCCCGAAGACGTGGAATACGAGTTCGCCAGCGGCGGATGTCGTGTCGATCCGCTCCTCAAGGCTGATCAGATTGATCTCTCTGGCCTTGAGGTCATCGACGGATTCCAGAAGCTCTTTGAGCGAGCGGCCCAAGCGATCTAGGCGGATGACAGCGAGAGTATCGTTGGGCCTGGCCTGATCAAGCAAGGCCGCCAGACCGGGCCGGTTGAACGTCTTGCCGGAGATCACGTCTTCGAACACGCGAATAGCGCCGTGTTGTAGCAGCCGGTCTTTCTGGCCGGACAGGTCTTGGTCGGCGGTTGAGACCCTTGCGTATCCGAGGATGTCGCCGGTGCGTGGCATGGTGTCTCCAAAACGACCGTTTTGTAGCCTGACTTCACGTGATCGCTGTGATCCTGAATTGGCGCAGCAAATCTGTCTTTTTATTGGTCTCTATAATATTCGAGGTCTTCAAACTTGCAACTACGTTTTGAGGACACTTTATGGCCCGCCGACTACTTTCTTCCCGCGCGCATGCAGACCTCTTCGAGGTGCTGACGGATCCTGATGCTTTGATCCGCCATTATCTGCTGAGCCGGGACGACATTGACCTGATCCGTACCCGACGTCGCGCCGAAAACCTCCTTGGTGTCGCGGTGCATATTTGGGGTCTGATGCCGGAGAGTGCAGAATACTACGCTAAGGTGGTTTGATCATCTTTTGGGCCACCTGTATTCGCCAGTGAGCAGGATGTGGGCCCATCCGAGGGGTGAGATATGCGCTAGCAGGTCGGGTGAGCAATCCAACCCATTACGGCGGCGGATGGCGACAGCCTGACCGAGGTGCTTGGTGTTCCAGTAGATAATGATGGTGGTGAGCAGGTTCAGCCCGGCCATCCTGAAATGTTGGCCTTCGGTTGTCCGGTCGCGAATTTCACCTTGGCGGCCAATACGCAGCGCATTCTTGAGGGCGTGATGGGCTTCGCCCTTGTTCAGGCCGATCTGGGCGCGACCCGCTATGACCGATGCCCCAAGGTGTTCCTCTCAGCCATCGCCCTCGCGGCTCTCGTCATCTATTGGTTATGAATCCTGACCCTAGAAAAGGTCGCAGTGGCACTAGATGTCGATGCAGTGGAGTTGCTGCGTCCGTTGATCGACTAAATTATTGCGATCCAAACCTTTCATGGAATCCAAGCACACACGCAAAGGACCGTTTATTCCCCGCAATAATTGTCACACGCCTCAACACCCTCTGCGACCACATCGAGAAGGGCGTCCACGTCATTCAAAAGAGCTGTAATACGCGGACTGCTGATACGGTAGCGGATGAAGCGTCCATCGCGGTCGCTGGCGACAAGCCCACAATCCAAAAGACATCGGAGATGGTTGGAGACGTTTGATTGCGATAATTCCGTGCGCGTCACGATCTCGTGAACGGCCAACGGCGCTTCGCACAAGGCGTCCAGAATCGCGAGACGGCTTGGGTCCGCAAAGCCGCGAAACAGCTTCGCTCTTCGCTCGATGGCGGTGGCCCCGGTGTTGCGGTCGGCGACAACGTGGTCCATATCATTCCTCACTGATATGTTGTTTCTTGATTCACCCTAGCAGGAGTATTGCACCGATGGCCAACACCGAAAGCACCCGATCGACAGCAGATACGTCGCCCGTCCGTTACCGGGTTTCCGGAATGGATTGCGCCAAGGATGCCGCCCAGATCGAGCGGGCGGCGCAGTCTGCGGGTGTCGCGCCCGACGCAGTGAAAGTATCAGCGGCGACCCATATCATGACTCTGAAAGTCCCTGAAGCAAGCCTGCCGGAGATTGAAAAAGCCGTTGAGACAACGGGATATGGGTTCGACCGCATCGAGAGCGACGAGGACCTTCAGCAAAGTGCGGCCCATCAGGACCCGGGCTACCGCCGCGCGCTCTGGATCGTCGTGATTCTAAATGTCGGTTACGGCGTTCTGGAAATGATTGGTGGGTTTATTGCCGGGTCACAGGCGGTGAAGGCCGACGCGCTGGATTTCATCGGCGATGGCGCGATCACTTTCTTGGGGCTTCTTGCCATCGGATGGAGCCTTCTCTGGCGGGCACGCTCTGCCCTGATCCAGGGCATCTTTCTCGGCCTGCTTGGCCTTGGGGTCTTTAGCACGACCATCATAAGGGCATTCGAGCCGACAACCCCAGACGCCACATTGATGGGGATTCTGGGCCTGATTGCTCTTGTGATAAATGTCATCTCCGTGCTGCCGTTGTTGCGGTACCGCAAGGGCGATGCGAACATGCGCGCTGTCTGGCTTTTCTCGCGTAACGACGCCATCGGCAACGCCGCAGTCGTTATCGCCGCTGGGCTAGTGGTTTGGCTGGGCAGCGCTTGGCCCGATCTTATCGTCGCGTTCGGGATCGCCGGACTGTTCCTGCACTCGTCATGGGCGATCATCCGCGACGCGCGGGCCGATCTGAAGGCGGTGGCATGAACAGCCGCGTTCTCGGTGGGCTTTGCGCCATCGCCGCGTTTGGTGTTGATCAGGGCACCAAGGCTCTTGCCCTGAACTCCCCGGCGCTTGAGAACGGGGTCGAGGTTCTGCCCTTTCTCAACCTCGTGCGGGTTTTGAACGATGGGGTCAGCTTCGGTATGCTCGGCGGGGTCGTACCCTGGTGGGGTCTGGTCGCACTTGCTGCCGTGGTCGTGGCATGGCTGCTGATCTGGCTGTGGAAGGCTCCGGACAGGCTGACAGGTGCGGCGCTCGGTCTGATCATCGGAGGCGCGCTTGGCAATATCCTTGATCGTCTGCGCTATCAGGCGGTCCCTGACTTTCTGGATTTTCATTTCGGAACATACCACTGGCCGTCCTTCAACCTCGCTGACGTGGCGATTTTCTGTGGGGTGGCACTGCTGTTCTGGGACGGCTTTCGCGCGACGAAAGGTAAGCCGGGACATCAGGTACAAGACCAACGCGAGGGAAATATCACGGGGAGATAAACGATGTCCGGCATACCATCCGCAAAGGGCTTCGACAGCACGTTCGCCCAACTGCGCAACCCAAGGCCCGCACAAGACATGCCATCCAAAAGGAGAAATGCGATGCACATAACGCGCCGCCAAATTTTGACCGCCGTCGCTGGCATTGCCAGCGCCGCGCCGCTTGCGGCATTTGCGCAAGTTGCACCAACAATCCACGTTCTCAAAGACCCTAATTGCGGCTGCTGTCGCGCCTGGGTCGCCATTCTTAGGCAGGAGGGCTTTCGCGTCACCGAGGAGCGGAGCTTTGGGACTCTTATGATGCGTCACAAGCTGGACAACGGCATCCCGCAAAGAATGATATCGTGCCACACGGGCGAGATTGAGGGTTACATGATCGAAGGGCACGTGCCGGTCGCCGACATCCGCCGCCTGTTGGCTGAACGGCCAGATGCTGTCGGTCTCGCTGTTCCTGGCATGCCCTATGGGTCGCCTGGAATGGGCCCAGAAGATCAGCGTGAAGCTTATGATGTGTTCTTGATCCGCCGGGATGGTAGCAGCGAGGTCTTTATGAGCTATTCCGCAGCTTAGGGTCAGGATTCATAACCAGTAGATGACGAGGGCGGCGAGGGCGATCGCCGAAAGGAAGACCTTCGGGCACCGGTCATATCGGGTGGCGACACGCCTCCAGTCTTTGAGTCTTCCGAACATGATCTCGATGCGATTGCGCCGCTTGTATCGGCGCTTATCGTATTTGACCGGTGTCTTGCGTTTCTTCCGGCCTGGGATACAGGCGCGTATCCCCTTGTCCTGCAAAGCTTCTCTGAACCAGTCAGCATCGTAGCCCCGATCCCCGAGCAGCCATTTGACGTTTGGCAGGCCGCTGAGCAATGCGCGTGCGCCGATGTAATCGCTGACCTGTCCGGCGGTGACGAACAGGTCGATCGGTCGTCCCTGACTGTCGCAGATGGCATGCAGCTTGGTGTTCATGCCGCCTTTGGTTCGACCGATCAGACGACCACGCCCCCCTTTTTCGCGGCCATGCTGGTCGCCGTTCGATGGGCCTTGAGATATGTCGCGTCGATCATCACGGTCTTCTCTTCGCCGTGCTCAGCGGCCAGACCTGCCATCATCCGGGCGAAGATGCCTTTCTCGCTCCACCGCTTCCACCGGCTGTAGAGCGTTCTCTGATTGCGGCCTCGTCAAGCGTGGGGTTGTGTCCGTCCGGGGTCATGGTTCTCTCCGAGGTCGCATTGAGCGCCTCATGATGGTTTTCGGCGGTGGATCGTCTCCAATGTCTTGTGCGGGGTGTGGCGCCTAGCCATCCCATGCTCTACAGCGAGATCGATCAACCTCCGTCCCGTTGGGACTGCGCTCCCCGCTTCAGGGGCGGGAACTCAGATCAGGCGGTGGCCTCATTTGTCCATTGATAGTCGGTTCCATTTTTCCAGATCGTCAGCATCAGCACGGCGATTTTGCGGGCCGTCGCGACCGCCGCCTTGCGGAAGCCGCGACGGCCGGCCAGTCGCACGGCCCAGCTTTTGAGCCGCGAGAAACGTTTCACCTGGTGGATCACGGATGACGCCGCCTCGAAGAGTAGCCCGCGCATTGCACCGTCACCGCATTTCGAAACGCGGCCCGACCAATCCATCTCGCCAGACTGATGCCGCTTTGGCGTCAACCCAAGAAAAGCGCCCACATCCGATGTCCGGCTGAACCGAGCGGGGTCATCAACCAAGGCTATGAAGCTGAGCGCGTTGACCGGACCAACACCGGGGATTGTCATCAGGCGTCGCGCGCTCGCAGCGCTTCCACGCACGCCCCTCGAAGCGATGGAATTCCTTAAGTTTGAGCCGATCGGGTCGCACCCATTGGAAGATCGGCCATTGAATATTATCGAGCAAGTGAATCAGACCTTCACCTATCTTGCTGCGGTGAAGGCGGCTGATCTTTTGATGCAATGGCATCCAGAAGCGGAAGGGTTCAGGCTCGCACCTGGAGCGCACGCACCAAAAGGGACGCTCGATGTGGAAAGCCTCGCACCCGGTATTGTCGGTGCTGAGACGTTCGCTGCTGTGCGCCCCGAAAACAACCGTAAGCTCGCCAATGATCTGACGAAGTTGGCTGGTCGCACTGAACATCATCGCTACGTATTTTTCATATCGCCCGCGTTTCCCAGAACGGAACGTTTGCCGGAAAAAGAGCGGAACAGTGTGAAGGTTTATTCCATAGCATTTAATGCATGATGGCATGCAATGCGCCTTTCATGCTTCAGTCTATACTTCAGATTTCACGCTCATAACCTCGCTCAGGTGAGAGAATTTGCTCATTCAGCCGTTCCTTTTCGACCACATATCGCAATGTCGCCCCTCGATCCGACTGTCGGCTCATCTGTTCTGCGAGGGCAGGCAATCCTGATGCCTGATCCTTCCCAACAAACACCTCTGTCTGCCCACGTGCGCGCGTCATGGCCACGTAGGCGCAGACATGGTACCTTCGGCCGGAGACATTCGCGGATGCCTTGGGCCGTATCGTCGACGCCCATCATGGCCTGCCCTTTGCGCAGCACTGGGGCGCGGTGGAGCACAGCTCATCGGATGGGCAGTTCTTCGCTGCCAATCGTGGCAGTGGGCTCATCAACGCCAAATACGGACCCGATCCCGGCCTGAAGATCTACTCCTTCTTGTCGGGTCAGTACGGATCGTTCCATTCCAGTGTCATCGGGGCGACCGCAGGCGAAGCCCCCTTCGTGCTTGATGGCCTCCTGAGCAATCCGGCCAGCTTCGACCCTCTTGTGCATTACACAGATACCGGTGGCGTATCGGACCACGTCTTCGCCCTGTTCCATCTCTTGGGGATGACATTCGCCCCGCGCTTGCGCGACTTTCCCGACCGGCGGCTGGCATGCTTCGGAAGCGCGAAGGCGTGGCCCACCCTGTCATCCCTCATCGGGAAGCCCATCAACGAAGAAGTGATCCGGCAGCATTGGGGTGACATCATGCGTCTCGCCGCCAGCATCCGCGACAAGTCTCTCAAACCGTCTGAAATCCTGCGCAAGCTTGGAGCGTACCGCCAGCAAAACCGGCTCTACCTTGCCTTGGGTGAAATCGGCCGGATCGAGCGCACGCTCTTCATGCTCGACTGGATCGAAAACGCCGACCTGCGCATGGAATGCCACGCAGGCCTCAACAAGGGTGAAGCGCGACACTCGCTGGCTCGGGCCGTCTTTGCCCACTCACAAGGGCGCATTCATGATCGCTCTGATGCCGCCCAACAGAAGCGGGCCATGGCGCTCAACCTCGTCATCGCCGCCATCACGTTCTGGAATACGATCTACATGGACAAGGCCGCCAGCCACCTCGCGCAGACCACCCAGATCTACGACGTCAAGCTGCTTCCTCACACATCGCCCCTCGGGTGGGAGCACGTCATTCTATCCGGCGACTTCGATTGGCATTCTGGAGCCGCAGACCGCAAAATTGCGCGACCACTGAACATCAGGCCAGCCAGAGACTGGGGAACCTGATTGTGTTCGCTGAAAGTTCTTCCTTAGCGTGGTTCTACGAAGAAACCTTCCGATGGGGCCAGTTTGGCCTGGGCACGTCGCAGCCGTTGAGGTCGCGCCCGCAACCGACCTTGCCGCGATATTCTTTGGATCCTCCCGGGTACCCCGCCGCGACATCAGACCGGCGCGTTCAGGGCGGTGCGAACCATCACCGTCATTCCCAAAGATCGCAGATTGCGAGACTTGCCAGCGACCCGCGTAGGCCGGCGTTACATTCGGTTTGTCGCTTCAACTCGCTTCCTTTCTCGGGCTGGCCCCATCGACAGTCCGGGCGTTGCAAGTCGGGCGCTGTCGTTGGCATGGCCCTCCCTCTTTCCGGGTTCTTTCTTCCTGGGCCTGACACTGCCATTTGCTCGTTTGAGCGGTTCTGCCCTGCCGCTTCCCGTGATCCCGGCTCAGGCAC
>CAYLYV010000134.1:0-12946 GCA_964387655.1 uncultured Cypionkella sp. | reverse complement strand
GCGTCGAGTCGGGGGGCAAGGGGGTCGATGCACGGTTGCAGCATTGCGCTTCGCTGACGGGCGGGCGTCCGGGTGTGTTGCATGGCAACCGGACCTATCTGTTGCAGGACAATGACGGGCAGATTTTGGAAGGCTTCAGCATCAGCGCGGGGCTGGATTATCCGGGCATCGGGCCAGAGCATTCTTGGCTGCACGATATGGGGCGGGCGCAATATGTCAGCATCACTGATGCCGAGGCTTTGGAGGCGTTTCAGCTGTCTTGCAAGCTGGAGGGCATCATCCCGGCGCTGGAACCAAGCCATGCTTTGGCGCATGTGATGAAGATTGCGCCGACCCTGCCGAAAGACCATATCATCGTGATGAATATGTGTGGGCGCGGCGATAAGGATATTTTCACCGTCGCCAAGCACCTTGGCTTTGACATGAAGATCTGAAGCCGGATTGAACACTGCTGGGCCGCGCCGATGCAGATTGGCGCGGCTTTTTCATGGGCCCTGCCCGAATCACCAATTTGCCCGCTCGGACCATGGTCTGACGATGAGCGCGTAAGCTTCAGACCAATGTCTTAAGCATTTGATATAGGCTTATTTTTCCGAATTTTCGCGGGAGTTTTCCTAGGGTGCAGCCAAGCACTTTAATCGGGTTATCCCTAAACTGCGGTTTATATCCGCAAACTCTGGGCTGATCTGGTCGGGGTAAACTCTGCGCCAATAGGCAGCGGCGGTTTGGGCTGTCATCGCTGAACCTGTCGCCGGATGCGGCTTCGTTTGGCAGTTCAGCAAAGTTAGGAACACAGGATGAGACGGACAGCGAAACCCTTGATCTTCATCGCAGGGCTGGCGTTTTCGGCCAGCATGGCGCAGGCGATCACCGTGGAAGATGTGGTGCACACCTATCAGGACGCGGCCTATTCCGGGATCGAGGTGAAGGAAAGCCCGAACCAGATCAAGGTTGAAGGCATCAAGGATGGGGTAAAGGTCGAGGTGGTGTACGACAAAGCCACCGGCAATGTCGTCAAACGTGAATCCGAGGCCGTGGGTGCGGGTGAGACGAATACTGATCTGGAAGTGTCGAGCACCGATCACGATTTCACCGATGACGACAGTGCCGATGACGACAGTGCCGATGACGACAATGCGTCGGATGACGGCGCATCGGATGATGGCCCGGACCATGACGCAGGCGATGACAATGGCGGCAGCGGGCACGACGACAGCGGCGATGATGATGATGGCCATGACGACAGCGGCCATGATGATGGTGGCGAGGGCAGCTCGGACGATTGAGGCCGGTTTTGCAAGCACCAGGTGCCCCGGCCTTGCCGGGGGGCTTGGCATGGGTGATAGTGTGGGTGCAGCCGGGGCGGGTTTCGGCCTCGAAGGGAAACGGGATGAACCGCAGAGTTTTCTTAGGGCGCAGGGCTTTCTTACGGCAGTGTGCGGGCGGCGTGATGGGCGCCGTCTTTATGGCCAGCGCCGCAATGGCGGAGAGCTTTCAAAAGTCGGTGGTGGCGCAGCTGCGCAGCCAAGGCTACCGCGAGATCAATGTGGAAACCACCATGCTGGGGCGGGTGCGGATTGTCGCCGCGCGCGGCGCGGCCTCACGCGAGATCATCCTGAACCCGCGCACCGGCGAGATTTTGCGCGATATTGTGCTGGCGGCCGATGGTCAGGTGGTGCCGGAGATTGCGGGCGGCGAGAATTCGGGCAAAGGCAGTTCGCAGGATGATGGGTCGGATGACAGCGGGTCTGGCGAGGACGGATCGGATGACAGTGACTCAGACGGTAGCGGGTCGGGTGATGACGGGCCAGATGACAATGACTCAGAGGGTCATGACTCGGGCGATGATGGCTCGGAGGATCACGGTGATTCCGATAACAGCGGTTCGGGCAAAGGCGGCAACGAGAACTAAGATGCGCGGGTCGGCAAAGGGGCCGCGCAGAATAATTTATCGTGAGAATTTTGGAGCATAAGTGAGACATCCGGCTTTCGTCTTTGCGATCTTTCTGTTGCAGGCGGCTTGCGCGATTTTTTTCGTGTCGGATATTTTGTCGTCTTTTGTCGGCATCACCACCACGCCGCTGCCGTGGGAGCTGCGTGAGATCATGGAGATCTGGGCGGCGTTCGGGCTGATTGTCGGCGTGGTTCTGGGCGCGATTCTGCTGCGCCGGGCGATTGTGGATCGGCGTGAGGCGGAGACCCGGCTGCGGCGGGCCTCGGGTGCGTTCATGGTGCTGTTGGCCGAGCGGTTTGCCGAATGGGGGCTGACGCCTGCGGAAAAGGACGTGGCTTTGTTCGCGATCAAAGGCATGTCGACCGGCGAGATTGCGGCGTTGCGCAGCACCTCCGAAGGCACGGTGAAGGCGCAGACCAATGCGATTTACCGCAAGGCGGGGGTGAGTGGGCGCTCGCAACTGCTGTCGCTGTTCATCGAAGATCTGATGCGGGATGAGGATGGCACCTTGCGGCTGCCGGTGCCGCAGACGGCCGCCTAGTCGGCGGCGTAGGTTTGCAGGATAGCCAGCGGCACCACATCCAGCGTGCGCTGGTGGGTGGATTGCAGGCGGATTTGCGGGGCGACACCTTCTTCATGCGCTTGCAGGAACCGGCCCGCGCAGAGGCACCATTGATCGCCGGGTTTTAGACCGGCAAAGCCGTATTCCGGGCGCGGGGTAGAGAGATCATTGCCTAAGTATTTGGAGTAGGCCAGAAATTCTGCCGTCATCAGTGCGCAAACGGTGTGCAGGCCTTGATCCATCGGCCCGGTGTTGCAGCAGCCATCGCGAAAAAACCCGGTGACGGGGGCGGAGGAGCAGCTTTCCAAGGTGCTGCCAAGCACGTTCAGGGAGGGGTCACGCATCGGGTTTCCTTTGTCTCTAGCCTAGCGCGCTGCGGGCCGCTGTCCAGTGATTTGCGGCCAATTCATTCCGGCGACAGGGGGCAGCATGGTGCCGGAGACCAGTGCTGTCAGGATGCGGTTGATCGGCCACAGCGTCGCCATTGGCGCGAGCAGGTGATCGCGGAGCAGTGGCAAAGTGGTGCTGCCGGATTGATACATCGGGGTGAAAGCCGCCGACATGGTTTGATAGGCGCGGACATGCCAGCGGCGCATTTGGGCGTAGCGGGGCAGGGCTTCGGTCAGCGGCAGGCGCAGGGCTTCACGCAGCGCGAAGGCATCGAGCAGCGCCATATTGGCACCTTGGCCGAGTTGCGGGCTGGCGCGGTGGGCAGCGTCTCCGATGAAGGCGAGGGCTTCGGCATAGGGGCGGCGCAGGGTGCCGTGGCTGTAACGAGCGGGCGTGAGGTCGTCCGGGCTGTGCAGGGTGGTCAGGAACGGGGCCATTTGCGGCCAAAGCTGGGTGACTTCGGCTTTCCATTGGTCAAGGTCTTGGCGGGGCCAATCGTTTAGCTTGGCGCGGGGCAGCGACCAGAACACGGCGGCGTGCGGTGTTGGGTTGCCGGGAAGTTGGCCGATGGGCAGCACGCCTGCCATGTGGCGGGCGGCCTGGTAGTGTTGGCTGAGGTGATCGCGCGGCAGGTCGGTCTCGTCGGGCCATGGCACAGTGCCCCAGACTGCACCGAAGCTTAACGGGCGGGCCTGCATCGGTGAGAGGGTTGAGCCCGCGCCCGAGGCGTCGATCACCAGATCGAACGGGCCGAGCGGGTTGGCGTTGTCGCGCAGGATCAGGCGTTTGCCGTGGGTGAGCGGGGCTTCAACACAGGCCGTCCCTGTTTTCAACGTGATGCCAGCGGCGGTGGCGACGTGCCAGAGCACCGAAAATAGGCTGGCGCGGTGGATGGCGAGGCCGGGGGCGTCGGGTTTATAGGCCACGTCAAGGACTTTACGTCGCCCTGCGTGACCGCGCATTTGGGTGAGCTTTGCCCCCAAAGCGCGGGCGTTTGCGCCGATGGCGTCCAGCACGGCAAGGCCGACGGGTTGCAGCACGAGGCCGGAACCGAGGGCGCGCGGAGTGGCAAAACGCTCGACCAAGGTGATCTGGTGGCCGGATTGCGCGCATAGGGCGGCGGCGGCCAGACCGCCGATGCCTGCGCCGATGATGCCGATGGTTAGCGGAGGGGATTGGGTGCTCATATGGCCATTTGTGCGGGTTATTTCTGCCGCGGCAAGAGCTTATCGGGTGGGATATTCCCCACTGTGCAGAGCGGCTGGCTGGGGCTAATGTAACGAAAACGTGTGGGGGATCGCGGATGGACGGGTTGCTGGTTCTGCTGGCCTTGGTGGCGCTTGCCATTCCGGTGCTGATCATCGTGCTGCTGATCGGGCAAAGCGGCTTGCGCAGGCGGGTCGGTGATTTGGAACGGCAGTTGGCCGCGCAGGGCGCGCGGTTGCAGGCGATGGCGGGCGCGGTGGATGTGGCGCAAGCACCTGTGCCGGGCGGGCTTGCTGCCACGGTGATCGCAGAGACTTCGGCGGTCGATCCTGTTTTGAATGAAGCGGGGCCAGTTGAGGTTGAGGTGGTTATGCCCACCGTTGATGCCAAAGCGGGTGAGCCTGCCGGTGTGGACGCGGTGAAACCGATGACGCCGTGGGAGCGGGCGGCGGCTGCGCGCGGTGGTACCGCGACGGCTGACACGCCTGCGCCTGTGGCGGCGCGGTTGCCTGCGGGGCCGAACGTGTACTCGCGTTTGGCGGACTGGTTGAAGGCGAATTGGGTTTACGCGGTGTCAGCCGCATCGCTGGCTTTGGCCGGGGTGTTTTTCGTGCAATATGGCATTGAAAACGGGCTGTTGCCGCCGGGCTTGCGGGTGTTGGCGGGGATTGCCTTTGGTCTATGCCTGATCGCGGCGGGCGAGTGGCTGCGACGCAGGTCTGGCGATGGCGAGAATGTCGCGACCGCCTATCTGCCCTCGGTTTTCGCCGGCGCTGGTTTGGTTTCGGTGTTTGCTGCCGTGCTGTCGGCGCGGCTGATGTATGGGCTGATCGGGCCGCAGATGGCGTTTGCGGGGCTGGGGACGACGGCGGTTTTGGCGCTGGTGCTGGGCTGGTTCTATGGGCCGCTGCTGATCGCGGTGGGGCTTTTGGGCGCGTTTGCAGCGCCGTTTGTGGTGGCGGGTGGGGCCGAGGCGGGGCCTTGGCTGTATGGTTATTTCGCGTTGATTGCAGCTTTGGGGCTGAGCGTGGACACGTTGCGGCGCTGGGCTTGGGTCTCGGTGCTGGCTTTGGTGCTCGGCTATGCGGGCGGTTGGCTGTCAATGGCGGCGGGCGCGGGGGTTTTGGGTTGGGTTGCGCTGTTGCTGGGGCTGGCGCTGCTGGCGGTGGCGATCCCTGAGCGCGGCTTGGTGCCCCGGCAGGATGGGCCGTCGGTGCTGCTGGCGGGGATGTTGGGCAAAGTCAGGCCGCCGTTCCCGGTGCTGCTGGCGGCTGCGGCAGCTTTGGCCTCGACCCTGGGGCTGGTGCTGTTGGCGGGGGCCACGGGAACCGAGGCGATGCTGGCACTGGGCGGGCTTGCGCTGTTGGCGCTGGCTTATGTCGTGTGGGCCGAGCGGGCCGAGGGGCTGGCCGATCTGGGCTTTGTGCCGGCGGTGGGGTTCTGGCTGATGCTGCTGCAGATCGGCTCGGCGCAGATGCCGCTGTTCTGGGAGTTTTTGGGCGCTGCGGATCGCGGGCCAGAGGTGGCAGCACCAATGACGATCACTTGGTTGGTGGGCATGGCGGCGCTGATCTCGGGCGCGTTCGCGTGGCGCTCAAAGCAAGAGGGGGTGCTGGCGCTGCTGCACGGGGCGGCGGCGGCGCTGGTGGCCCCGGTGGCGGTGGCGATTTTGGCGCTGCTCTGGATACCCGAGCGGGTGATCGGGGCCTATCCTTGGGCGCTGCATGTGATGGCGGTGGCCGTGGGGATGGTCGGGCTGGCGGTGATGTTCGCCAAGGGCGAGGATCGCCGCAGGCCAGCCTATGCCACGCTGTCGGCGCTGTCGCTGATCGCTTTGGCGCTGTTCTTGGTCACCACGCATACCGCGCTGACCTTGGCTTTGGCCTTGCTGGCGCTGGTCGCGGCGGGGTTGGACCGGCGGTTCAAGCTGCCCGAGATGGGCTGGTTCATTCAGGTCGCGGTGGCGGTGCTGGGCTATCGCTTGCTGGCCGATCCGGGCTTGGATTGGGCGTTTGAGGCTCCGCTGGGTCAGGTCGTGCTGGCGTTTGGCGGGGTGATTGTGGCGCTGTTGGCCGCGTTGCGGGTATTGCCGGAGGGTCGGATTCTGCCGAAAGGCGTGCTGGAATCGGCGGCGGCGGGCTTGGCGGCGATCCTCGCTAACGTGCTGATCACGCGCTGGGTTTTGCCGGAGGGGGCGTTTGGCAGTTACGACACCTATTGGTCGATGAGCCTGAATGCGCTGCCGTGGCTGGTGCTGATGCTGATGCAGATTTACCGCGCACGGCTGGGCGGGGTGCTGCTTCGGTTGCGGCAGGCGATTGCCGTGGTGGCGGGGTTGCTCGCGGCGGGGGCTTTGGCGCTGGCGGTGGGGCCGTTCAATCCGCTGTTCAGTTACTATGCCGAAGATGCGGGCGCTTTGGTGCTGGGGCCGCTGGTTTTGGACACATTGCTGCTGGCCTACGGCGTGCCGGGGCTGGTGCTGCTCGCGGCGGTGTGGAAACTGCCGGGGCTGGGGCGGCTGCGCTTGCCGTTCTTGGTGGTGGGGCTGGCGCTGCTGGCTTTGTACATTGGGCTGGAGATCCGGCGGTTCTGGCAGGGCGATTGGCTGGGGGCTTATGGCACCGTGCAGGGCGAGCTTTACAGCTATACGCTCGCCATGATGCTGTTGGGGGCGGGGCTTTTGTATCAGGCGATAGCGCGGCGCTCGGGGCTGTTGCGGCGGGTCGCGATGGCGGTGATTGGCCTCACCATCGCCAAGGTGTTCCTGCTGGATGCGGCGGGGCTGACCGGGCTGACGCGGGTGGTCAGCTTCTTGGGCCTCGGGCTGTGCTTGGCGGGTCTGGCGTGGCTGAACCGTTGGGCGGGCGAGGTTTCAACGCAAAAGCGGGATGCCTGAGGCGGTTTTGGCGCTGTCCACGAGGCCATAGCGCAGGCCGCGCCCGATGCGATGGGCCAGCGCCGACCAAGCTTGGGCGGTTTCGGGCGGCAGTTCGTGGACGAGGGTTTGGTCAAACAGCGCCAGCCACGGCTCGAACATGCCGGGATGCACGTTGCCTGCGGCCTTGTGCACCGCCATCGGATTGCCGTCATAGCCGCCTTCCAGCAGAATGGCGTTGCGCCAGAACCGGGCGATTTTCGTCTCATGCGCGGGCCAGTCGCTGACGTGAGAGGCGAAAATCGGGGCCAGGGTCGGATGCGTGCGGACGCTTTGATAAAACGCGGCCACAACGGCGTCGATCTGGGCGGGGGTGATCGGGAAACGGGCGAGGGGGGACATATCGGGCTCCTATCCGTCTAAGGTGCGGCTTTTCCCGGCGCGCTGCAATGCTGCGCACTGACGCAGGGCTTTGACCTTTCCGCCGAGGGTTTCTATAAGACGCGCATGGACCGCATATTCGCACGCATAATCCGAATTATCGGCCCGGCGCTCTGAGCTTTCAGACGCCGGGAGTCTGGTGCCTTGCACCCCACCGATACCCCCTTCCTATGGCCTGCGACCAAGGCCCCGCTTCCAAGGACTGCCGCGATGTGCGCTGATGTGACTGACTATTCCAACACCGTTTTCCTGCCCGAAACCGATTTCCCGATGCGGGCGGGCCTGCCTGCGCGCGAGCCTGACTGGTTGGCGCGCTGGGAGAAGATCGGGGTTTATGATCGGTTGCGCGAAAAGGCCGTGGCCGATGCGCGAACGCCGTTCACCCTGCATGACGGCCCGCCCTACGCCAACGGCCATCTGCACATCGGCCATGCGCTGAACAAGATCCTGAAGGATATGGTGGTGCGCAGCCAGCAGATGATGGGCAAGGATGCCCGCTATGTGCCGGGCTGGGATTGCCACGGCCTGCCGATCGAATGGAAGATCGAGGAGCAATACCGCGCCAAGGGGCTGAACAAGGACGACGTGGATATCGTCGATTTCCGTCAGGAATGCCGCCGCTTTGCCGAGGGCTGGATCGACGTGCAACGCTCGGAGTTCAAGCGGTTAGGTGTGACGGGGAAGTGGGAAAAGCCCTACCTGACGATGGATTACCACGCCGAAGCGGTGATCGCGGATGAGTTTATGAAGTTCGTGAGCAACGGGTCACTGTATCAGGGCAGCAAGCCGGTGATGTGGTCGCCGGTGGAGAAGACGGCTTTGGCCGAGGCGGAGATCGAGTATCACGATCATACCTCGCACACGATCTGGGTGCGGTTTAAGCCGCTGGATGGCGCGCTGGATGGTGCCTCGGTGGTGATCTGGACGACGACGCCTTGGACAATCCCGCAGAACCGCGCGGTGGCGTTCAACCCGACGATTGCCTATGGCGCTTACCGGGTGGATGCCTTGGGTGAAAACTCGACGGTACAGGTCGGTGAGATTGTGGTGCTGGCTGACGCTTTGGCCGAGGGTGTTATGAAATCCGCACGGGTTGAAGGCTTTACCCGCCTGCGCGATGTGGCTGCGGATCAGTTGCAAGATGTGCATCTTGCCCACCCCTACCGCGGCATCGAAGGCGGTTCGGGCGAGTGGGACTTCGATGTTCCGCTACTCCCCGGCGATCATGTCACCGATGACGCGGGCACGGGGTTTGTCCATACCGCCCCCAGCCACGGCGATGACGACTATCAGATGGGTCTGAAATTCGGTCTGCCGATGACCTATAACGTCGAGGCGGATGGCTCGTATCGCGCCGATCTACCGCTGTTTGGCGGGCAGTTCATCATCAACGCCGAGGGCAAAGAGGGCGCGGCCAACGTCAGCAATATCAAGGCGCTGCACGCGCAGGGCGCACTGCTCGCCAAGGGCAAGGTCAAGCACTCTTACCCGCATTCGTGGCGCTCGAAAGCTCCGGTGATCTACCGCAACACGCCGCAGTGGTTTGTCGCCATCGACAAGCCGCTGGACGACGGCATGTCGACCTATGGCGAGACGATCCGCAAGCGGGCGCTGAACTCGATCAACCAGTTGGTGACCTGGACGCCGATTGCGGGGCGGAACCGGCTGCATTCGATGATCGAAGCGCGGCCGGATTGGGTTCTCAGCCGCCAGCGCGCTTGGGGTGTGCCGCTGACCTGCTTCACCAAAGTGGGCGCGAAACCGACGGATGCGGACTTCCTGCTGCGCAACCAAGACGTGAATGCGCGGGTCAAGGAAGCGTTCGAGGCCGAGGGCGCGGATGTTTGGTACAGCCGCGGATTCAAGGAAAAGGTGTTGGGCGGCATCGTCGATCCGTCGCAATATAACCAAGTCTTCGATGTGCTGGATGTCTGGTTTGATTCTGGCTCGACCCATGCTTTCGTGCTGCGCGATCGCGAGGATGGCAGCAGCGACGGCATTGCCGACCTCTATCTGGAAGGCACCGACCAGCATCGCGGCTGGTTCCATTCCTCGATGCTGCAAGCCTGCGGCACCAAGGGCCGCGCGCCCTATCGCGGCGTGCTGACGCATGGGTTCACGCTGGATGAGAAGGGCATGAAAATGTCCAAATCCGTCGGCAATACCGTGGCCCCGGAAGCGGTGATCAAGGAATATGGCGCGGATATTCTGCGGCTTTGGGTGGCGCAGTCGGATTACACCGTCGATCTGCGCATCGGGAAGGAAATCCTGAAAGGTGTGGCCGACAGCTATCGCCGCCTGCGCAACACGATGCGGTTTTTGCTGGGGAATTTGGCGGGCTTTACCGAGGCCGAGAAGGTTGCTCCTGCCGATATGCCGGAACTGGAGCAGTGGGTTTTGCACCGTCTGGCCGAGTTGGACGCCGAAGTGCGCGCCGGTTATGCCCGCTACGATTTCCAAGGCGTGTTCCAGAAGCTGTTTACCTTTGCCACCACCGATCTGTCGGCGCTCTATTTCGATATCCGCAAGGATTGCCTTTATTGCGACCCGGTTGATAGTGTGCGTCGCCGCGCCGCGCGCACGGTGCTGGATATTGTGTTCCACCGTTTGACCACTTGGCTGGCCCCAGTGCTGGTGTTCACCATGGAGGAGGTTTGGCTCTGCCGCTTCCCCGGTGAGGGGTCGTCGGTGCATCTGGTCGATATGCCGGAAACCCCTGCGGACTGGCTGAACCCGACTTTGGCCGCGAAGTGGGAGGGCATCCGCTCCGCCCGCCGCGTGGTCACCGGAGCGCTGGAAGTGCAGCGCACGGCGAAGGTGATCGGGGCGAGCCTGGAGGCCGCGCCGGTGGTGCATGTGGCGGACACTGCGATCCTTAAGGCGCTGAAATCGCTTGATTTTGCCGAGCTGTGCATCACCTCTGATCTGCAACTGACCGCCGATCCTGAACCCGCCGAGGCGTTCCGTTTGCCGGATACGCCGGGCATCGGTGTGGTGTTTGAACGCGCGGAGGGTGAGAAATGTCAGCGCTGCTGGCGGATTTTGCCGGATGTGGGAAGCCACAAGCACGCGGGCACCTGCAAACGCTGTAACGACGCGCTGGGCTAAGCAACCCAAGCCGCCCCGGACTTGATCCGGGGCCTCCGGGCTTACACGAGGCTCCGGATCAAGTCCGGGGCGGCGACGGTTTTTGAGTTAAAACTTGATGCAAAAAAAAACGGGCAGAGGCTGAAACCTCTGCCCGTTCAAGTCGTCAGGGAAATCTCAGGCGTGAAACGGCGCGAAATAGCCGGATTTCGGCTGGGCGGGGGCGCTGCCTGCGATCAAGCCCCGCACTTCAGAGCGAGTCAGACCGATATCCTCCAACAAATGATCATCGGCGCGGCGCAGCAGGCTGCCGATGGACTGACGCAGAGCGTGACGCTGGCGCAGGGTGGCGAGGGTGGAACGGATCATGGCGGACTCCTTCATGGTGCGGTTTGATCGGACGGCTTCGTTTCGGATAGGCCTGTTTTGCCCGAATCCTTGACATAAGACAAACGAATAGAAATTATGCCAGCCATCGGTTTCATAGATGGCAACGCGCAATGATCCCCCTCGACAGCGACCTGATGCGGGCCTTTTTGGCGGTGGTGGATACTGGCTCTGTGACGGCGGCGGCGGAGCGGATCGGGCGCACGCAATCGGCGGTGTCGATGCAGATCCGCAAACTGGAGGAGAGCCTGGCGCAACCTTTGTTCACCCGGCTGCCGCGCGGTGTGGTGCTGACGCCACGGGGGGCGCAACTTCTGCCCTATGCGCGGCGCGTCACCAGTTTGCTGGAGGAGGCCGCGACGGCGTTGCGGGAAAAACCGCTGGCAGGCCCGGTGCGCATCGGCATCCCGGATGAATATGCCGAGACGATTCTGCCGCGCGCTCTGGCTGCGTTTTCCGAGCGGCATCCGGGTGTTGAAGTCACCGTGCGCTGTGATTTCACCGCCCCGCAGCAAGCGGCTTTGGACGACGATCAGCTTGATCTGGCAGTGATTTATGACAGCAGTCATACTTCCGGCGATGAGGTGCTTTGCGTTGATCCGACGGTCTGGGTGACGTCGATTACCCATGCCCAACATCTGCAACAGCCGGTGCCGGTGGGGGTGTATTTCCGCTCTGACTGGTGCCGGGATTTTGCGCTGCGGTCTTTGGATCAGCAGAGCATCCCGTGGCGGGCGGCGTTTGAATGTGACACCTCCGCCAGTTTGCGGGTGGCGGCGCGCACCGGGCTTGCGATATCGCCTTTGTCGCGCAGCACGATTCCGCCGGGCTGTCGCGAGCTGACCAATGCTGACGGCTTCCCCATCGTCGACCGCGCCCGCGTCGTGCTGAAGCGCAACCCGCGCGGCGGCTCCGCAGCGATTGAGGGGCTGGCGGATATGCTGCGCGAGGCGTTTCGGCCACTGGCTTCGGTGGGAGCGGTGGCGTGATGCAGGCGGGGATGCAAAGCCCGCTGGGGCCGATCAGTGTGACGGAAACGGCTGGCGTGATCACGGCACTGCATTGGCACGCCGGGCCTGCGCCCGAGACGCCGCTTTTGAGTGAGGCGATCCAACAACTGACCGCCTATTTTGACCGGCGCCTGACCAAGTTCGACCTGCCCTTGGATTTTGGCAGTGGCTTCGCCGAACAGGTCCGCCGCGCGATGGCGGCGATACCGTACGGCGAGACGCGGCAATACGGCGATCTTGCCAAAGAAATCGGTGCGCCTGCGCAGGCGATTGGGCAGGCGTGCGGCGCCAATCCGATCCCCGTGCTGATCCCCTGCCACCGGATCCTGGCCGCCAAAGGTTTGGGCGGGTTTTCGGCCAAGGGTGGGGTGGAGAGTAAGGTTTTTCTGTTGAAGCTAGAGGGGGCTGCGAGTCTGTTGATTTGATCTGGCCTTATCGGCAAGGCCACGCCGGATATTGCCGCCGCCGCGCAGGCTCTGTAACAGTTCTGTAACTTATCAAGGGCGGGATTGAACTTTGAGCTTTGCCATTCTGCTGGCCGTCCTCGGCTCGGCTTTCCTGCACGCCCTCTGGAATGCGCTGATCAAAACTGGCACCTCTCGCATCGGGGCGATGATCATCCTGTCGATTGGCGAGGTGCCGATTGGTCTTGCGGTGGCCAGTTTTTGCCCGTTGCCCGCGCCCGAGGTGTGGAAATGGGTGCTGATGGCGGGATGTGCGCATTTCTTTTACAAATCGTTCCTGACCTATGCCTATGAGCATGGCGATCTGAGCCGGGTTTATCCGATTGCGCGCGGCTCTGCGCCGTTGATTGTGGCGGTGCTGGGGCCTGCGTTGGCAATGCTGTTTCCGATGGCGATGCCCGCTGATGCGCTGACCTTGCATGAATATGCCGGGATTTTTGTGCTCGGCATGGGGATTTTGCTGATGGCGCAGGGAATTTTCTCGAATGGGGAAAACCGCAAGATGCTGCCCTTCGCGCTGGGATCGGCCTGTGCGACCGCCAGCTATACCATGCTGGACGGCCACGGCGC
>CAYLYV010000133.1:0-13017 GCA_964387655.1 uncultured Cypionkella sp. | reverse complement strand
TGCAATGGGCGATCAACCCGGCGGATGGCCGCATGGTGGTGATCGAGATGAACCCGCGGGTGTCGCGGTCCTCGGCGCTGGCCTCGAAGGCCACGGGTTTCCCGATCGCCAAGGTCGCGGCCAAACTGGCGGTCGGCTATACGCTGGACGAGTTGGACAATGACATCACCAAAGTCACACCCGCGTCGTTTGAGCCTTCCATCGACTATGTTGTCACCAAGATCCCGCGCTTCGCGTTTGAGAAATTCCCAGGGAGTGAACCCAACCTCACCACCGCGATGAAATCCGTCGGCGAGGTGATGGCGATTGGCCGCACCATCCACGAGTCGATGCAAAAGGCGCTCGCCAGCTTGGAAACGGGCCTCAGCGGCTTTGACGAAATCGCCATCCCCGGCGTGTCGGCCACCGGCACCCCCGACCGCACCGCGATCACCTTGGCGCTGTCGAAAGCCACCCCTGATCGGTTGCGCGTCATCGCCCAAGCCATGCGCCACGGGCTTTCCGACGATGAAATCAACGCAATCACCAGCTTTGATCCGTGGTTCCTCGCCCGCATCCGTGAAATCATCGAGGCCGAAGCGATCATCCGCGCCAAGGGCCTGCCCCTCGACGCCAACGGCCTGCGTAAGCTGAAAATGATGGGCTTCACCGACGCCCGCCTCGCCATGCTCACCGGCCGGGATGAGGCGCAAATCCGCCGCGCCCGCCGCAACCTTGGCGTCAATGCCGTGTTCAAACGTATCGACACCTGCGCGGCGGAGTTTGAGGCGCAGACCCCCTACATGTATTCCACCTATGAAGCCCCCGCGATGGGCGATGTGGAATGCGAAGCCCGGCCCAGCAATGCGAAAAAAGTCGTCATCCTCGGCGGCGGCCCGAACCGGATCGGCCAGGGCATCGAGTTCGACTATTGCTGCTGTCACGCCTGCTATGCTTTGACGGATGCGGGCTATGAAACCATCATGGTCAACTGCAACCCGGAAACCGTTTCGACCGATTACGACACCTCGGATCGGTTGTATTTCGAACCACTGACCTTGGAGCATGTGCTGGAAATCCTGCGGGTTGAGCAGGAAAACGGCACCCTGCACGGCGTGATCGTGCAATTCGGCGGCCAGACGCCTTTGAAACTCGCCAACGCCCTGCACGCCGAAGGCATCCCGATCCTCGGCACCACCCCCGACGCCATCGACTTGGCCGAAGATCGTGAGCGTTTCCAGCAGCTTCTGCACAAGCTGAACCTAAAACAGCCGCACAACGGCACCGCGCGTTCGCGGGATGAGGCTTTCGCTGTCGCCAAAGACGTAGGTTATCCGCTGGTCATCCGCCCCTCCTTCGTTTTGGGTGGCCGCGCGATGGAAATCATCCGCGACGACGCGCAGTTGGAACGCTATATCCGCACCGCCGTGCAGGTTTCTGGCGACAGCCCTGTGCTGCTCGACAGCTACCTCTCTGGTGCCATTGAGGTTGACGTAGATGCGTTAAGCGACGGTAAAGACGTGCATGTTGCTGGAATCATGGAACATATTGAGGAAGCCGGTGTCCATTCTGGTGATTCGGCCTGCTGCCTTCCGCCGCATTCGCTGAGTGCTGAGACGATTGCCGAGTTGAAACGCCAGACCGTGCAAATGGCGCTTGCGCTGAACGTGGTCGGCCTGATGAACGTGCAGTTTGCGATCAAAGACGGCGTGATTTTCGTGCTGGAAGTCAACCCGCGCGCCAGCCGCACCGTGCCTTTCGTCGCCAAAGCCACCGACAGCGCGATTGCCGCCATCGCCGCCCGCCTGATGGCAGGCGAGCCGATGTCGAACTTCCCGATGCGCGCGCCTTATGCGCAGGGTGTCGGCCCCGATACGCCGCTGCCCTTGGCCAACCCCTTCACCCTTGCTGATCCGATAACCCCTTGGTTTAGCGTCAAAGAAGCCGTGCTGCCCTTCGCCCGCTTCCCCGGCGTTGATCCGGTTCTGGGGCCAGAAATGCGCTCGACCGGTGAGGTGATGGGCTGGGACCGCACCTTCGCTTTGGCCTTCCTGAAAGCGCAAATGGGCGCGGGCGTCACCCTGCCCGACGCTGGCCGCGCCTTTGTGTCGATCAAAGACATGGACAAAACCACCGCTTTTGCGACGGCTATGGCGGATCTTGTGGCGCTTGGCTTTGAGATCGTCGCCACCCGTGGCACCGCCGCTTGGCTGACCGCGCAAGGCATCAAGACGACGCTGGTGAACAAGGTCTATGAAGGCCGCCCGAACATCGTCGATCGCTTGAAAAACAACGACATCGCCATGGTGATGAACACCACCGAAGGCACCCAAGCCGTCACCGACAGCCGCGACATCCGTCGCGTGGCGCTGATGGACAAGATCCCCTACTTCACCACCGCTGCGGCGAGTATCGCCGTGGTTGAGGCGATGAAGGCTCGGGGTGAGGGCTATGGGGTGCGGACTTTACAGGGGTAGTAGCGTGGATTTTGTTGAGCAAGCGACCAGAGAGTATCTCGAGTCGCTTGGCCTCGGCGAAGTACTATTTGAACCGAGCGGCCCCAATACATTTCCCGACTTCTCTATCGGTGGACGTATCGGGGTCGAATGCACCCGTCTTGTTCATATTATTGAAAAAGCTGGTCGAGAGTATAATCTAGCTGAAATTGAACCAAGCATTATTCGCAGCTTAGAGGGTACCTTCAAGGATTTGCCTCGAAGCAACCTCACCCACAGCTATTTCGTATGTCTCGACTTTGACATCGACATCGAACTCCGCACTGCGAAACGAAAGCTGAAAGCCTACTTGTCTGAAATTAGCCAAACGTCTGCAATCATCCCACATCGGCAGCGGATAACAAACGAACTTGAGATTGAAATTTTAAAGTCGTCCAAGATTTTCGAAACGCCCTTTGTGTTGGGGGCTATGAGTACCCGTAATAGTGCAGGTTGGGTGCTTGAAGAGCTTTCCAAGCAAACTCGAGACGCCATAAAACGGAAAACTAAGAAGCTTGAATCGGCACAGGCACAGTTTGGCGAGTGGTGGCTGGCTGTGAGCGGGAGCGTCGCTGTAGGCTTATCTGAGTCATACGCCGAATTCATCGAGAGTGAGCTTCGTGGCACACCATTTTGGACTCGAGTCCTGCTTATTAACCCCCACGCATCTCACCGATCAAAAACCATTGATATCAAACAACCATAATCGCTCATCTAATTCCTCCCCTACCCCAACCGCTCGATAATCCCCATCGCCGCCTGTGGGTTGCGCTCTTTATACCCGCTGATCACATACAGAAACACGTCGCGCGGGGCGGGTTTGGCGGGCTTTGCGAACGTCGCCAAACCCGTCGGCACCTCTCCCGTGGCCCAAAGTTTTGCGCGCTCCGTCCACACATCCAGCGCTTGCGGGGCATAGCCCAAGGGCTCGTCCTCGACGGTGCCCAAGATCCGCGCATAGACAAAATCTGTTGTGATATCCGCGATCTGCGGGAAGGCGCCATCCGCCGAGACCACGACGGCCACGTCATGTGCGCGGGCCAGATCGACAAATTCGGCGCAGGCGAAGCTGTCGTGGCGCACCTCTACCGCGTGGCGCAGCGGCAGGCCCTCAAGCTGTTTCGGCAGCAGCGCCAGAAACGCCGCGAAATCGACCGGATCGAATTTCTTCGTGGCCATGAACTGCCAGTTCAGCGGGCCCAGTTTTGCACCCAGCCGCGCAATTCCGCTGCTCAGAAACTTCTCCACCGAGGGCCCGGCTTCGGCCAACACCTTGCGATTGGTGGCAAATCTTGGCCCCTTCAGCGCGAAGACAAAATCATCCGGCGTCTCATCATGCCACGACTGAAACGTCGCGGGCTTTTGCGAGCCATAATAGGTGCCGTTCACCTCAATCGTGGTCAGCTGGCGGCTGGCATATTCCAACTCGCGCTTTTGCACGAGATCGTCGGGGTAAAAGCTGCCCCGCCACGGCTCAAACACCCAGCCGCCGATGCCCACGCGGACCTTACCCGTCGCTTTCGTCATGCTGTGCCTCCTCTGATCGCCGCCAGTATGCCGGGATTTCCGGCAAATGCAGCGCGAAAACCTGCGACAGATCGGGCATCGGCTGATCTGTGCCTTGACTTTGCAACCGATATCGCCCATTTGCCGAAGCTCGGAGTGCCCGTGCCGCGTGAGCATGTGTAAGGCCCCGAGACTGGTTCCCACCGCACGCAGGGGTTCCGCGACAGCCACGGTATTGGGCAAGGGCCTGATGCGAGGGGCGGTCGCTTCCCACTGCCGCCCCTGTTTGGGGGTGGACGGGCGGCTATGGGCCGCCGGAAAGACTGTTATGACCACCACTTTCGCAGACCTTGGGCTTTCGGAAACCATCCTGAAAGCATTGGAAAAAACCACCCTTAAAATGCCGTCGCCGATTCAGGTGCAGGCGATCCCGCATATCATGGCGGGCAAAGACCTGATGGGTCTGGCGCAGACCGGCACCGGCAAAACCGCCGCGTTTGGCTTGCCGCTGTTGCACCGCATCCTTGATCTGGGCCACCCGCCTGCGCCGAAAACCGTGCGGGCTTTGATCTTGGCGCCGACCCGCGAGCTTGTGGCGCAAATCGCGGATAACCTTGAGGTTTTCACCAAAGGCACTTCGGTGAAAGTGGCGATGGTCGTAGGCGGTGCGTCGCTGTTCAAGCAAGCCGAGCGGCTGAAGCGCGGCGCGGATATCCTTGTCGCCACGCCGGGCCGCCTGATTGACTTGTTGGAGCGTGGCGATGTGTCCCTCCACGCCACCGGCTATCTGGTGCTGGACGAGGCCGACCATATGCTCGACATGGGCTTCATCCATTCCTTGCGCAAAATCGCCAAGCATATCCCGCTGAAACGCCAGACCCTGCTGTTCTCGGCCACCATGCCGAAGGATATTGAGGAACTCGCCGCGACCTATCTGCAAAACCCGATCAAGGTGCAAGTTGCCCCTCCGGGCAAGCCGGTGGAGCGGATCGACCAAGGCGTGCATTATCTGCCGAATGGCGATAAGGCTTTGATGCTGAAAGAATATCTGCTGAAGCATCCGGGCGAGCAGGCCTTGGTGTTTGGCCGCACCAAGCATGGTTCGGAAAAGCTGATGAAGTTGTTGGTGGCATGGGGCTTTAAGGCAGGCTCGATCCATGGCAACAAATCGCAAAATCAACGCGACCGTACTTTGACCGAATTCCGCAAGGCGGAGTTGGATGTGCTGGTGGCGACCGATGTGGCGTCGCGCGGCATCGACATTCCCGGCGTGCGCTTTGTCTATAACTTTGACATGCCGAACGTGCCGGAAAACTATGTCCACCGCATTGGCCGGACGGCACGGGCGGGCAAGGAAGGCACCTCGATCTCGTTCTGCGCGCCTGCAGAGATGGGCGAATTGCAAGCGGTTGAAAAGCTGCTGAAAAAGCCGATCCCGGTGTTGGGCGGCGCGCCTTGGGCTGCGGATGCGGTGGCAGCGGCACCGAAGCCTGGCCAGAACCGTGGCCAACGCCCCGGTCAAGGTCGCGGTGGCCAAAAGGCAGGCTCGCAGCCGATCCAGCGCGCAGCCCCCGGCAAGCCCGGTGCGAAACCGCAGGGCAAACCGAAGCCCGCGGGCGGCAGCTTTGCGCCGCGCCGCGCTGATGGGGCGGCCAAGCCGCGCTCTGCAGTGGCCCGCACGCCGCGCTAAAACCAAAAGCGCCCGGAGATGATCCGGGCGCTTTTCAATCTAACCGAGGCAAGGTCGCTTTAGCTGACCTCTTCCTCAAGATTCAGCTTCATCTCCAGCAGAACCTGTTGAATCGCCAAGGTTTCCCGCAGCATCCGCTTGGCCTCATTGACCGATATCACCCCGTCACCGATTGCCGAATTATACTCGGCCATCAGCATCGCAAAGCGCTGTGCCAACGCCACCACATCGCCGTTGACGCCCTTGCTGTCAGCATTGCGCTTTTCGGGGCCATAGCTGAGCGTGATGCCGCGCAGATCGGCCAAAGCCTCGGTCACATGCGGAAAGCGTGCTGCCGATTCCAACTGCGCCACCACGTCAATCGGCATGAAGCGGTCGTCATGCTCATCTGAATCCGAGTAATACCGCCCCAGCGTCGCCTTTGACTTGCCGGTCAAGGCACAAGCGGCCTCGATGCCGACATCTTTCACCAGCGCCTCGGTGTGTTTTTTCAGATAGCTTTCGGTACTCATCATCCAATCCCACCCCTTTTGCGGCTAAGCCGGGGAATTCATTCTGTCTTTTCCCATTAATCCCGTCCTAAGGATTTGTCATTCATAAAGGTGTTCCGGGCAACCGGAACGTGTAATGAGTGGCCAGCGCCCCCCAGCGTTGGTGTGGGTGGGGCTCTGCCGTGCAGAGGTCCGTCAGGGTGATCTGCGGCAAGTGTCATGATCGCACGGCGGGCCTATTCCTTGAGTTCGCGCTCGGGCATGCCTGATCGCGCGTAATCAGTTGAGCCGGGTCCGCCTTGGCCCCACCCCATATCTGCCTGTTGCCCGTGTGCCAGTTTGTATTCAGTGTCCGTTGTTTCGCTGCGGCAAGCCCCCGTGACCTCCTCGCACGGTCTTGCCTCTGACCTTGGCCATGCGCTAGATCGGCGCATGGCCAAGCTGTATTTCCACTACTCCACGATGAATGCAGGCAAATCGACCCTGCTGCTGCAAGCCGCGCATAACTATCGCGAAGGCGGAATGCAGACCTATCTGATCACCGCGCAATTCGACAACCGCGCCGGAGAGGGCCGGATCGCCAGCCGCATCGGCATTGGCGAGCCAGCGGATACCTTTGCGCCTCAGGATGATCTGTTTACCAAGCTGGCAGCGCGGTTTGCGCAAGGCCCGGTGGCTTGTGTGTTCATCGACGAATCGCAGTTCCTGACCAAAGCGCAGGTCTGGCAGTTGGCTCGCGCGGTGGATGATCTCGGCGTGCCCGTGATGTGCTATGGGCTTCGCGTTGATTTTCAAGGCAATCTTTTCCCCGGCTCCGCCGCCCTGCTGGCTTGGGCCGATGAAATGCGTGAGGTGCGCACCATTTGCCATTGCGGCAAGAAGGCCACCATGGTGATCCGGCGCGGCCCGGATGGCCGGGCGCTGAAAGACGGCGAGCAGGTGCAGATCGGCGGCAATGAGACCTATGTCTCACTCTGCCGCCGACATTGGCGGGCAGCTGTCGGCGCATAGCCGCTCCTTGGCCCTTCGGGGTCGCCTGGCTGGAGCGATGCGCGTGGCGCAGCGCGCAAAGAGCGTTAGCCTTCTTGCGCCTTCGCCCGCAGGGCGATCATCGCGCCTGCCGCCACAATCAACAGCATGCCGAACACCGCCAACGGCGTCAGCGTCTCGCCCCAGATCAGATAAGACCAGAACGCCGAGGCGGGCAGAATGATGTATTCCAGCACAGATGCCCGGCTGGCCTCGGTCATCTGATAGGCCCTGATCATCATGCCCACCCCCAGCAGCGCCCCCGCCGCCTGCACAAAGGTCCAGAAATAGAACTCCCCCGAGGCCCAGACCGCCCCACGCTGCAAAAAGCCATCCGTGCCGATCGGCACCGCAATCGGCCACAACGCCAGCGCCGCCATACCCACCAGCCCAATCCCCCCCAAGGCCAGGAAGAACCCGGCCAACAAAGTCTCGGCACTTTCCTGCGGGCACCATTCGCGCGTCGCGATATTGCCCATCGCATACATTGCGCCAGCGATCACTGGCAGCAAGGCGGCCAAGGACGCGCCCGACAGGGCTTCCGGCCCCAGCACCAGAATCACGCCCAGAAACCCCATCGCCACCGCGATAATCCGCACCGGGCCAATGGCATGGCCATAGGCAAAGCGCGAGATCAGCAGCACGAATATCGGCGCGGTGAACAGGCCTGCCGCGACCAAAGCCACTGGCAAAAACGCCAGAGCGCCAAAATAGATCACCATTGCCAAGCCATGAATGGTGGACCGTGCCAGCACCGCCCGCATATTTACCGGGCGCAGCCGCAGCCCGAACGCCACCGCCAGCAGCCCCAACAGGATCATCGCGATGAAGGTGCGGGTGAAGTGGAACTGCCACAACCCGACCTCGCCTGCGATCACCTTCACATAATTGTCGGTGAAGCCGATGATCATCGCATAGGTAAAGATCAGCCCGGCGGCGGCTAAAGTATGGTCTTTCGTCGCGGACATGGCACGATCCTTCGGTTTTCAACTTCCCAACTGCCCGGAACGCTTCCACTCTGCACGTCAGAAAGCGACATATCGCACAGGGTTTCGGGGAGGCGACAACATGGGCTGGCTGGCAGATGAATCCGGGCTTGGCAAAACGCGGGCGAATTATGCGCCGCTCACCCCTTTGTCACATCTGCGCCGCGCGTCCGATGTGTTCGCCCATCGCACCGCTGTGGTCTGGAAATCCACCCGGTTGAGCTATGCCGACTACGCGACCCGTGTCAGCCAGCTCGCCAGCGCCTTGGCGCAGCGCGGCATCCAACCCGGCGATGTGGTCGCAACCCTGCTGCCGAATATCCCCGCCCAAGCCGAGGCGCATTTCGGTGTGCCCGCCTGCGGGGCCGTGCTGAACACCATCAACACCCGGCTGGAGGCTGACACCGTCGCCTATATCTTCGGCCATGCCGGCGCAAAACTGCTGCTCTGTGACACCGCTTTCCTGCCCTTGGCCGAAGCCGCCATCGCCCAGATGACCACCCAAGCGCCGCAAATCATCGAAGTGGTGGACCACGGCTTCACCGCCTCGGGCCGCTATGAAACCTATGAGGATATGGTCGCCACCGGCGATCCCGCTTTCGCTTGGCTGATGCCGGAGGATGAATGGGAAAGCATTGCGATCAACTACACATCCGGCACCACCGGGCGGCCAAAAGGCGTTGTCACCCACCATCGCGGCGCTTACCTCGCCACCACCGCCAATGCCATCGGCTGGCGGATGCAGTTGTTTCCCACCTACCTCACCATCGTGCCGCTGTTTCACTGCAACGGCTGGTGCCATGCTTGGATGATCCCGATGCTGGGCGGCACCGTGGTGTGTTGCCGCGATGTGACCGCCAAGGCGATCTATGACGCCATAGCGGACGAAGGCGTCACCCATTTCGGCGGTGCCCCGATCGTGCTGAACACCATGATCAACTGCAAGCCCGAAGACCGCCGCAGCTTCTCCCACATTGTTGAAGTGTTCACCGCAGGCGCACCGCCCCCCGCCGCCACCCTCGCCGCGTTTGAACCCTTGGGCTTCAACGTCACCCAAGTGTATGGGCTGACCGAAACCTACGGCCCCGCCACCGAATGTCTGTGGCAGACCGAATGGGAGAGCGCCACCGGAGACGACCGTTCCGCCCTGAAAGCCCGCACTGGCGTTGCGATGGCCATGCTGGAGGGCGCAGGACTGCATGACAGTCACGGCAAGCCCGTGCCCCGCGACGCAGCCCATCTGGGCGAAATCGCCCTGCGCGGCAATATGGTGATGAAGGGCTACTACAAGAACCCCGAGGCGACGGCAGAGGCGTTCAAGGGCGGCTGGTTCCGCTCGGGCGATATCGCGCTTCAGCACCCCGATGGTTATCTGAAAATCACCGACCGCGCGAAAGACATCATCATCTCGGGCGGCGAAAATGTCTCCTCGGTCGAGGTCGAAGGCGCGTTGATGCATCACCCCGCTGTCAGCCTTTGCGCCGTGGTCGCCAAGCCCGATGCGAAATGGGGCGAGGTGCCTTGCGCCTTTGTCGAGCTCAAACCCGGCGCCACCGCCACCGAAGCCGAGTTGATCGCGCATTGCCGCACGCGCCTTGCGGGCTTCAAAACCCCGAAACATGTGGTGTTCACCGAGCTTCCGAAGACCTCGACCGGAAAAATCCAGAAATTTGAACTGCGTGCGGTGGCGAAACTGATGGACGCCTGATTGTGGCCTGCGCCGCAAGTGGCTATCGTAACCCCATGAGAATAGGGAAAGACACCACCGCGCCATGACGGCACTTCGCAAATACCTGCGGTTGGAAAGCCCGGGGCTGTGGCGCGAAACCCCCTCGGCGCAACTGCGCGAGGTTGTCGTAGGTTTACGCGAAGCCACCATTGTGCTGTCAGACCCCAAGACCGAGATGGCGCTGGCGCAATGGTCGCTGCCCGCGCTGACCCGGCTGAACCCCGGCAAACTGCCCGCTTTGTACAGCCCCGGTCAGGACGACCCCGAAACGCTGGAGGTGGACGACACCGAGATGATGGCGGCGCTCGACACCGTCCGCACCGCCTTGGAACGCCGCCGTCCCAAACCGGGCCGCTTGCGCGGTGTGCTCTTGGGCGGTTTTGGTGCTGCGATCGGCGCGCTGGCGGTGTTCTGGCTGCCCGGCAAGTTGATCGACTACACCGCCGCGATGCTGCCTCCCGCCACCCGCAGCGAGCTTGGCAAACTGGCGCTGCAAGACCTCACACGCGTCACCGGATCGCCCTGCACCGGCAAGGCTGGCACGGCGGCCTCGGTCGCCTTGGGCCTCCGCCTGAACCCCACCCATCCACCGCATGTGCTGGTGGTGCGCGACGCGCTGCAAGCCCCGCTGGCTTTGCCCGGCGATCTGCTGATCCTGCCGCTGAAACTGCTGCAAAGCGCCGAGAGCCCGGACACCATCGCAGGCTATATCCTCGCCACCACCGGGCAAGCCGCGCTGCAAGACCCGATGCAGCCACTGCTGGAGAAAGCGGGCCTGCGCGAAACCCTGCGCTTGCTCGCCAGCGGGGCGATTTCGGCGGATGGATTGGCGGGCTACGGCCAAACCCTGCTGAGCCCGCCCGCCATCACCCTGTCAGACGAAGCCCTGCTCGCCGCATTCACGACGGCGAAAATCACCGCCCAGCCCTATGCCTATGCCTTGGATAAATCCGGCGAAACCACCCTGCCGCTGATCGAGGCCGACCCGTTCCCGAATGGCAGCGAGCCCGAGGTTCTGGGCCCGCAGCACTGGCAAGATCTGCAAGCGATCTGCACCGGCTGAGCGCGCAATAGCAAAAGCCCCCGGCGTCAACCGAGGGGCTTTTCCATCATTCCAAAGCCTTAGCGGATATAAGCGTCGCCAAACCCGGCACCGCGTGCGATCCGCAACGCCGCTAGCGCATCCGCCCCTGATCCAAACGGCCCCGCCATCACGATCTGCAAAGCTTTACCGCCCCGGTTCAACTTCGACTTCGCCACCGGCAGGCCCAAAGCCTGCAACTGCGCCGCAGCCCCGGCCGCATTGGCGGGCACACCAAAGGTGCCTATCTGCACCCATGCCCCACCGCGCGCGGCTTTCGGAGCCGCTTCCGCCTGACCCTTCGATGACACCGTCACCGAGGCCACAGGCTTGCGGGTCTTAGCCTTTTGCACATCGGAGATGAGCTTCACGGGAACCTTGCGTGTCCACAACTGATCCTGTGCCGCCTGCCCCTCTGCCGTGCCGACCGCAAGCAGCGGGTTCAACCGGTCATCGGTCCACGCCAGCTCGTAGCCCTTCGGCACCACCACCTCCGGCACCAAAGCCGAGGCATAGACGGGTGCTACCGCAACCCGGCCCACCCCGGCATTGTCCGCCCGCGCCACCTGCACCGGTTCGCTCAGCGCCGCACCAACCCCCACGCCGCGCGGATAGATCGGCGGCCGCCAGCCAGTCAGCGTGCCATCGCCGCGCGTACAGACCACCGCCGTACCGCCACTTCGCAACCGCACCACTTCCGCCACCGGAGCCGAAGTATAACAGCCGATCTTGCCCGCCGCAGGCCCCGAGGTCGCCGCCCGCTCATAAGCCTGCGCCGGGGTCGGCAAGCTTGCCACCAGACCTGTGGTCGAATGTTCGACCCGCACCTGCGGCACGGGTTTGACCACCACAGCTTCGGGCATCATCGCGCTGGCCACCGTCGCCATCGGCGCACGGGCTTTCGCGGGCTTCACCACCACCGGGGCCGCAGCCACCACAACGGGGGCGACCTTGACCGGGGCCACATCTTCGGCCACTTCAATCGCGGGGCGTGGCCCCAATGTCGGCGGATAGCCACACCGCACTTTGTGATCTTTGCCAACTCTCGGATACCAGCCATGGGTGTTGTTCGTGGTGACACTCATGAACACACAGCCCCGGCTGTCCACATATTGCGCACCCTTGAAGCTTGCAGGCGGCAATTCAGCCGGCTGGCCAATCTGCGCCACTGTCTGCGCCGCAGCCACAATCGGACCCATCGCAGCCGCAAACACCGCGACCGATACAATTTTCAATAGCATGACGGCCCCCAAGGAGTTTTGGGGAAAGCATGCGTCAGGATTGTTTCCGAGTAAAGGGGGCTAAGCTTTATTTAGTGCCAAACATCCGGTCGCCCGCATCCCCTAGCCCCGGCACAATATATCCATGGTCATTCAACTGCCGATCTACCGCTGCTGTGACAATCTGCACATCGGGATGCGCTTCTTTCATCCGGGCAATACCCTCGGGCGCCGCCAGCAGGCACAGGAACCGGATATTCTTCGCCCCCGATTGTTTCAAAAGCGTAATCGCCGCAACGGATGAATTGCCCGTCGCCAGCATCGGATCGACCACGATCGACACCCGTTCCTCCAGATGATCCGGCAGTTTGCAGTAGTATTGCACCGGCTGCAGTGTTTCCGGGTCGCGGTACAATCCGACAAAGCCCACCCGCGCTGCCGGGATCAGTTCAAGGATACCATCCAGCAAGCCATTGCCCGCCCGCAGGATCGAGATCAGCGCCAGCTTCTTGCCGTCAATCGTCGGCGCATCCATTGGCTCAATCGGCGTCTCGATCTGCTTGGTGGTCATCGGCAATTCGCGTGTCACCTCATAGGCGAGCAGCAGGCTGATTTCGCGCAGCAGCTTGCGGAAAGACGCCGTCGAGGTGTCTTTTTCGCGCATAAGCGTCAGCTTATGCTGCACCAAAGGATGCGAAACGACGGTCAGATGTTCAGCCATTGGCCTGCTCCAGAATGTTCAGAATGCGGGTTTTGGTATCGGCGTCACAAAACGCCGCGTCAAGCGAGGTGCGGGCGATCTTGGCAAAAA
>CAYLYV010000132.1:0-13022 GCA_964387655.1 uncultured Cypionkella sp. | reverse complement strand
TTGCGGAGCCTGAATCACGGCTGCGTTGCAAAATCAATAGGTCCTGACCCTAGAGACCGACGCTCTAGGCAAACGAACATCACGGCTAAAGCGATGCCTGACTCAGCCTAAATTCTCCAACATGCGCGCTCCGATGCGCGGGGCAACGAAATCCAGAAAAGCGCGAGTTTCAGGGGCATGGCGCCTTGCCCGTCAACGATAAGACTTACCGGCACCGCCAGCGGTTTGTACAACTCTAGCACCGTCGCCAGTTGTCCGGCACGGAGGACGGCTGCAATCTGGTAGGATAGCACTCGGGTCAGACCAAGACCTGCAATGGCAGCACCCGATGCAGCAAGTTCTGCCTCGGCGACATCGCGCAGAATCCGTTTGCAAGCAGCGACGGAGGACAGACCTACCTCGGTCAGCGTTGCGGCAGACGTGCGCCCAGATGGCTTTCCAGATCCGAGATTTTTCGGCTGATTGTGGTCAGCGGCATCCCGAATTTGTGACCTGCGGCGGAAAGGTTGCCTTGTTCGACCACCTGCCCAAAACGGCCATCGCGTCAAAACGGTTCATCATGCCAACCTCTGCCTTCCGATTTTCGGAAGGAAATCAGCCATTTTTGTCCGATATGCCGCGACAATGAAAGAGTTTAGGTCAATCGCAGCGGATCAGGTGTTGCGATGACATTCCACGCCGCCCGACCCTGAAGCGGCAAAGGACGGCACCTGCTTGCCGAGCCTGACAGGACGGCTTCTCAGAGACACTATACTGATAATAAACACAATATTAATTCTCCCGCCGAGAGGAAACACCATGAACAAGACCCTTCTTGAACAACCGAAATCGACCCGCGCCGCTTGGTTTCGTTTACAGCACTGGCACTGACCACGCTGACGGGTGGTGCGCTGCTGCTGCCCTGAAATACCCGTTTCGCCGGCGACGGCATTGCCATCCCGACCCCGAGCATTGACGAGGCCGCCCACACTGGCACTCAGACCGCGATTTTCGCGGGAGCTGCTTTTGGGGTGTGCAAGGCGCGTTTCAGCAAGTGGAGGGCATGATCAGCGCCACCCCGGGCTATACCGGCGGCTCGCACGCCAACCCCAAGTATGATATGGTCAGCACGGGCACAACTGGCCACACCGAAGTGGTGAAAATCGTCTACGATCCGTCGAAGGTGACCCTATCTGGCGTTCACCGTCCTTCCAGTAACGCATCGCAACCTTCCCAAAACCATCCGTGCAGCGCGCCATGCCGTCCGAAAACCCCTGATCATCTGGCAGAGCAATCATTGGCGGGCAATTCCCAGAGCCGCTATTTGCAGTCTGCTGGCCGTTCCTTTCAGCAGTCTAACAGGCTAAACTGCTATGTGGATTGAGGAGAAGGAAGATTTGGGATGCGCAAGAACGTCCTTTTCGCACTGGTGGTGGTTGCGCTATCAGCAGGACTGAGTGCCAAACCCGCAGCTGCAGGCTGGCGCGAACGCTATGAGGTGTATGGCGTCAAGGATGATGATATGCTGAAGATGCGGGCAGGTCCCGGAACTGGTTACATTGTCATCGTAGGTCTGCCAAACGGAGCCATGGTGCGCGTTGACAGCTGTCAGCTTATCGGCGGCACCCGCTGGTGCAAGGTCGCGTTAGAGCAGGCCCGCGCATTGAAGGGGTATGTGTCTTCATCATACCTGCGGGAAAAGTGATCTGGCAGCGGTCCGTTTGGCACAGATCTCTTTTGGATCGAAGCATCGCAGTGCATTGTTAGCGATAGTGTTACGACCCGGCTTCAAAACGCTGCTTGCAGACGTTGGCCGCGACAGTTGTGTGGCAGCGGGACTGCCGTGGTACGATCAGGTTGAGAACTTATGCCCAACTGCGCAAGCAGAGGTGCCCCCTAGATTTGCAGACGCCTTGCCTGGCAATTTGGGAAGCAAGGAGAGAGACAAGAGAGATCGGTTTACGAAGAAGTTCAAGCAGGACGCTGTGGCACAGGTTGTTGAGCGTGGCTACGCGGTCAGCGAAATGGCCGAGCGGCTTGGGGATCAGCACCAAGTCGTTGTACACTTGGAAGGCGCTATTTTCGAAGCCTGTGCCGGTTCGCAACAGCGAGGCTGATCTGGCGACAGAACTGCGGCGGTTGAAGAAGGAACTGGTCCGCGTCACAGAGGAGCGTGACATATTAAAAGAGGCCGACACCTAATTCGCGCGCGAATCCCGGTGGGGTACGGGTTCATCAAGGATCATCAGACCATGTTTTCCGTGCGCTCAATGCGCCACCTGCTGAGGGAGCATTTCGCTGCGCGTGCCTTCGGTTCAGCGGGTTTTACACGTGGCTTAAGGAACCGTTAAGCCTGCGAGCCCAGGAAGATCTGCGTCAAACCGACCTCATGCGCGACGACAGATGCCTTAAATCTTCCTCGCCGCGACCGTCATCTTCTGGCTATGAGACTACAACAAGCCCTGACCCTAACCACTTGACACCAAGCCATAAAACATCAACCCCGTCATAGCGATTGAAAGGCCCATCGGAAATTTTCCTCGGGCTGAGAAGGATTTCCACCCCACATTGGCAAGGCGACTGCGTTGCGCCATGCAGATGAGCGAAATGCCAATCAGCAGCGAAACAGAGAACAGATTGGCAAAAACTGTCAGTTCAGATCTGGGCACAAACAGGGCAAGCGCCGACAAGAACTTTACGTCGCCACCGCCAATAAGCCGAAACGAAAAACCGATGTAGCCGATCGCAAATATGCCCGATGCGACTGCAATACGCGCTCGGATGTCGACCGGGGATTGGATTAAAACCGTGACAGCAAACAGAACAACCAAGGCTATGCTGATGAAATCTGGGATTCGCATGTAACGCAGATCACTATAAGCCGCATAGATCAGCAGCGGCGCTGCAAGCAGGTTAGGGAAAAGATCCATATAATGGTTGCTCCAATCTGCTCAGGCGCAATGGAAATTAGATTGGCTGCCCGAGCTACTAGGCCGCAACAGCACAAAAACCAATTCGGCGAGAGAGGACAAATTGGACTTGGCATAGATGTTGCGAAGATGTGTGCGAATGGTTGCATCGCTCGACCCAAGTTCTTCTGCCACGCCTGCCACAGAGAGCCCACGGCTCAGCAGGACGCAGACCCGGAATTCGGCGCGGCTCAGTCGAGACGGGTTGGCGGCATCAAGCAGGTCGCAAGGATTGCTTTGTGGCAGCGTCGGCTGATTGGCCAGACGGTGATTGACAACGGTACGGGTGATCAAACCCACTTGCCGCGCCGCCCAAGTCCGACAGATTGTCGGGACGATTGCATCCAGATAAACCAGTTGCTGACGAGAAAGCGGTTCGGAAAAATGCAATTCGAGCAGATCACGGGTGGCGCCGCCACTGTTCAGGACAAGCACGACAAATTCTTTGAAGTGACGCGAGGACTGCCATTCTTTCAAGGCAGGGCTGCAATCCGAGCGGGCTTCATCCGCATGGGTAGAGCCAACCCAAACGCTGGCGCTGCGCGATAAAATCATGTCTGCGCCAAAATAGCTGTCGGCAAAGGACTTGCGCAGCGGGCGCGGCACGGACTCGCCGCGGCGGTCATGAATTGCGACGGGGCATGGCCTTTGATCACTGCGATGGGTGCGCACAACCATAGCCGCCTCAGCACCCAAACCTGATGCAAACTGCGCCAACGCCTGATTGAGCGGAACACTTCCGCTGAGAGCGTCGCACCATTTGGCGACGGCATCAAACAGATCCCGTTCAACCGGTGCAGTGCCTATCCTGAGCTTGCGCTCGAACGATGAAACATGTTCCATTTGAACCTTAAGTCCTAGGAATTAGAATCTTCTCAAGTAATGCGCGGCAGAACTATCATTTCCAAAGTGGCAACATCGCAAGCTGTCGCTGTCTCGTCATAAAGATGCTCGTTCTGCGCCACTTTTTTGTCAATATTTTAACACAATTGCAGTTTTGGCATTCTGAAAAAACAATCCTGAGGTGTATTTCGCAACCTACCGTTGGACGAATTCCGCGAATCCACACGAAATGTTTCCCAATCGGCACCGGAACTATGGAACCGACTTCAAGTGGTTGGCTGGTTTAGCCTCTAAAAATGTGCATGTAGCGAATCACCACCGGCCCCAAGGTCAACAGAACCAGAGCAGGCAGCATCAGCGCTGCCATGATCGCCGACATTTTGACGGGCATCTTGTTGGCCATTTCCTGCGCGCGCAACTCGCGATGCAGCCGCATTTCCTTGGCATAGGCGGTCAATGTTTCGGCCACGCTGGTGCCGAACTGGATGGATTGCAAAACCACGTTGGCGAATGACACAACTTCTGACACCCCGGTGCGTGCCGCCATTTCGGTCAGCGCCTGTTCGCGGCTGCGTCCAGCTTGAATCTCGCGTTGCGCGTTCAAAAACTCGTGTGAAATTTCTGGGGCGGCCAACTCCAATTCATTGCCAACCCGGATCATGGCGGCATCCAATCCCAAGCCAGCCTCAACGGAAATCTGGATGAGGTCAAGCGCGTTGGGGAAGGCTTCCTGAATGGCCCGTATCCTGCGTTGTGCACGGCCTTTCAACCAATAAGCCGGGCCAAAGAAGCCGACGGCAACCGCCAGCATGACAATTTGCAGAACGCGCAAATTGCTCCAGCCCGTGATCCGGGCATCGACGCCGCTGGGGAGTTCCAGATGGCCAGCGCGCACCAACCAGATCACTGCCAAAAGCGCGGCGGGAAGGCAGATTCCCAGCACAAAGCGGCTGAGATAATAGTCGCGCACGGCATGAGCCCCGGTGAGCCCGGCATGGGCAAGCTGGCGTTCGACTTCCATGCGTTCTTTGCGGTTCTGCGGCACGAGGGTTTTCAAAAGGCCGGTTGGATCCGCGTTGGAGGGGCGCAACAGACCCTGATCTGCGGTCAGGATGCGCACGCGGTGCCGCGACATCCGCTCGACCTTGGCATCCTTGGTGCCGAATGCTGCCGACATCCCGTAAAATGCAATCAGCGCCCCGGTCGCGACGCCGATGGTCGAAAGAATTTGCCAAGTCGGCCAATCCAGGTGAATCACTTGCAGCATGTCTTCAAACATGGGGTACCCCTTTCACAGCCGGAAATTGACAAGTTTTCGCATTGCGAGATAGTTCACGACGATCAAGGTCCCAACGGTGATCGCAAAGGGACGGAACAGCGGATCGTCACTGACACCCAGGTAATAATCCGGTGCGGTGATCGAGGTTGCGATCAAAATCATCAGCGGCAGGCCAGACAGGAACAATGATGTCAGCCGACCTTCAGAGGAGATCGCCTGGATGCGCTTTCGCATGGTGATCCGATCCCGGATCACCTTTGACAGCGTGTGCAGCACTTCGGACAGATTGCCACCGGTGCCGTGCTGGATGGCGATGCTGACCGACAGATAGCGCATGTCCTCAAGCGGCATGCGTTCGACCAGATCGCGAAAGGCGCTGACCAGATCGTCGCCATAGCTGATCTGGTCAAATATCAAGCCGAATTCGGTTGCGATCGGATCCTGCATATCGCGCGCGACGGTTTGAATGGTGACATTCAACGGATGACCGACACGCAGCCCGCGCGCCATCAGATCCAAGGCATCCGGCAATTGCAGGGCAAACAACGCCACACGCCTACCAGCCCTGCGCTTCACCAGCCAGAGCGGCAGCATGAGGCAGGCAAACATTGCAACAACAATCGCTGCTGCAACAGGCAATTTTGTTGACAAAAAGAGTGTCAAAACGCTGGTGCCAAGCCCACATACGACGAGGGCCAGCCACGGGTCGAGCATCAGCCCTGAAAGGCGCAGATCGGTGGGGAACGTGCCGATGAAGGGAAGCCGATGTAAAGCCCAGCCGTCGGCCTGCGGACGCAGAAGGCCAAGAACCTCTTTCCCCGTTGCGCCCTTGGCGATCATCCGCATACGCCGGTTGCGCACCTCGTTGCCGGTTTCCGCGCGGGTCAGAACCTGACGCAGGCCCTCGAAGGCCAGCAAGATGCCGAGAAAGACCCCCGCAGTGCCAAGAATGGCGAGATAGGATTCTGGCAGAAGATCAATCAGGCGGTCCATCACGATTGACCCTTGTGCATAAAGTCGCCGCCGCTGAGGTCGATGTTGGCCTGCGCCAGCAGTTCTGCGCAACGCGGGCGGATCCCGGTGGCGATGAACTCGCCAAGGATCTTACCGGTTTCTGACTGGCCGGTGCGGCGGAACACAAAGATGTCTTGCATGGTCACGGTGTTGGTTTCCATCCCGGTGATCTCGCTGATGCTCATCACCCGGCGGCTGCCGTCACTCAGGCGGTTGAGTTGCACGACCAGATGAATGCCCGCGGCGATCTGCGCGCGGATGGCCGAGATCGGGAAATCCAGACCGATCATGGTGACCATCTGCTCAAGCCGGGACAGCGCGTCGCGCGCGGTGTTGGCGTGGACGGTCGTCATAGAGCCGTCATGGCCGGTGTTCATCGCCTGTAGCATGTCAAAAGTTTCGGCACCGCGCACCTCGCCGACCACGATGCGGTCAGGACGCATCCGCAAAGCATTCCGCACCAGATCACGCTGGGTCACAGCACCGGTGCCCGAGGGACTGGCAGGTCGGGTTTCCAGACGGACGACATGTTCTTGCTGGAGTTGCAGTTCTGCGGCGTCCTCAATGGTGACCACCCGTTCGCGCTTGCCGATATAGGAAGACAGCGCGTTCAGCATCGTGGTTTTGCCCGAACCGGTTCCGCCCGAAATCAGCACATTCAGCCGCATTTCGACGACGCCTTTCAGCAAAGCCGCGGCGGCCGGGTTCAGCGCGCCGGCCTCGACCAGCCGCTGCATCGTGAGCGGGTTGCGCGAGAATTTGCGGATTGAAACCGATGGGCCATCAATGGCGCAGGGGCGGATGATCGCATTGACGCGGCTGCCGTCCGCCAGCCGGGCATCAACCCAAGGCGTCGATTCATCGACCCGGCGACCGACGCGGGACACGATCTTGTCGATGATGCGCAGCAGATGGCGTTCGTCACGAAAGCGGACCTTGCTGCGTTCAAGCACGCCAAAGCGTTCGACAAAGACATTCTGGTGAGAGTTTACCAAGATGTCGTTGATCGTCGGATCCGCCAGCAGTGGTTCAAGCGGGCCAAATCCCAGCACTTCATCCAGCAGTTCGTCGATCAGCAGCTTGAAATCTTCGGACCGCATCGGGCGACCCTCATCATTCAGGGCTTTGGCGACAAGCTGCGAGACCTCGCGGCGCAGCTCATCCGGCTGCACCTTGTCGATCACCGCCAGATTGAGCCGTTCAAGCAGGATGTCGTGCAGGCGGCTTTTCAACTCCAGTCGTTCCATCAACTCAGCATTTGCGAGTTCAGCTTTCTCGGCCTCAGGCTCGACCGGCATATCCTTCCGCACAATCTCGACGACGTTTCCGCCCTGAGGATTCTTGGCGCTGGGAAAATGTTTAAACACCTCGGCTCCTCCTATTTGATAGATGTGTGGACGGTTGCGGGAAACGATTTGACAGTCGCCGCAGCCAGCCGCGCGACAGCCTTGGTCAAAGATGAGCGTGGTGCCGCGGCGGAAAGCGGCTGACCGCGATCAGCAGCGCCGTTGGCGGCACGGGGATCATGCGGCAACCAATGCTCGAATTTGTGCTGCAACACCTTTTCGGCTTCACGTTGCAGCTTGGAAGGCAAAAGCGGACGACGCTCGTGGTTGATGACGATTTCGATTGGCAGGGCTGGGTTGTCAGCGGTGAAAAAATCGATCAGGCGGCGGCAATGGCGCACAGAGGAAACGCTGATATCGGTGACCATGATCAATTCGTCGGCCCGTTGCACAATCGGCTCGATCCAGCCCACCAGCGCACGCGGCAGATCGACAACGACATAATCATGGCTCTGCCGCAGGCTATCGAGGATGGCTGCAACCTGCTCGGGCTTCAGAGAGTCGATGGGTGCGAATTTTGACGGAGCGGCAAGCACATCAATGCCATTCGGCGTTTTGACCAGAGCCTGCTCGAGGAAGGTCGCGTCAGGAACCGTGCCGTTGATCGCGATCTGGAGCAGCGTGTCTTGCTCTTCAAGATCAAGAAAGCTGCCGACCGTGCCGAATTGCAGATCAAAATCGACCAGGGCGACACTGGCGGTCGTGCCGCGACTGAAAAAACCGCCGCGCTTTCCGATCAATTGGTCGGCAAGGTTGACAGCAACAGTGCTGGAGCCAATGCCCCCGCGTGACTGCGTTACCGCAACGATCCGGCCTTGGCGCTGTGGTGCTGTGGATTTGGCGCTGCGGGCCAGATCAACTCCGCGGATCTGGCTTTCAAAATCTGCACCGAATTCCGAGACTGCCACGACATCATCTGCGCCAGCGCGGCTGAGAGCACGTGCTTGCGACAGCGTCAGATCCTGATCGGCCAGCGCAATGAGCGTGGTATTGGGGCGACCCACCGCCAGAGCGCGGATCGCCTCCATGTCAGCCGGATCGTCGGATTTGGCCGTGAACAGGATCATATCGTAATTGGCGGCAACTTTGACCGCTTTGCCATTCATTTGCACCAAAGTCGAAGCCTCGGTATCCACCCGCCAGCCTGCCCGTGACGACAGTGCCTGCCTGACGGCGCTGGAAACGTCCGGGTTCGGGGAAACGACAAGGATGGAGCGTGGGGTCGTCGTCATGGTTAATCCTTTCAAGGCCGTCGGGCCTCTTACACTCCGGGTCAGCCCGCGTTGCCGGCGGCGAGGTCTTCACCGGGCAGCGAGGTGCTGGTTTTAGGGAACGGCAGGGTCGCGCCTGGTGCGCTGCCATCTGGCGCCCCGACAAGGGCTGCCAACGCACTGAGCGGCGTGGCGAATTGGAAGTTCAGGTTCTGAATCTCGGCGGTCACGACAGGCACATAGGGACCGCCGAGAAAGCCGAGGTTGGCATCGAAGCTGTAGCTGAGCTTGAGGTTGCTGACGGTTGCGTGTGACGGCATCAATGGGGCGATAGCGGTCCAGATTTCTGCCGCCGTGGCATTCGACGCGCTGGCTGTGCAGGTCACGACGCCGGGATTGACGCAGAAATTCGCCCCCGCTGCACAACTGGTTCCATAATGCGTGGTGGCACCCGCGCCGCTGCCGCGCAGATTGACGGTTGGCAGGGCTGGGCAGACGGCGGGACGGACGGCCGCGATGCGCACGGCGCGCTGCATCGCCTTGCTGGCCATGACAAACTCGCCGCCCATGCGCCCAAAGTCGATCAGGCCGAGCAACAGCAGCAGGAAGATCGGCAACACGATCGCCATTTCGACCAGCACGGTTCCCTCAGCATCTCGGCGGAAGCGCGAGAGCTTGGGGGCAAGGCTGAGGTTGATCCACCGGATAGTCATGATCCGAACACCCGTGCCTCGTCGGTTACGGTTGTGGTGCGGGTGGGCAACGCGCCGCCACCAAAGGCGATGACACCCGCGAAAGGGTAGGTCACCGTAATTTGCGCCGTCACCGACATCACCGGCACCGGATCGATCCGGTAGGTTCCGGGGACGCAAGTATAGGACGGCGTGACGAAATCGACCGTGACATAGCTGGGAAATACCGATTGCCCGGAACTGCTGTTGCGCACCATGTCCAAAAGCTGCGTGCTGTAGCCCGCCACACTGCCACCGCTGTTGCAGATGTCAGAAGAGACGACGCGCGACATGTAGCGGGCGGCATCCCGCACCCCGGCGATGGCGCTTTGATAAGACAGCATCAGCCGACTGCCCTCGATGATGACGGCAAACAGCAACAGCATACTTGGCAGGGCAATGGCGAACTCGACCAGTGCAGCACCACTTTCGCACCGCAGGAAACGCAGGCAGCTCTGGCGTTGCCGGGAAAAGTGCGAGGGGGAAACGGGCTTGGGCATGTTCGGACTCATCTGTAAAGCTGCACGAGGTCATGGAACACGCCCGTCGAGGCACTGCCGTGATTGCCTTGGGCGCTGCCGACAACCTCGGCATATAATGATAGAACTGCGGGCGACCCGCCATCCGAACCCACCGTTTCGGTCAGAAACAACCGGACGAACTCTTTGACTGGCACGTTGGTGGTGCGACCGCGGATGGGATTGGCAGTGCAGTCTATCCCGGCGGCGACGACCACACGGCGATCAGGGTCAGAGGATTGGTTGTTCGAGCAGATCGGCCGACCGGTTTGGTCTTTCCCGGTGAGGATATTGCTGCGCGAGCTTCCACCGCCTGCGGCGGCAATCTCGGCTAGATAATAGGCGTAGCGCGTGGTGGTGGTGGGATGCGGATCGGTAGCGCCGTAGTTCATGCTGACATAGGTCGCCCGCCCGGCTGACCAGTTGCCATCGCCAAATCTCGAGCAACCGCCGTTGCCAAAGCAGGTGTCGCGCGGCAATCCCATTGTATTGTTGGAGTCATCGGTACTCCTGTTGGTGCACGTTCCGCTCTTCGCCACTTTACTCTTGATCACGTTCGGGGCCGGCGCGAAGTTCGGGTTGTTGCGCTTGCCGTTCATGATCGCGTCATACATATCGAAGCGCACGTTGAAGCTTGAATCCTCGATGCCGACTTTCTGCCCCGGCTCGGTGTCGACGCCCCGCATGGCAAAACACTGGGTGATGCTGCCTTCGGCGCCGATCAGACAAGCGTCAAGCTGGGCACCATTGAGCCCGGCACAGGGGCCGCCTGCATCAACCGCGAGCTTGTTGGGGTCAAGGAAGCCGAAATCACCCGGCCCCCAGGCCGCACCGCTGCCACCCGAACGCAGCAGGATCATCTTGCCGATATTCTCATCCGCCTGAAACGACGGCGACGGAATGCAGAACATCAGCGGCGTGATGTCACAAGCGTATTGGGTGAAGCCCGCTACAGCCGTTCCGCCGACCTGCGTGTCAGGTGCTTCGTTTCCGGTCAGCGCCAGAAAGGCCGCACCAATGGTGAACGACACGTCGTGCGGTGTGACTGCGATACGCACATAGGCGGCAGCGCGTGGATCGGTGGTTGCTCCCGCCGTCAGTGCCGTGGTGTCGCTGCTGGGCAAAGTGCTGAAAAAGCTAATAGTATAGTCGAGCGCGCCCCCCAGATCATGGTTGCCATCGCCAAAGCTTTGGTAATCGGCAATCAGATTGGCCGCAGCGGCGGTCGCTCGGGTGATAGAATCGGGCTTTCCGTCCAATTCTCCCGCGGACGCTAGCGCTGCGGTGTCGGCAAAGGACTGCAATTCGGATTGGGTTGCTGCGACGCGCCCCATATCGAAAGACATCGCGACGACGCCAAGGATGATGATGATAGCCATTGCCCAGAAGATCAGGATCGCCCCGTCTTCGTTGGTTGCGAAGGACCTGACCCTGCGTGCGATGTGCATTTGGATCCCCATCAGCCGATCAGTTGAGGTCTACGATTTCGACTGCGGTGGCCCGACGCACCCGCACCGTGGATTTTGTGACTTCTGCCTCGGGCACCGGCGATTTCTCATGCAGCAGGTCGCTGAGCCTCACGCTCTGCATCGGCGCGTCGGTTGCGCCGTCAAGTGTGCGCAGCGACAGGCTGAGGGTTCCGGCTTCTTGCGCCAAGGCGAGGCGTTGGGCGTTGTCGGGACTTACTTCCACCGTGACCGTCCGGGCCACGGTCGGCTGTTCCACGTTTGCGTCGGAGTCCTGATCCACCCCGATCACCCGAATATTCTGCAGGATGGTGACAGAGCGCAAATCCTCATTCTTGCCTTGGGTAAGCAGAATATCGACCGTGTCACCGGGGGTCACAAACCCAGCAACCGCAGTTTCGGCATCAACCTTGATCGCCATCGCCCGGGTGTTCACCCCAAGGCCCTGAACGATGGTCACTTTGGCGCCGAATTCGGAAACTTTCGACGCAAGGATCAAATCGCCCGCCGCCATGCCAAACTTGGCGCGGCGCGGCGGTTGGTCGGTCTTGGGAATGAGCAGGGCAATATCATTGATGGCATTCGGCGGCAGCGCGCCGCGTGGCCAAGAAATCACCTCAAGCATCTGCGCCTGAATCGCCTGACCATAGGGAATATCACGGGTCGCGATCACCACTCTGACCAAGTCGCTGCGGCCGTCGGCTGCGGCAACAGGTGCATCGGCCGCAATCATGGTCTTTGCCGCATAAGCCGAGCCTCCGGCGATCGCGATGCCAAGCAGGGCAACCAGAACTGATCGAAATCCCATGGCAAACTCCATTCGTCTTGAGGCGGCGCAAAGAAGGAAAATGCACTTAACAACTGTTGAAAAGACGCCGGGTCGGATTGTGCCGACCCGGCGGCCGTACCGGTTTCAGTCGGGCATCACGAGGCCCGCGGCATCCATCGCCTGGGTGATGTCGGTGCCAAGCGCCGCAAGCGCAACAGTGCCAACTGTCACGGCGAGGAAAACGGCCACGCCATATTCGACAAGTGTCACGCCCTCGTCGCAGTGACGGAAACGGATGAAGGTTTTGAGCAGAGCATCGAACATCACAAACTCCATGGTTGGGCAGCTGAGCGCCAAAGGGTTTCACGAACCGGGTTTCTCCTCGGCTCTGCTTCAGTTTCGGCAAAGGGGTGCCGCGCGCATCATCTGAAAAGATGAGATTTTCCCGTGGCGGTTGTTTTTTTGAACAAGCCGTAGCGCAAATCGACGTGGCGTGGCGTGCGGAAGCATGACGTAGCTTTGAGAGGGAGGTCTGAGCAACCCCCCGAAAATCGGACAGTGACGAGAGCTATGATCCGAAGTCTGCTGGTCTTTGACCTGCCTTGATCTGATCCCCGCAAACTGAATCGTTTGAGTCTGGAGTTTTCCGCTGCGCTTTTCTGGCTGGAAGAGACGCGGAATCGGATGAAGGCGAGCAAGTTTTCGGACGCGCAGAAGGCGTTCATCATCAAGCAGGGCGACGAAGGCACGCCGGTTGCGGAGATCTGCCGCAAGGCCGGGATCAGCCAAGCGACCTCCTTCAATTGGAAGAAGAAGTATGCCGGGCTGCTGCCAACCGAGATGTAAGCGGTGCGCCAGCCCCGTGGTTTCGGCTTGATGTGACTTCGGGCATTTCGT
>CAYLYV010000131.1:0-13140 GCA_964387655.1 uncultured Cypionkella sp. | reverse complement strand
GTGTTGTCGACCGTCGCCACGATTGCCCAGATGGCACTGGTCGTTGCGGCCACCAGCATGCCCACCCTGTTCAGAATGTCGGGGCCGTTGCTTTTGGCCGGGGGCACTGCTGCGGCCTATGGGGCGGTCTTTACGCTTTTGGCCGCGCGCAATGCGGGAAATAATGCGGCGCAAACCGGCGGCGTCTTTAGCCTGAAGACGGCACTTGTCTTCGGTTCGATCCTTGCGCTGATCCTTGTCATCTCGGCGGGTCTGCAAGAGCGGTTCGGCGGCGCGGGCGTGCTGATCGCGGCGGTAGTTGCTGGATTGGTCGACACTCACGCGGCGGCTATATCGGTCGCGACGCTTGTGGCGTCGGGCAAGGTCGCGCCACAGGATGCCGTCGTTCCGATCATCGCGGCCCTGACGTCGAATACGTTGTCCAAGATCATCATGGCCGCGGCCAGCGGCGGATGGGCTTTCGCCTTTCGGGTCGTACCCGGTCTCGTTCTTGTTGCGCTGGCGGCTTGGGTCGGCACGTTTTCAGCACTACTGTGGAACTGACCCGAGAGGCAGAAAGGCAGACTGCGCCGATACCGACCCTATGTTCCGGCCGCCTTACTTTGGCTTCAGCATGCGCATCAGCAGGCCGTCTTTGCGCCAGAACTGGTGATACAGCGAAGCCGCGGCATGCAGCGCGATCAGGCCGATGAACACGGGCTTGGCAAAGGTGTGCCACTCACCATAGGGATCGCCATAATAGTACCCGAGCAAACCCGTGACAGGCACCACCACAAGCAATACGTAAAACAGCCAGTGGGAAACACTGCCTGCCAGTTCGATGGCTCGACTTGTTTCTGTCGGCGGCGGCGGAGCACCGTTCTTGAGCCGCAAGGCCAGCCGTACCGCGACCAGCGCAAGAATGGCGATGCCGAAGTAGTAATGAATCCCTGCGAGGTTGCCGGTCAGCGCGGAGACCGTCTTACCTTCCTCGACGGCTTCGATGGCTTCGGTCATGCTTTCACCGAAGATCAACTGCACGAAAACCAGCGCCGCGATCAACCAGTGAAGGCTGATCTGATAGATCGTATAGCCTCGGACGCCACCGATTTGGTCTCTTGTCATGGTCATTTCAGGTTCCTTTGCATCAGGTTGCAGGGTTGCATGAAGTTGGGCGGATGGCATTGATCGACATCAGCCGATGGTGTGATCGGACCGGATTTCGCGGGGTGAGTGGCTGATCAGCCTTCATGCCGCGACGCCAAAGACCATGCCGACCAAGGCTGTCGCCGCCAAGGCCAGTGCACCCCAGACTGTCACGCGAACGGCACCCTTCACGATGCCCGCCCCCCCAGCCGAGGCCCCGAGGCCGCCAAGCGCCATCAATCCGACGAGGGTCGTGCCCGCGACAATCACCGATATCTGCGCTGCGGGTGCCACCGATGCCACGATCAGCGGGATGACCGCACCGGCTGCGAAGGTCATCGCGGAGACTACCGCGGCCTGGATCGGTCGGGCGGTGACCGTTTCCGAGATGCCAAGTTCGTCCCGCGCATGGGCACCGAGCGCGTCTTTTTGCGTCAGCTGGACTGCGACTTGTCGGGCCAGGCCTTCATCCAGCCCACGCGCGACGTAGATATGGGCTAGTTCTTCAAGCTCCGCCGAGGGTGAGTCATTCAGTTCTTTGGTTTCGCGCGCAAGATCGGCCTGCTCAGCATCTGTTTGCGAGCTGACCGAGACATATTCGCCCGCCGCCATCGACATTGCACCCGCCACTAGCCCGGCCAGACCGGCGATCAGGATTTCGGGTCGCCCGGACCCTGCGGCAGCCACGCCGACAACCAGACTGGCTGTCGAGACAAGGCCATCATTCGCGCCCAGAACGGCAGCGCGCAGCCAGCCTATGCGGTGGACCATGTGGATTTCGGAGTGGGTCAATCTGCTCATTTCAAATGTCCTTCGGGGTTATAGCGCGGTCGTCTGGGCTTCAGGGCCAGTCGCGCTCTGACCAAGCTGGTCCGGCATGATCCTGAGCGCCCTGAGCGCATTCAGGATGACCGCCACGTCTATGGCTTCTTGCACAAGAGCGCCCTGCACGGGTGTCAAATACCCTAAAGCAGCGGCAACCATGCCAAGGATCGACAGGCCGATCCCTGCGGCGACGCTTTCAAGTGCGATCCGGCGCGACTTTTGGGCCACCTCGATCCCCGGCAACAGCCGGTCTAGGTGATCGACCAGCAACACCACATCCGCCGCCTCTGCTGAAGCCGCTGCACCCCGCGCACCCATCGCCACGCCAATGTCAGCGGCGGCAAGGGCGGGGGCATCATTCACCCCGTCGCCGACCATCATCACCGGGCCATTCTTGCGTTCGGTCAGAACCAGCTGGACTTTCTGGTCAGGCGTTAGCTCGGCGTGGACAGCGTCGAGTTCCAGCCCTGCCGTCACCGCCTCGGCAACGGCGCGGCGGTCACCGGTGGCCAGCAGGATGCGGGTGATACCAAGATGCCGCAGTCCGGCAAGCAAATCCGCTGTACCCGACCGCAATGCATCGGCCATGATGATATGGCCCATCAACTTACCGTCCACCGCAAGCGAAACGACAACCGAACCCGCAGCAATGATGGCTTTGTCAGTGTCCGCAGCACCCGACGTGGCTGCGACGAAAGCTGCACCGCCTACAACAACATGGCGGCCGACGATGGTCCCGGCAACGCCCTCGCCCGGTGTTTCGACCACGTTTTCAGGGATCGACAGAGCTGCGCCACCGGCACGGGCCGCCGCGACGATGGCCTGCGCGATCGGGTGCTTCGATGCCTGATCAAGAGCCGCGGCGAAATACAGGATCTCGTCCTTGGAAAGGTCACCATGCGTCTCGATGGACACGATCTGTGGTCGCCCGTCAGTCAAGGTGCCGGTCTTATCCAGGATCAGCGTTTTGATGCGCGCCAGTGCCTCAAGCGGTTTCGCGCCTTTGATCAACACTCCGAAATGCGCGGCCCGCGACAAACCGGCCACAAGTGCGACTGGCACCGCAAGGATAAGTGGGCACGGCGTTGCAACCACCAGCACCGCCACTGCGCGGATTGGATCGCCGGTGAACCACCATGCAGCCGCCGCGAGCGCGACCGTGACAGCGAGGAATAACAGCGAATAGCGGTCGGCCAGCCGCGCCATCGGCGCTTTGGAGGCTTGCGCCGCCTCGACCAGCCGAACGATGCCAGCATAGGTGCTGTCGGCCGCTGCCCTTGTGACCCGCAGATCGAAAGCCTCGCCCGCGTTGGTTGACCCACTCATGACGTCTTGCCCCCGCTCCAGCCGGACTGGCATCGACTCGCCCGTCAGCGCCGACTGGTCCAGCATCGCCCGGCCCGCGTCCACGGTGCCATCCACGGGTGCCACATCGCCTTGCCGGATCAGCAGAAGGTCGTCAGGGTTGATTTCTTCCAGCGCCACATCTTCCAGCCCGCCGCCTCGGTGGCGTGTGGCGGTCCGGGGCACGCGGGACAACAGGTCGCTCATTTCGCGCCGGGCGCGGCCCTCGGCAAAGCTTTCAAGGAAGGTGCCGCCCGAATACATCAATGCCACCACGGCTGCCGCAAGCCCCTCACCGAACAGCAGCGCCGCCGACATCGACAGAGCGGCCACAATATCGAGTCCGACTTCGCCCTTCCAAAGGCTGCGAAGGATCTCAAGGACAAGGGCGGCAAACACCGGCACGACACCCGCCGCCCAAGCGATCATGGCAAGGTCGGCCCGTCCGGTCAGCATCAGCGCAAGACCAGACAGCAGACCAAGCAAGGCCACAGTTAGTAGCGCGACGTTCAGGCGATTATGCAACGAAGCCTTCATCTGGCGCAGCTATCTGCAGAAGCCAAGTGGTTTGGCTTTGTGCCTGGCTCAAAGAGCCGCCCCACCCTAGTTTCACGAAGCTGATTGCCATCCCGGTCAATGAAAAGGGCATCCAGATTGTGTTTGCGCGCCAAATTCGCGCCCTCCACGCTGCCGCTCACCATCAGCGCCGTTGCCCAAGCATCGGCCATCATGCAGGTCGCGGCCACCACTGTGACCGAGGCGGGAGAAACCGCCAAGGGCCCGCCCCGCGCCGGGTCCATGGTGTGCGCCAACCGCCGGTCGCCGACCGCCACCCAGTGCCGGTAGTCGCCCGAAGTGGCGATGGCCGCGTCGTGCAACGCCACGATCGCGTGCGGTGCGCGGGCCACATGGTCGGGGCGTTCAACCGCGACAGTCCAAGCCGTGCCGTCCGGTTGCAGACCGGTGGCGCGCAACTCGCCGTCGATGGCTGTCAGCGCGGATGGGATGCCGAACCCAAGCGCTACCTCGGCCAGACGATCCACACCGTAGCCTTTGGCGATGCCAGACAGATCCAGCATCAAGGGGGCATGTTTGCGCGCCCGCCCCAAGCTCAAGTCAAGCTCCAACACCTGATGTGCCGGGGGTCTTGTGCGGCTCAGCGCGGCGCGAATGGCGGTTTCATTCGCTGCGCCGGGACCAAAACCCCATGCAGCCACAGCATCGCCCACCCCGATGTCGAAGGCCCCGCCAGAGGCGCGCCCGATGTTTAGGGCTGCGTCCAGCACGACGAGCAACCGCGCGGGCAGATCGACCCAAGTCTCGGGTGCCGCAGAATTCAGGCGCATCAGATCGCTGTCGGGTTTCCAAGTGGACATCTGCCCATCAACTTCGGTCATCGCCGCAGCCATCGCTGTCGCGACGGGTTTTTCGTCAAACTGCGGCGGCATGTGGAACAGGGCGGACCATCGTGTGCCCATGGTCGGCCCGTGCAGCGCGTGGCGCGAGAGATCAGTAAACGTCTTCGGCATAGCGTCCCTCTGCTTTCAGCCGCGCAGGCGTCAGACCCAGCGGGGCAAGGATATCGGCCAGTGCTTCGGACACACCCACTGCCATGCCTCGACCGCCGCAAACCAGAATTTGCGCGCCACTGGCAACAAGTTGGACTACGCGCGCTCCATCGCGGCGCAGGGCGTCCTGCACATGGAAATGTGTGGCGGTGCGCGAGAAGGCGGTGGTCAGTGTGCCCAGATGCCCGTCGGCCGCCCAGCCCGCCAGATCTTCGCCATAAAGCATGTCACTGTCGGGATGCCGCGCGCCGAACCACAGATGCATGGGCCGATGCCTGTAGTTCGCCCGCAGAAATCCCGCCAGCGGGCCGATGCCAGTCCCGGCCCCGATCAGGATCACCGGACCACGGCCGCGCGCGGGCCGGAAGGTTGGATTGCGACGGACAAAAGCCCCTATAGCCTCACCGGGCGTAAGGGCAAAAAGCTGGCCCGAGCACGATCCATCCGGATGCTTGCGCACGCAGATCTCGACAAACCCGTCGCCCGTCGCAGAGGCCAGCGAGTAAAACCTCGGCACCAGCGATCCCGTGGGCACGATCCCCAGCAGATCGCCCGCCGCAAACCGCATGACGCCAAGCCCGGTCACGCGACGCCAAAACGGCACCACGGGCAATGCAAACCGCAGGATCGCAGTCGGCGCCTGTACCTCTACCCCATAGTCGCGTCGTGAGATCAGCGTTAGTGTCTCGGTTCGGGTCATGACAGGTTGGTGGTTCAATTCCAGCGGAACCCCAATCTTCGCGCCAAATCTCCGGCCCCAGCGGGCGAAATCCTCCGGTGACTGACGATCCACGCTGTCAAATGGCAAAAGCATCGCCCAGCCGCGCGCCTCTGCCGCCGCCGCGACATCCTGTGCAAAGCCACAATAGGCAGGGAAGCTACGGTCGCCAAAGCCCAGAACAGTGAGCGGGATGGGCAACGCGGGCAAGGCAGCCAGTCGGTCCATAAAACTTTTGGCCGAGGTCGGGGCGGTGCCGTTGCCATAGGTTGCGGCAAACACCACAATCCGGGCAGCCCGATGGTAACGCCCCGGCGCGAAGGCTGACATCGGTGCAGTGTGGACACGCTCACCTGCCGCTGTCAGCGCGGCGTGCAACGTTGCGGCAAAGCCCCAGGTGCTGCCGCCCTCGCTGCCGACCAACAGGATAGTATCGGCCTGAGCCGCGCTGGCATTATCGCGCAACCGTGGCCGTGACCGCCGAGACGCCACCCACAACAGTGTGCCGGTGCCCGCCATGACCGGTACGCCAAGCGCCATCAGACCAAGGACAAGGCCAAGAACCGCCGCCCCCCGACCCGTGTGCAGCATGTAGATCGTTTCTGTCATCCGGTCCCACGCCGATAGGTCGCTCCATGCCACAATTATACCCGTACCTTGATCGACAAAGCCTTGACCTGAATCAGTCTTTAGCGTGAAGGCATCGGTCAGGTCGTCTGGATAGGGGAAAGTCAGATCGCGCAACGCGGTGACTGGCGTGTTCTGCAGAGCCTGCATCTGTGCCAGATCGAAACCAGCCTGCCCACTGACTTCTCGAAAAGGCGGCGGGCCCGCACCTTCCGGAAGCAAGCCAAAGGTCGAGGCAGTCATCCACAACGCCGTCAACGACGATAGGGTAAGCCCCAGCACTGCAAAACGCGCAATCTCGACATGGACGCGCCCAACCAGCGGCCCTTTAAGCGGCGACAGCACATGCCGCCAACCACCCGTCCGCCGCACAACAAGTGCCGCGCCGGTGAGTGCCAGCAACAGCATGGCTGCCGCCCCGACCGCCGCGACGATCCGCCCGGCGTCGTCAAGAAACAGCGAGCGATGCAGCGTTGTCAGCCACCGTTGCAGCGGCGGGACGTCTGCGCTTCCGACGCCTTTGCCGGTTGTCGGGTCAATCACTGCCCCGCCCGGCGTGCCCGCGTCAAACCAGAACGCGGTGATCCGACCCGACGGTGCGCGGTGGATTTGCTCTACCCCCGGATAAACCGCCTGGATCCGCGAGGCGAGGTCTGCCACGGTCAGCGCAGGCTCTGACGTTGCGGGCACCCCCACAGCGTCGACCGCCGGAAAGACCGACAGGGCGGCTCCCGACAGGCCAAGCAGGACAAGCAACAGGGCGGCAATCAGGCCGGGCCAGCGATGCAGAGAGCGGATCATCACAGGCTGCCCCTTCACATATCGTAGGCAAGCGAGGCGATGTAGCGTTTGCCCGGATGAGTCTGCCCGGCCCCGGCGGTGGTGAGCGGCACCGCAATCTCGGAAGGGCTGTTGCGCATGTCCTCGACTGCGGCATCAACGTGCAGGACGTAGCCCGCATCAAATAGCGCGTCGGCCAGATCGAGCGTGATTAAGAGTTCGCGGCCCGCGCCAACGCTTGCGCCGGTGATACCGTTGATTTCGGCGCTGTCCCCGCCGGTGGCACGATACCAGTCGCTCAGATGCTCGTAATATTTCGACTTGCCGCCCGCCATCCACAGGCTGCCCTTATAGGCACCCTGGGCGTCGGTCACATAAAACGCGAGATACGCGCCATTGCCGCCATAGGCGTTGAGCGTGGTCGTCACGGTCACGGGGCGTGCCAGCGCCATGCCGGGCGCAATCAGAGCAGTGGTCAGGGCCAAGGCGGCAATTAGGGACTTCATCTTTGATCTCCAGTTGAGGGTCGGTGCAAGAGGCAGGCTGCGGTCCGTCAGTTCACTTGAACCTGTGGCGCGGCACCATTGCCGAACAAGCCATTGGCGGGTGGCGCAACCGTGCCTGTAGGGGCGGGGTTCGATCCCGCGGCGCAGGCGCCCGCATCGTCGTCGCCTTCGTCGTCATCGCAGTCATCCCCTTCGTCGTCATCCTCGTCATCGCCGCTAGCAAGCAGGAGCATTCCATCCTGCATAGTGACGTCAGATGCTGAAAAGGCGGCACGAGAGATGCCCGTTTCACTTGATTCAACGGTGCGGATCGCGCCAATCGACGGGATAGCTAAGATAGCGCCAAGCGCAGTAGTCGCGGTCAGTAGGGCAAGCGTGGTCTTCATGATGGTCTCCTGATGTTGCGTCGACGTTGGGATGTTTCGCACACTCAACTGATCGCTTTCTGACGGGCGGGCGGTTTTCACTTCAGGTTGCCGTCAGAAAGCGCAGGCCGGACAAGCTGTCCAATGCACTTGGCGTCAGTCTCCGAATTCGAGTTCGATGATCACCAGCGAGGCGGGATCGACCTTGACCTCAATCGCGCGGCCTTCCGCGTCGGTAGCCTTGATTTCGTAACAACCATCATCGATCTTGATGCGCCGGACCGTCCATCCCTGCGCTTCTGCCATCTGCTGCACCGCCGCGCGTGGCTGCCAGTCCGCCATTGGCACGGTGCAGGCGTCGTCGGCGTGGGCGGCACAGGCGACCCCTAGCGATGTCATAACAATCAGAATGGTCAGCGGGGTCCGCATTCGTCATACTCCGTTCAGCACCAATCAATGCAATTTGCGCCCCGAAGCTGACGGGGGCCTGAAGCCTGTAGATGGCATGCTTCAGCTTGAGGTCAGGTGGTCCGGTCACACAGCATGACCGCAAAAGATCGGACGACACTCAATGCGCATCCTGCTGATCGAAGACGACATGGTCCTGGGGGCCGCCGTGCGCGACCAGATCGCGGCGGATGGCCACTCGGTCGACTGGGTCATGCGGCTGGATAGTGCGCACGATCACCTTGCCGTCGCGGGTTATGACCTCGTGCTACTGGACCTGATGCTGCCGGACGGACGGGGGATTCCGTTCCTTCGAAGTCTGCGGGTTCAGGGCAATGTCACGCCCGTGATCATCCTGACCGCGCTTGATCAGATTTCCGACCGGATCGAGGGGCTGAATGCCGGGGCGGATGATTATCTGGTCAAGCCGTTCGATCTTGCCGAACTCTCGGCGCGGATCGGGTCTGTGGCGCGGCGCTATGCGGGAAACCCTAACCCGATTGTCACCCTCGGGACGCTGGAAGTCGATCTTGCCGCACGCAGCGTGCGCGCCAATGGCCGTGCCGTTCCGCTAACGGCCAAGGAATGGGTGCTGTTCGAAGCCTTCCTGCAGCGGCCGCAGCAGTTGCTGTCGAAGGCGCAGCTTGAAGAACGGCTCTATTCCTTTGACTCCGAAGTCGAAAGCAACACGATTGAGGTACATGTCAGCCGCTTGCGCAAGAAACTGGGCCATGGGGTGATCGAAACCGAACGCGGCCTTGGCTATCGGCTTGGGTCGGCATGAGGATGCCGCGTTCGCTTCAGGCCCGTCTCGCCCTAGTCATCGGCCTGTGTGTTACCCTGCTTTGGGCCGGGGCCGCGACCGTGACCGCGACCCTGCTGCGCCACGAAATGGACGAGGTCTTTGATTCCACGCTGCAGGAGACCGCGCAGCGGATCCTGCCACTGGCTGTCCGCGACATCGTCAACCGTGATGAAGAGGGCGTCGAACAACAGATAGCCCCCCTGCGGAACGAAGATGAGTTCTTTACCTACGTCGTGCGGGATTCACGGGGGCGGCTTCTTCTGACGTCGCATGCTGCCGACACATCCGGATTTCCGCCCTATGACGGTCAGGGTTTCCGGCAGACCGCGACTCACAGGCTTTACTTCGACGCGGCTTTGCAGGGAACCATCACCATCGCGGTGGCCGAACCGCTGGACCACCGCGCGACGATCGCGCGTGAGATGCAGCTTGGCCTTGGCCTGCCTTTGCTGGTCGTCATACCGCTCAGCCTTACAGCGATCCTTGCGGCTGTGCGCCTGAGCTTTGCACCCGTGCGGCGGCTGCGCAATGCTTTGGCGCTTCGCGGGCCGCGTGATCTGTCCGCGCTGCCCAAGACCGGGCTGCCCAGCGAGGTTGCCCCGATAGCTGCGGCCATAAACCAGCTTCTGGCCCGTCTCAGCGCCGCCTTCGAGGCAGAACGCAGCTTCGCGGCCAACGCGGCGCATGAATTGCGCACCCCCGTCGCGGGTGCCATCGCCCAGGCGCAGCGCCTGCAAACCGAAACGAAGGATCCCGAGGCGGCCCGGCGCGGGGCCGAGATCGAGACGGCGCTGAAGCGCTTGATCCGGGTGTCGGAAAAGATGATGCAACTTGCCCGCGCAGAGGGCGGACTCCTGCGCGGCGGCGCATTCAGGGATCTGCGCCCCGTCCTTGGTCTTGTGGTGGACGAATTTGCGAGGTCGACGGGTGCAGAGCGGCTTGAGCTTGCTTTACCCGGAACGCCCGTACTGTCCGACATCGACCCGGATATCTTCGGCATCCTGTGCCGCAACCTGATCGAAAACGCGCTGAAACATGGAGTGGCAGGCGGTGCCGTCAGGATCGGATTGACGGCGCAAAGCATTTTGACGGTCGCCAACGAAGGTCCGCCGATTTCACCCGAAACGCTGGCCAGGCTCACCTCTCGTTTCGAACGGGGCGCGGGTGCCGGCGATGGCAGCGGTCTGGGATTGACCATCGTTCGCACCATTGCTGACCGGGCCGACTGCACCTTTTCGCTGACCTCGCCAATCGCGGGGCAGTCTGGGTTTGTGGCGGCAATCGATCTTTCAGGTACGGATGCCCGCCCGTCCAGGCAAGCGGACTGATCCCAGACCGTGCAGGGCCGTGATGGTCGCAGACGACGGCAAATTATGGGCAGAGATGATCGTCTTGGCCCCCGGTAATTGGCGTGGCTTTAGATATCTCTGGAAGGTCCGCAACGCGCTTACCTATGGCTAACAGGCTTGGTGGGCGGAGCGCGCAAAGATTATCTTCCACGCGATACGCGGTAGCTGAAGGATCTCCAGTCCTGCTTTTGGTCAGCGCCGCTGGATTGGGAGTCTACCGAACGTCCGTTTTGGGGAATGCCGATTTACGGCATTCAGATGTGGCGAACGGCAGCAATGGGCCGAGGGTGTGTGAAAACTGCCTTTTGTGGTAGACTTCCGCAGGTCAGCGGGGGGCGCAGATGGCGGGTTTCATCGAGGGTGTGGACAGGGGTCAAACGGTGCTTTTCCCGGACCGGCTGGAGGACTGGATCGGCGAGGACAGTCTGGTGCGCGTCGTCGATCTCTTTGTTGGTGAGCTCGATCTGCCGGGCCTTGGGTTTGGTCGGTCAACTCCGGCGCGGACAGGGCGGCCCGGCTACCATCCGGCGGTTCTGCTCAAGCTGTTCATCTATGGGTATCTGAACCGCATCCTGTCCAGCCGCAGGCTGGAGCGCGAGGCGGGGCGGAATGTCGAGGTGATGTGGCTGACCGGTCGCCTGGTGCCGGACCACAAGACCATCGCGGATTTCCGGCGTGATAACGGTGCAGGTATCCGCAAGGTCTGCGCGCAGTTCGTCGAACTCTGCCGGCGGATCGGTACCCTCAAGGGCGATTGCGTCGCCATCGACGGCAGTAAATTCAAAGCCGTCAACAACCGCGACCGCAACTTCACCAAGGGCAAGATCGCCAGCCGCCTCGCGCATCTGGAGGCCGATGTCGAACGCTACATCACCGAGATGGTGCGCATCGATCGGCAGGAAGAGGGCGAGACTCGAGAGGTAAAGGTAGCCCATCTTTCCCGCCGTTATGGCCGCATCCGGCAGGAGATCGACCGGCTGAAGGCGATGGGCAGAGCGTTGGTCGACGCCCCGGACGGCCAGATTTCCCTGACCGATCCCGACGCCCGGGCGATGGCGACCAGTGCGCGGCACAGCGGGATGGTTGGCTACAACGTCCAGACGGCCGTCGACACCGAGACCCACATCATCGTCGCGCATGAGGTCATCAACCAGGGCTTCGACCGCGATCAACTCAGCCCGATGGCGACCGCGGCCAAGGAGGCCCTCGGCCGCGCGGACCTGCACGCCATTGCCGACAAGGGCTATTTCAGCGGCACCGAGATCCTCGCCTGCCATGCGGCGGACATCACCACGACCGTGCCGCGCCCGGCTACTTCGGGCAATGCGGCCAAGGGCATGTATGTGAAGGCCGACTTTCTCTACGACCAAGAACGCGACATCTACACCTGCCCTGCCGGGCAGGAGTTGATCTACCGCTACACCCGCGAAGAAGGCGGTCTTCAGGTCCGGCGCTACTGGATCAACCAGTGCCAGACCTGCCCCCTCCAGAGCAGATGCACCACCGGCACCGAACGGCGGATCACCCGTTGGGAGCACGAAGAACTGGTCGATGCTGCGCGTCAAAGGCTCAGCCGTGACCCCGATCTCATGACCCTGCGCCGCTGCACGGTCGAGCACCCGTTCGGCACGATCAAAGCCTGGATGGGCGCCACCCATTTCCTGACACGGAGGCTGAAAAACGTGCGCACCGAGATGGCGTTGAATGTGCTGGCCTACAACATCAAGCGGATGGTCGCCCTGATCGGCATCCGGCGGCTCATGCAGGCAATCCCGGGCTGACTATCCTCGCGGATGGTGCGTCGGCCAGCGATCGCCGGACCATCAGCCTATCCGAAGCAAGGCGTTCCAAGACTACTGACACGACGCCGGCGAGCCGAACCCAAGTTTCCACACACCCTCGGCCGCCCCTGTTCAACCGAAATAACCGTTGATATCGGGCGTGGTTGCGCTTTGGAAGGTCCATCCTTACCGGAACTAGACCATCAGTCGGGCGAGGCTGGCCCCGTTGGCTCGCAACCAGTGAACCATGTCCTTTATTGCCATCAGGCCGCATTCCACTTTGTCGCGTTCATCGTCAAAGGGCATCATCGGGTTGATCCCAGGCGTCGGGACACGTATCGCAAGCGACTTTCCCGCCTTTTCCGCAACGTATGGCGTGCCCTCGAGCAGTCCACTGTCGCGCAGGCGGTTCCAGTGCTCAGCGCACCCGGGAAACTGGACATTGGCGTATTTGGGGCGCACCCCGCTCCCAAATTCGTGCCTCAGCTTGAGCTCGGAAAGTTCGGGGATCGAGAGCCCCTCGAAAATGCGTGTGATAGCCTTGGGACCATCAGTTGATGGGCGCACCGCAAGATCTGGCAGTATCTCTGCCGCGAGATCCGTATATGCCAAGGCGAAGTCCCGCTTCGCCTGTACGGTGTTCGCAATCCAGCCACTGGATGACCTTTTGCCGCAAAGCGCTTCGAGCAGTTCGATCCGGACTCGGACCCGCCGGGAAAGTTCTTCGTCTGTTAAGCTGAAGAGGCGCATTTCTAAAAACGCGATGATTTCTTCGATGGTCACTTCCGCATCGAAGGCACCACGGTGGGGCAGTCCCAAAAGCTTGCTGGCGGGCGCGACGAGTATGGGGTCTGATGCCGGAGAGTGCAAAATAGTACGCTAAGCCGACAGAACACGCTT
>CAYLYV010000130.1:0-13383 GCA_964387655.1 uncultured Cypionkella sp. | reverse complement strand
CAGCCGGCGCATCTGAAGCTGAAGGATGCGAGCATCCCGATCTCGGTCAACCTGCCACTTTATGCCGAGCCTGCGCAACGCTATTGCCCGGCGGGGGTGTATGAGGTGATCGCCGAGGCGGGGAAGGAACCGCGTTTCCAGATCAACTTCCAGAACTGCGTGCATTGCAAAACCTGCGACATCAAAGACCCGTCGCAGAACATCGTCTGGACCACGCCGATGGGTGGCGGTGGGCCGAACTATCCGAACATGTAACTACCCCAACATGTGATCTGACAAACCCGGTCGGATCAGCGAAGATGCGCGGGCTGGGGGTTTATCACCCCCGGCCCGCATTGCTTCTCGGCCCGCGCGGCTCTAGCTTTGTGGCAACGCTTACAGGAGCCGCCCCGGATGCCATTTCCCCGCCTGACCCGCACGCAACTGCTGCTGGCCTCTGCTCTGACAGTTTTGCCGTTTGCCGCACTGGCTGAAACCGCGAAGGTGAAAGCCGATGCGACGGAAGCAACGGTCAGCGAAGGCCCGGTGAGCGAAGCTGGGGCTTATCTCGCGGCCGGGGTGGCTGCGTCGGAATCCGATTATGCGGCGGCGGTGGAGTGGTATGGCCGCGCGCTGGCGGGCGATGCAACCAACCCGGCGCTGCTGGAAGGCGCGGTGATGGCGCATGTCGGTGTGGGCGATATGGAGGGGGCTGCGCAACTGGCGCGCGCTCTGCAGAAGGCGGGTGCAAAAAGCCAGACAGCCACGGTGGTTTTGATCGCCGATGATGCCAAGCGGCAGGATTATGAGGCTATTTTGCAAGAGCAGGCCGCAGGCGGATCAGCGGGTGCGGTGCTGGATGACCTGGTGAAGTCTTGGGCCAAGCTGGGCTTGGGTCGGATGTCGGAGGCCAGCGAAGGCTTTGACAAGCTTGCCAAAACCAAGGGGCTGGAAGCGTTTGGGCTCTACCACAAGGCGCTCGCACTCGCTTCAGCGGGCGATTACGAGGGGGCCGAGAACATCCTGTCCGGCAAGGCTGCGGGAAGCTTTCCGCTGACCCGGCGCGGCCTGATCGCAACGGTGGAAATCCTCAGCCAGTTGGAGCGTAACCCAGACGCCGTGGCGATGATTGACCGCAATTTCCAGCCCGGCAATGATCTTGAAATCGACGATCTGCGCCGCCGTTTGGACGCCGGCGAACCTCTGCCCTTCACCATTGCGCGCAACGCCAGCGAGGGTCTCGGCGAAGTGTTCTACAGCATGGCCAATGCGGTGAAGGGCGAGGCGGATGCGTCTTACACCCTGCTGCATGCCCGCGCCGCCGCCTATCTGCGCCCCGACAATACCGAAGCAGAATTGCTGGTGGCGGGGCTGTTGGAGCAGCAGGGCCAGCACGCCTTGGCGACGACGGCCTATGCTTTGGTGCCGCCCACCGATCCGAACTTCCATGCCGCCGAAATTGGCCGCGCCAATGCGACCTTTGCGGCGAACCATCCCGAAGCGGCTTTGGAAATCCTGCAAGGTCTGGCGCGGGTGCATGGCGATATTCTGGCGGTGCAGGTGGCGCTGGCCGATGGGATGCGGCGTGAGAAACGCTATGATGAGGCTTTCAAAGCCTATGATACCGCGATCAAAATGGTGCCCAAACCGACGCGGGGCCACTGGGTCTTGTTCTACAGCCGGGGCGTGGTCTCGGATCAGTTGAAGCATTATGACGCCGCCGAAGCCGATTTCCGCCGCGCGATGGCGTTGAGCCCGGACGAACCGGAACTGCTGAACTACCTCGGCTATAGCCTTGTCGATCAGGGCCGCAAGCTGGATGAGGCTTTGGGGATGATCAAGCGCGCGGTGTTGATGCGCCCGGACAGTGGCGCGATTCTCGACAGCCTCGGCTGGGCCTATTACCGCTTGGGGCGCTATCAGGATGCGCTGCTGCCGATGGAGCAGGCCTCGTTGCGGATGGCAGTGGATGCGACGGTGACCGACCATCTGGGCGACGTCTATTGGGCGGTGGGGCGCAAACGTGAGGCGGAATATCAGTGGCGTCGCGCGCTGTCCTATGGCCCGGATGACAAGCTGGCGGCGCGGCTGCGCCTGAAGCTGGAGAAAGGCTTGGATGCGGTTCTGGCCGCTGAGGGCGCAGCGCCGCTGAAACCCGTTGAGGCCGCCGCTGCAACGCCGTGACGCGGAATTGCGGGAGTTTGCCCCGGCCAAGATAAATCTGGCGCTGCATGTGGTCGGGCAGCGCGCCGATGGCTATCATCTTTTGGACAGCATCGTGGTATTTGCCGGGGTGGGCGATTGGGTGACGGCTGCGCCTGCGGAGCGGCTGAGCCTGACGGTGACGGGGCCGCAGGGGGCCGGGTTGTCGGGCAATGATAACCTTGTGCTGCGGGCGGCGCGGTGTCTGGGCCTTGATGCGGCGCTGGCGTTGGAGAAACATTTGCCCGTGGCCTCTGGCATCGGTGGCGGCTCTGCCGATGCGGCGGCGGCCTTGCGGGTTTTGTCTGCGATGTCCGGCGTGGCTCTGCCAAATGCGGCGGCGGTGCTGGCTTTGGGGGCAGATGTTCCGGTTTGTCTGGCTGGCGTTCCGGTGCGGATGCAGGGGGTGGGCGAGGTGTTAACCGCCCTGCCCGCCTTGCCGGAATGTTATGTCGTGTTGGTCAATCCGGGGGTGGGGGTGGCCACGCCTGCGGTGTTCAAGGCTCTGCCACGCAAGGATAATCCGGCGATGTCTGCAATGCCTGCCTGCGGATCGGCGCTGGAACTGGCCGCATGGCTCGCGGGTCAACGCAATGATCTGGAAGCTCCGGCGATTGGCTTGGCCCCAGTGATTGCGGACGTGAAAGCGGCGCTGGAGGCGCGGCCCGGCTGTTTGCTGGCGCGGATGTCGGGATCGGGGGCGACCTGTTTTGGTCTGTTCGCCAGCGAGGAACTGGCCAAAGCCGCCGCAGAGGCGCTGCGGGAAGATGCCCCGGCATGGTGGGTGGCTGCGGCTCCGGTGCTTTGAGCCTGTCCCAAACTCCCCGCCGCCATGACCCGCGCGACAGCCCGTTTAATTGATCCGTTCAACCACGTAAGCGGCAAGATCTGACAGCATGTCCCGCAAAGGGTGGTCTGGCAGCGCTTTCAGCGCGGATTGGGCTTTCGCGGCCCAAGCCAAGGCATCGGCGCGGGCGGCTTCCATCGCGCCATGCTGCGCCATCAGCGCCAGCGCGTGTTCAAGATCGCCATCGGCCTGCTGGCCCTTTTCGATCACCCGCATCCAGAAGGCGCGTTGTTCCGGGTTGGCCTTGGCGACAGCTTTGATCACCGGCAGCGTCAGCTTGCGCTCGCGGAAATCATCGCCGGTGTTTTTGCCGATAGCGGCAGCCGAGCCGCCGTAATCCAGAAGATCATCGACGATCTGGAAAGCGATGCCCAAGGCGTCGCCATAATCGAACAGCGCCTTGACCTGCGCCGGGGTGCCGCCTGCGATTTCCGCGCCGGATTCGGTGGCAGCGGAAAACAAAGCGGCGGTCTTGCCGCGCACGACTTGCAGATAGATCGCTTCGGTGGTGGCCAAATCTTGCGCGGCAGTCAGTTGCAGCACTTCGCCTTCGGCAATGGTGGCGGAAGCATTGGCAAGGATATCCAGCACGCGCAGATTGCCGGGCTCCACCATCAGTTGAAAGGCGCGGGCGAACAGGTAATCGCCGACCAGAACGGAAGATTTGTTATCCCAGAGCAGATTCGCCGTAGGGCGACCGCGACGGCGCGCGCTTTCATCGACCACATCGTCGTGCAGCAGGGTGGCGGTGTGGATGAATTCCACCGTGGCGGCCAGATGCACATGGAACGGCCCGGCATAGCCCAGCAGGCGCGCAGCGGCCAAGACCAGCATCGGACGCAGGCGTTTGCCGCCCGCCTCGATCAGATGGGCGGTCACTTCCGGGATGCGCGGCGCGTGGTCCGACGCCATCCGCGCCCGGATCATCAGGTTCACCGCCGCCATATCCTCGGCCAAAGCATCGGCCAGCCGATCATGCGGTTTTTGTGCAGCCTCGGTCACGCTCATTGTTACCCCTTCAGGTATCGACACGAGGGTATCGACTCGGAGGCATGCCCCCGGTTAAACCCAATCCCATGAAGCTTTTATTGCGCACAACCGACCCCACCGTGATCGCCTTTGCTCAAGTGCTCCTTGAGGGCGAGGGTATAGACAGCTTTGTGATGGACGTCCACATGAGCACGCTGGAAGGCGGCATCGGATTGTTCCCGCGCCGGATCATGGTGGCGGACCGGGATTTGTTTCTGGCCCGCGCGGTGCTGGTGGATAATGCCATCCCGGATGGGCTGTAGATGCAGGATCTGACGCAAGACGCCTTTCTCTGCGGTAAATTGCAGCTTTGGCAGCCGCGTCAGGGCTACCGCGCGGCAACCGACCCGGTGTTGCTGGCCGCCGCCTGCCCTGCGCTGCCCGGCCAATCGGTGCTGGATCTGGGCTGCGGTGTCGGGGCTGCGGCGCTTTGTCTCGCCCGGCGGGTGCCGGGTTTGCGTCTGGCGGGGCTGGAATTGCAGGCGGAGTATGCCGCTTTGGCCCGACGCAATGCCGAGGAGAATGGCGTGGCGATGCAGGTAGAGGTTGGCGATCTGGCGGATATGCCGAAGCCGCTGCGGATGGATTTTGACCATGTGATCGCCAACCCGCCCTATTACCCCAAAGGCGGCACGCCCAGCCCGAACGCGGGACGTGCTGTGGCGTTGCAGATCGACACGCCCTTGGGCGATTGGGTGCAGGCCGCCAGCCGACGCTTGGCGCCGGGCGGCTGGCTGACGCTGATTTGCGGCGCGGATGGCTTGCCGGAAGTGCTGGCGGCGATGGGGGGTAAACTCGGTTCCGCCTCGGTGCTGCCGTTGACCCCGCGCGAGGGCAAACCGGCGCTGCGGATCCTGCTGCGCGCGCGCAAGACCGGGCGGGCGGCGTTTCGGCTGCTGGCCCCGTTTGTGATCCATCACGGCACATCCCATGATGGCGACCGGGAGAGCTACACGCCGCGTGCCAGCGCAATCTTGCGCAATGGCGAATCGCTTTCGGATGAATTCCGCTAATTTGACAAAACTATCGCAAAGGTTGTGCGAAACTTTGATGACACGACTCGGATTCTGTGCTGCAATCGTCGGGTTGAACCAGCATCAGGAGGACTTGCATGACCGTCGCTTCCCATATCGCTGAACTGAAAAAGAAGCACGAAACCCTCTCATCCAAAGTCGAACAGGCGCAGCGCGCCCATGCCGTGGATGATCTGCACATCGCCGATCTGAAGAAGCAAAAGCTGAAACTGAAAGAGGAAATTGGTCGGCTGAGCGCTTAACCCTTTTTGGCGCTGGCCGCAGGGCTTGCTTTCATTGAACTCGCTTTTGCCGCCAGCGCCGCCCCTGCCGTGATCAAAATCGCCGCCAACAGAATAGCACTTGACGGTTGGGTAATCCCCGCAGCCACCAAAGCCAGAGTAGACAGCAAAGGTGCTGCATAAGAGGCGACCCCCAAGAGTTGGATGTCGCCTTTTTTCATGCCGATGTCCCAAGTGAAAAACGCGGCACCCACCGGGCCGATGCCAAGGGCTGCGACACTGGCCCAGCCCAACGCGCCTTGCGGCCAAACCGTTGTTTCCAATGCCATATGTGCAAGCGCCGAGAGCAGGGCGGTCGCCAAGCAGAACACCGTGACGGATTCGGTTGGCACCGCGCCCAAACGCCGAGACAGCACCGAATAAACCGCCCAAGTCACCGCGCAAAGGAACGCGAGTGTGAGTCCGAGCGCCGAGCCTTGCCCCTCACCGCCGCGCGCCAGCACGATCAGCGCGGCGCCGGCAAAAGCGATCACCGCGCCAAGAATATGCAGCGGGCCGAGGCGTTCCCCCGGCAGCAGACCGGACAGCAGCACGATGAACAGCGGCCAAAGGTAGGCGATCAGCCCGGTTTCGGCGGTGGGAGACAGCCGGAAGGCGGTGAAGTAAAGCAGATGGTAGCCGAACAGCCCCAAGGTGCCAAAGGCATAGACCTTCCACGACACGGTTTTCAGCACGCCCAGACCCGCGCCGGTGATGGTCCAGATCAGGCCAATCGTGCCGCCAATGCCAAAGCACAAAGCGTTCAATAGCAAAGGTGGCACCGGGGCCGAGCCGATGGTGAACAGCGCCAACAGCGACCACATGGCGATGGCGGTCAGGCCGATCAGCGTTGCTTTGGTTTTGGTCATAACGCCCCCTTTTGATTGGGTTTATCTGCCGAATAAGCCAGCTTCGAGCAAGCAAAAAGGCCCAGCCGAAGCTGAGCCTTGTAGGGTGGGTGAAACCCACCGCAGGTTTAGACCACGAATTGCCCGCCGTTTGCCGAAATCGTCGAGCCGGTGATGAAACCTGCATCGTCCGAGGCCAAAAACACCACGATCCGCGCGATCTCCTCGGGCTCGCCCAAGCGGCCCACCGGAATCTGCGGAATGATCCGCTCTTTCAGCACTTTTTCATCAATCGCCTTCACCATATCGGTGCCGATATAGCCGGGGCAGATCGCGTTGACGGTAATGCCCGCGCGCGCACCTTCAGCGGCAAGGGCCTTGGTAAAGCCGAGATCGCCGGATTTCGCGGCGGAATAGTTCACCTGCCCCGCTTGGCCCTTCTGGCCATTGATCGAGGAAATGCTGATCACCCGGCCAAATTTACGGTCGCGCATCCCGGTCCAGAGCGGATGGGTCATGTTGAAAAGCCCGGTCAGGTTGGTGTCGATGACTTCCTTCCACTGGCCGGGGGTCATCTTGTGGAACATCGCATCGCGGGTGATGCCCGCATTGTTGACCAGCACGTCGACCGGGCCCAGATCAGCCTCGACTTTCGCAATGCCCGCCACGCAGGCATCGTAATCGGCAACCGACCATTTATAGGTGGGAATCCCGGTCTCCGCCGTGAACGCCGCCGCCGCCTCGTCATTGCCCGCGTAATTCGCAGCAACCGTATAGCCCGCTTCTTTCAATGCCACCGCAATCGCCGCACCAATGCCGCGAGAGCCGCCCGTAACCAACGCTACCTTTGCCATCCGTTTCTCCTCCAAAGCCATGCCGTTGAAATCATGTTACTGATATGAATAAGTGGGCGCAACAATGTTGCGCCCACTTCTGGAATTTTATTTCAATATATCGCAGACTTAAGCGCGCTCAATGCACATCGCCACGCCCATGCCACCGCCGATGCACAGGGTCGCAAGGCCCTTTTTCGCATCGCGGCGGCCCATCTCATGAATCAGCGTGTTCAAAATCCGCGCGCCCGAGGCCCCGATCGGGTGGCCGATTGCAATCGCGCCGCCGTTGACGTTGACCTTGCTGGTGTCCCAGCCCATGTCTTTGTTCACCGCGCAGGCTTGTGCGGCGAACGCCTCATTCGCCTCAATCAGATCAAGATCGGCGGCCTTCCAACCGGCTTTCTCCAGCGCTTTGCGGCTGGCGAAAATCGGGCCGACGCCCATGATCGACGGGTCAAGCCCGGCGGTTGCATAGGACGCGATCCGCGCCAAAGGTTTCAGCCCGCGCTTGTTGGCATCGGCTTCCGACATCAACAACACCGCTGCCGCGCCATCGTTCAGGCCCGAGGCATTCGCCGCCGTGACCGAGCCATCCTTGGTGAAAGCCGGGCGCAGTTTCTGCATCGATTCGAGGGTGGCGCCGTGGCGGATGTATTCGTCCTGATCGACCACCACATCGCCCTTACGGGTCTTGATGGTGAAGGCCACGATCTCATCCTTGAACTTGCCAGCTTTCTGCGCGGCTTCGGCTTTGTTCTGCGAAGCTAGCGCAAATTCGTCCTGCATCTCGCGGCTGATTTGCCACTGATTGGCGACGTTTTCAGCGGTTTGGCCCATGTGATAGCCGTTGAACGCATCCCACAACCCGTCACGGATCATGCTGTCGATGAAGTTCATATCGCCCATCTTCTGGCCCGCGCGCAGGTGTGCGACGTGGGGCGACAGCGACATGCTTTCCTGACCGCCCGCGACGATGATATTCGCATCGCCGAGTTGAACGTGCATCGCGCCCAAAGCCACCGCGCGCAGGCCCGAGCCGCAGACTTGGTTCAGCGACCAAGCCGACGCCTCTTTCGCCAGACCCGCGCGGATATGCGCTTGGCGGGCCGGGTTTTGGCCTTGGCCAGCGGTCAGCACTTGGCCGAGAATGGTTTCCGCGACTTCGGCCTTGTCGATGCCCGCACGGGCGACAACAGCCTCGATCACGGCGGCACCCAACTCGTGCGCCGGAGTGGCCGCGAAGGCCCCGTTGAAGCTGCCCACAGCGGTCCGTGCCGCCGAAACGATTACCACATTGGTCATAACTTGCGCCCTCTCCCAGAAACTGTCCCGGCAAAGCCCTGCTTCGCCGACCTGAACCATGCCCTAGGTTGACAGGCTCTGAAAAGCAAGTTTTCTGCACGGCCAGATTGACGCAGGGTCAGCCCTGCCGATTTCAAGCCATTTTCCGCGCAGCATTGCGATCAAACCCGGGCTTCAGGGTGGCGGCACCAAACAGATAGCCCTGCAGACAATCCACCCCCATGCTTTGCAGCATCTGCGCCTCATCCTTTGTCTCCACCGATTGCGCGACGGTAAACATTTGAAAATGCTTTCCAATCGACAACAGCGCCGCCGTCAGCACTTGGTTGTCAGCATCTTGGTGGATGTTGCGGATGAATTGGCCATCCAGTTTCAGGATATCGAAGTAGAAATCCTTGAAATAGCGGATCGCCATATTGCCCGAGCCGAAATTATCCAGCGCGAAGGCCACACCCGCGCCTTTCAGATCATCCATGAACGCCACCACAAGTTCGGGCACCTGCATCGCCGAGCTTTCTGTGATTTCGAGAATCAGCCGCTCGCCAATCGTGGGCCCTGCCGAAAGCCCGCGCCGCAGCAGGTGCATCCAGCGCGCATAGCCGATCAAGCGCGCCGACATGTTGATCGACAACCGCAGATCAGGCACCCGCGCCAGCGCCGCGAGGCCAATTTCCAGCGCGGCACAGTCAATCTCGCGGCCAATTTCGTGGCTTTCGACCGCCTCCATAAAGTCTTTCGCCGGAATCACCCGCCCGGTGGGGTCAAGCACCCGGATCAGCCCTTCCTGAAATGCCATGCGGGTAGCGTCACGCGCCAGCACCACTGGCTGATAGGCCAAACGCAGGCGTTTGGTATCAATGGCTTGCCGCACCATCGACAAGGTTTCCCGATCCCCCGCCGAAATTGCCACCCCCAAAGGGCTTGCCACGCCCGCTTGCGCATCCAGCCGGAGTTTTGGCTTTGGTTTTGGCATGATCATAGCGATGCTCCTGCGAGTCGGGCTGATGGACACATTGCCGCCACAACGGTAAAAGCCAGCTTAAACATTGGGGTTTTAGGCCAATTTTAAGGATTATGAGGGCGAGATGAATGATGAGACCCAACGCTGCACTTGGTGCGGCAGCGATCCTTTATATGTCGCCTATCATGATGAGGAATGGGGCCGCCCCGAGCGCGATCCACGCGCGTTGTTTGAATGTCTGATCTTAGAAGGATTTCAGGCGGGCCTCAGCTGGATCACCATTCTGCGGCGGCGTGAGACGTTTCGGGCGGCGTTTGCCGGGTTTGACCCTGCCGTACTCGCGACCTGGGGCGAGGCCGAAACCCTGCGTCTGCTCGCCGATCCGGGCATCATCCGCCATCGCGGCAAGATTGAGGCGACCTTCGCCGGGGCCCGCGCCTATCTGGCGATCGAGGCGCGCGAGGGGTTCTCGCCCTTCATATGGAAGCACGTCGGCGGCCAACCGGTGGATCGGCAGTTGGGTAGCCTGACCGAAGCCGTCGCGCAAACGGCGGCATCGGTGGCGCTGTCAAAAGCCCTGAAGGCCGAGGGTTTCAAGTTTGTCGGCCCGACCATCAGCTATGCGTTCATGCAGGCGGTTGGCATGGTGAATGACCATCTGGTGAGCTGCCATTGGCACGGCAAAATGACAGCATCGGCCTGATACACGCCCGTCACAGAATCGATTCAACCCTGCACCATAGTCCGCCTCGGGGCTATTTTCCCCGTCTGTCCCACCCTTAGGCTGGCATTTTGCAGCCAAGCCCTCGGACCTGTCCCCCGGTCCGAGGGCTTTTTTCATGGGGTTTTCGCAGGAATTTGGGCAATTGCTTGCGCAAAGGCCGCCCGCCCCGGCAGGGTTTCGCTTGGGCTTGCGTGAAACCGCAACTGGGCTTTTCGCTGGCTGTGCCGCATGATTAAGCTTGCGACAAAACAGCAGGAGATCAGCATGGCCTTTGGCAAATCCATCCGCACCTTTTGGGACGGGCGCTGGCATGATGGCGATCTGGCGGTGATGAAGGCGGCAGATCATGGCATTTGGCAAGGCACCTCGGTGTTCGACGGCGCGCGGTATTTTGACGGCATGTGCCCCGATCTGGATTTGCATTGCGCACGGGTGAACCGTTCGGCGGAGGCGCTGATGATCACCCCGACCTGCGCGCCCGAGGATATGGCCGCGATCATCCGCGAGGGCTTGCAGAGCTTCGGGCCGGGGCAAGCGGTGTATATCCGGCCAATGTATTGGGCGCTGCATGGATCCGAGTTGGGCATCGTGCCGCTGGCGGGGGCGACGGGGTTTGCGATTTCGCTGGAAGAAGTGGCGATGCCGGACCGGGATTTTGCCACCACGCTGACGCGGACAAGGTTTCGCCGTCCGGTGTTGGAGGATGCGGTGTGCAATGCCAAGGCGGGCTGTCTGTATCCCAACAACGCCCGGATGCTGGTCGAGGCGCAGGCCAAGGGCTTTGGCAATGCGCTGGTCGCGGATGCCTTGGGGAATTTGGCCGAAAGTGCGACGGCGAATGTGTTTCTGGTGAAGGATGGGGTGGTGTTCACGCCGGTTCCGAATGGGACGTTTCTGGCCGGGATCACCCGGGCGCGGCATATTTCCAACCTGCGGGCAGATGGGGTCGAGGTGCGCGAAACCGTGCTGAGCTTTGAGGACGCGCATGCAGCGGATGAGATTTTCCTGTCGGGCAATTTTGCCAAAGTGACGGCGGTAAAGGCGTTTGATGACACCGAATATAAAGACCGCCCGATGACGGCGCGGGCGCGCAAGCTGTATTGGGACTGGGCCGCGACCCAGCGCTAGGTTCCGCTTCCCCACACTTGCCTTCCCTTAGCCTCGGTTGCATGATCGCGGCGTCATGGGGAGACGAATATGCGGAAGTTTCTTGTCGTGCTGGATGACAGCCGGGAATGTCTGAACGCGATGCGATTTGCGGCGCTGAGGGCGGCGCATACCGGGGGTGGGGTGCAGGTTTTGTCGATCATCCCGCCCGAGGAGTTCCAGCATTGGATGGGGGTGGCGGACCTGATGCGGGCCGAGGCGCGCGAGCGGATCGAGGCGCATTTCGAGGTGTTCGCGCAATGGATGCGCGACAAGCAGGGGGTGAACCCCGAGTTGATCATCCGCGAGGGCGATCCGGTGGCGGAGATTCTCGCACAGGTCAAGGAAGACCCGGCGGTGGGGATTCTGGTGCTGGGGGCCGGCACCGAGAAATCCGGGCCGGGGCCACTGGTGACGGCGATGACGCGATCTTCGGGCAGCTTGCCGATCCCGATCACGATCGTTCCGGGGGATATGAGCAAGGAACGGCTGGAAAGCATTACTTAAGGCGGTCCCAACTCGGGACCATTGATTTTATTGCGGTATTTTGAACGGTGTGGGGTATGGTTAATGGGATTTAACCGTGTTGCCTGTGGCTGGCCGCTGGGGGCTCGCCCCCAGACCCCGAGGATATTTAAGAACAGGTGAAACAAATTTTAGTTAAATTGTTCGGGGTTGGCGCGTTTTGGATAATATGCCACGGCGCTTTGCGGCGGGTTTGATGGTTTGAGAACGGCAGGTTTTGAGGATGTGCCATGCAGCTTCCCGCCCATGCGCAACTGATCGCCCCACGGGCGGCGTTGGTCTATCTGGACAGCCAGAGCGTTGCCTTGCCCGCCCCGATCACGGCGCTGGAGGCTTGGCGGTTGGTGATGGCGAAGCCACTGCCGGGCTTGGGGCTGGCGATCAAGCTGCGCGATGCGATTTCAGCGCGGTTTGGGGTGGCGCGCATCGGTGGGTTTTCCGGGGCTGCGGTGGAGGCGCCGCAGGTGGGCGATCATCTCGATTTCTTTTTGATCGAGCATATCGACGATCAGGTGTTGTCGCTGACCGCGCGCGACAAACATTTGGATGTGATGACTTGCATCACCGTGGACGGCGCACAGTTGGCGATCACCGCCTCGGTGGTCACGCATAACGGCTTTGGGCGGCTTTATATGATTCCGGTGGCCCCTGCGCATCGGCTGATCGTCTGGGCAATGTTGCGGCGGTTGCGGCAAGTCTAACAGTCCTGCGCTGCGCGCATTTCGCACTTGCAGCATTGAGTTCTTTGCTGTTGCAGCAATTTGCCCTATATTCTTGGCGGGAGGACAAAAAGGAACACGCTATGAGCCGCAATCCGTCTGTCACCGCCTATCCTGCCGCATTGGCCATCCAACCCATCGCCGCGATCCGCGCGGCACAAGAGGCGGATGCCTATTTCAAAGCCAGTCCGCAGACTCGCCAGAACACTGCGCCGAGCCTGAACGCTTTGGAGTTGATGTACGCCTATTACAGCGACTGAATACGGTCGCGACACCCTGTCGCAGCGCCGCGTGGCCCGGGTTTGATTCAGGTCAACGTCCGGGCACCCCCGGGGGCAGAGGATAATCCCGCAACCAATTTGCGGAATGAAATCATGAAAATAACTCTGCTCGCCCTTCTTGCCAGTGCTGCCTTGGCCGCCCCTGCTGCCGCGCAATCGGCGGGGGATATGACGCTTGGCTTCGGCCTTGCCGTGGTCACACCGAAAAGCGACAACGGCACTTTGGCAGGCGCTGATGCCACTGTGAACGACAGCGTGCGGCCCTCGATCACCTTCGAGTATTTCCTGCGCGACAATCTGGGGCTTGAGGTTCTGGGGGCGCTGCCGTTCAAGCACTCGATCTACCTGAACGGCGGTTTTGCGGGGGAAACCAAGCAACTGCCGCCGACGCTGTCGCTGAATTACCACATTCCGACCGGCGGCAAGTTCACGCCGTTTGTGGGCCTTGGGCTGAATTACACCAAGTTTTTCGAGACCAGTTCGCCCCTAGGGGATCTGAAGATCGACGACAGCTTTGGCGTGGCGGCGCATCTCGGCGTGGATTATGCGGTCAGCGACAAGGCGGCGCTGCGGTTTGATCTGCGCTATGCCAAGATCGAAAGCGATGTCAGCCTGAATGGCGCGGGGATCGGCAAGGTGGAGATTGATCCGCTGGTGACGGGGATTTCCTACGTCATGAAGTTCTGAGCG
>CAYLYV010000129.1:0-13454 GCA_964387655.1 uncultured Cypionkella sp. | reverse complement strand
AAAGACTGGCCGATCCTGACCACTTCGATTGCGAAGAAATGGCTGAACGACGGTGACGGCTTGCAAGATCGCGGCATCACCCGCGATTTGCACTGGGGCATTCCGGTGAAAAAGGGCGATCAGCCTTGGCCGGGGATGGAGGGCAAAGTCTTCTACGTCTGGTTTGACGCGCCCATCGAATACATCGCCTGCACCGCCGAATGGGCCGATGCGCAGGGCTTGGGGGATGAGGCGTGGCAACGCTGGTGGCGCACCGACAAGGGTGCAGCGGATGTGACCTACTATCAGTTCATGGGCAAGGATAACGTGCCGTTCCACACGCTGAGCTTCCCCGCCACCATTCTGGGATCCGGAGAGCCGTGGAAGCTGGTCGACTACCTGAAATCCTTCAACTACCTCAACTATGACGGCGGACAATTCTCGACCTCACGCGGGCGCGGGGTGTTCATGGATCAGGCCCTGTCGATCCTGCCCTCGGATTACTGGCGCTGGTGGTTGCTGAGCCACGCGCCGGAATCGGCGGACAGCGAGTTCACGTGGGAGAATTTCCAGACTTCGGTGAACAAAGACCTCGCCGATGTGCTGGGCAACCTCGTCAGCCGCGTCACCAAATTCTGCGTCGCGAAATTCGGCACCGAAGTCCCCGCAGCCGGTGAGTTCGGCGAACAAGAGGCCCGGCTGATCGAAGAACTTTCCACCCGGATCAAAGACTACGCCGCCTGTATGGAGTCGATGGAGGTGCGCAAGGCCAGCGCCGAGCTGCGCGCGATCTGGGTGATCGGTAATGAATATCTGCAAGCCGCCGCGCCTTGGACGGTGGTGAAAACCGACCCCGAGCGGGCGCAGGCGATGATCCGTCTCAGCCTGAACCTGATCCGGGTTTATGCGATCCTCTCTGCCCCGTTCATCCCGGATGCCAGCGTCACGATGATGGCCGCGATGGGCTCAGACGATTGGACATGGCCCGATGATGTGGCAGCCGCGATGACCGCGCTGCCCGCAGGCCACGCCTTCACCGTGCCGGAAAACCTGTTCCGCAAGATCACCGACGAGGAACGTGCCGATTGGCAGCAGCGCTTCGCGGGCATCCGCACCTAAATACCAAAAGACCGCAGCACAAGCCTGCGGTCTTTTGCTTTACGTCCAACCGCTTAGTTGAAGATCAACTTCAAGCCGACCAGCACCAGAATGATCGCCAAAAACACCCGCAGCGCCTTTTCCGGCAGGCGGGGGGCCAAAGTGCTGCCGACGATGATCCCCGGAATAGACCCGATCAGCAGCGAGATCAGCATCGCGAAATCCACATCGCCAAACCACCAATGCCCCAGACCCGAGATCAAGGTCAGCGGCACGGCATGGGCGATGTCAGACCCCACAATCCGCAACACCGACAGGCGCGGATAGATGATCAACAGCGCCGTCACCCCAATCGCCCCCGCGCCAACCGAGGTGGTGGTGACCAGCGCGCCAAGCATCACCCCGGTCACGATGGTTTGGGCAGCCACCCGCGTCTCATTGGTGCTGGCAAAACGGCTGAAGAACTCAACAATCTGATTGCGAAACACCAATGTCGCCGAGGTCGCCAGCAGCACGACCCCCAGCATCAGCGCCAGAACCCCGCCCTTGCTGCTGTGCAGGCCATAATAGTTCATCACCGCGAAAGTCACAAATGTCGCCGGAACCGAGCCCGTCGCCAAGCGCCGCACGATCCGCCAATCCACCGATTTGGCCTTGTTGTGGATCACAGCCCCGACCGATTTCGTCGCCGCCGCATACAAAAGGTCAGTGCCCACCGCCGTCGCCGGATGCACGCCAAACAACAGCACCAGCAGCGGCGTCATCAGGGAGCCTCCTCCGACGCCAGTAAAGCCCACGATCATGCCAACAAAGAAGCCCGACAGCGAATAGAGAAAATTTATATCCGCAAATGCCATTTTAGAGAATCTCCCCACTGCACTCGCCCTGTCTGGCAGGAAAATTAAGGGCGTCAACTGAACTTTTAATCTCTATCGACTTTAGCGAGATTATATAGCTCTGCTTAGATCCCGAAGCTGATGCGTTTGCCGTGGGGCTCTGCTAGGATTGCACCAAAGGAGACGCGATGAATGACATTGCCAAATACGTCGCCAAAGGCTCGGCGCATGTGACCTTGCCGGGGCAAGTCGAGCCGCTGGATGTGGCTTTCGTTCTGCTGCCGAAATTCACCATGCTGGCGTTTTCCTCGGCGATTGAACCCTTGCGGATGGCCAACCAACTGGCGCAGCAGGTGCTGTTTCGCTGGCAGGTGCTGTCGGATGACGGCGCGCCCGTGGCCTGTTCCAACGGCGTGCCAGTCATGGTCGATGGCGCTTGGGGCCAAGCCAAACCCGAGGGGCTTGTGCTGGTCTGTTCGGGGGTGGAACCTGAAGGCAAAGCCAGCCAAGCCTTGGGTGATTGGCTGCGGTCGTTGTGGCGGCGGGGGCGCGTGGTGGGCGGTCTGTGCACCGGAGCCTATGCTCTGGCGCAGGCGGGTATCCTGAAGGGCCACCGTTTTACCATGCATTGGGACAATATCGACGCCTTTGCCGAGAACCACCCCGATATGCTGCCGGCCCGGCAAGTGTTCTGCATTGATGACCGGGTGATGACCTGCGCAGGCGGTGTCGCTGCCGCCGATCTGATGCTGAAACTGATCAACGACCGCTTCGGCCCCGCCTTGGGGCAAGAGGTGATGAACATGTGCCTGTTGACCCAGCGCAGGCAGGAAGAAGATCTGCAAACCACCTCGCTCGCCGCCCGCCTTGGCACCCGCCACGACAAATTGTTGCAAGCGGCGGCCTATCTGGAGGCGCATATCGAGGAAGACTTCGATCTTGACGCTTGCGCCGCCCACCTCATGCTGTCGCGCCGCCAGATTGAGCGGCTGTTCAACCGCTATCTGAACATCACCCCGGTGCGCTATATGAACGATCTGCGATTGGCACGCGGACGCGCGCTGCTGGCGGAAACCGATCTGAAGGTGACAGAGGTGGCGGTGGCCTGCGGCTATGCCTCAACCTCGCATTTCTCCAAGTCCTTCCGCAAGAAATACGGCACCTCGCCCTACCGCTTCTCGCATTTCGGCGGCTAGAGCGGCTGTTGGTGTGATCTGGCGGAGCGGCTTACGCCGCAAGCCTCTTCAGCGCTTGCGCGCGGTTGGGATGCGGCATCGACGCCTGCCCCCGCGTTTTTCTTGCAGCACCCTGCCCCAGCCGCTATGCAAGCGCAGCAATTCCCGGAGGCCGCCATGCCCAGCTTTCTGTCCACCTGTGACGCCGATTTTGAGGCCCGCTTCACCGCCCTGTTGGGCATGAAGCGCGAAGAGGCCGAGGATGTCGATCAGGCCGTGGCAGGCATCATCGCCGATGTCCGCACGCGCGGCGATCAGGCCGTGCTGGATCTGACCGCGAAATTCGACCGCCTGACGCTGACAGCGGAAACCCTCGCCTTTTCGCCCGTCGAGATCGAGGCGGAATGTGCCAAGGTCTCGCCCGAAGACCGCACAGCACTGGAACTCGCTGCGGACCGCATCCGCGCCTACCACTCCCGCCAGATGCCAAAAGATGAGATGTGGACCGACAGCGCAGGCGCAAGCCTCGGCTGGCGCTGGACCCCGGTTTCGACGGCTGGCCTTTATGTCCCCGGTGGCACCGCGTCTTATCCGTCCTCAGTGCTGATGAACGCCATCCCAGCAAAGGTCGCGGGCGTGCAGCGCTTGGTGATCACCTGCCCCACCCCCGGCGGCATCGTCAACCCGCTGGTGCTGCTCGCGGCGCGGATCGCGGGGGTGGACACCATCTACCGCATCGGTGGCGCGCAGGCGGTGGCAGCCCTCGCCTATGGCACCCAAACCATTGCCCCGGTTGATAAAATCACCGGGCCGGGCAATGCCTATGTGGCGGCAGCCAAGCGCCGGGTGTTTGGCCGCGTTGGCATCGACATGATTGCTGGACCATCGGAAATTCTGGTGATTGCCGATCGTGACAACGATCCCGACTGGATCGCGCTTGATCTGCTCAGCCAGGCCGAACACGATGCTTCGGCGCAATCCATCCTGATCACCGATGATGCGGCTTTTGGCCAAGCCGTCGCCCTTGCGGTCGAAAAACGCCTTGTCACGCTGCAACGCCGCGACATTGCCGGTGCATCTTGGCGCGACAATGGCGCGGTGATCATCACCCGCGATCTGGCCGAGGCCGCGAAACTTTCAAATCGTGTCGCCCCCGAACATCTGGAGCTGTGCTGCGCCGATCCCGAGGCGCTGAGCCTTGAAATCACCCATGCCGGGGCGATCTTCTTAGGGGCATGGACACCGGAAGCTATCGGCGATTACGTTGGCGGGCCGAACCATGTGTTGCCCACCGCCCGCTCGGCGCGGTTTTCTTCTGGATTGAGTGTGATGGATTTTGTCAAACGCACGACCTTGGCCAAAATGACGCCCGAAGCACTGGCGCAAATCGGCCCCGCTGCCGAACGGCTGGCGATCTCGGAAAGCCTGCAAGCGCATGGGCTTTCAGTGCGCGCGCGGCTGGATCGGTTGAATGGGGGGGCGGCATGACAAACCGGATTTGTGCGATTGATATCGACGAAAAGGGCCTCGCCCGCGTCACGCCGACGATTGAGCAAGAGCGCAATGTCGCGATCTTTGATCTGTTGGAGGATAACTCCTTCGCCCTGCCCATCCGCGAAGATCGCCCGACCGTGCCGGGGCCGTATCGGCTGGGGTTAGCGATCCGCGAGGGGCGGCTGGTGTTTGATATCGCCACCGAAGCCACGGAAAAGGTTGGAGAGTTTCATCTGTCGCTCGGCCCGTTCCGGCAAGTGGTAAAAGACTATTTCCAGATCTGCGAAAGCTATTTTGAGGCCGTCAAACGCCTGCCGCCCTCCCAGATCGAAGCCATCGACATGGCGCGGCGCGGCATCCACAACGAGGGCGCGCGGGTGCTGCAAGAGCGGCTTGAGGGTAAGGCCGAGGTCGATATCGACACCGCGCGGCGGCTGTTCACCCTGATCTGCGTTCTGCACTGGGGTTGATCATGGCATTTCCGCAAGCGGTGCTGTTTTGTTGTGATCACAATGCCGTCCGCTCGCCGATGGCCGAAGCGATGATGAAGAAATTCTACGGCCAGCGCGCCTATGTGCAATCGGCAGGCGTGAAGAACGATATGGAGATCGACGGCTTCTCCATCGCCGTCTGCGCCGAACTCGGCATCGAACTTTCCCGCCACCGGGCGCGGTCGTTCGAGGAAATGCAGAACCTCGGCGACGATCTCGGCCAGTTCGACCTGATCATCGCTCTGTCTCCCGCCAGCCAGCACGCGGCGCTTGATCTGACCAAATCCTACCATCTCGAAGTCGAATACTGGCCGATCATCGACCCCACCGCCTTGGGCGAGGGCCGCGACGCCAAACTCTCGGCCTATCGCCAAGCCCGCGACCAGATCAAAACCCGTATGCTCGACCGCTTCGGGCCGCCGACGGAACTCTAATCCCCCTAAAACTTAACCAAAATTGTTTCATCTGTCCCTAAATATCCCACGGGGGTTTGGGGGTGTGAAACCCCCAATCTTAGGCTTCAACCCGCGCCGCCAGTATCTGATCCAGATTCGCCTCAATCCACCCGGTCAAAGCCCCCACCCGCTTGGCGGCCTCAACACCCAGCGCGGTCAGCGAATATTCCACATGCGGCGGCACCACCGGATGCGCCACCCGCAGCACCAGCCCGTCGCGCTCCAGCGCCTGCAAGGTCTGCGCCAGCATCCGCTCTGACACCCCGCCCACCCGTCGCCGCAGGCCTGAGAACCGCAAGGTGCCATCCTGCAGGGCAAACATCACCAGCACCCCCCACTGGCTGGTCAAATGCTTCAGCACCGCCCGCGACGGGCAGTCCGCCGCCAGCACATTCGGTGGAAATCCGACCTCTGCATTCATCCGGCACCTCTTCTGCGGAAAACTTTATACTAACAAAAATGTATGTACTTCCCTTTCGTAAGTAAAGGCGTATCTCTGGCGCATCCAAACAGGAGATCAAAATGACCATCGCAATCACCGGCGCCTCGGGCGCGCTCGGCCAGCTCGCCCTCACCGCCCTGAAGGCCCGCGCGCCGCAGGCGGATGTTGTCGCCCTCGTGCGCGATCCCGCCAAGATCAGCGGCACCCCGGCCCGCGCCTTTGACTATACCAAGGCCGAAACCTTGGCTCCGGCCCTCAAGGGCGTCGATACCCTCGTGCTGATTTCCTCGAATGATTTCAACGACCGCGCTGGCCAACATCGCGCCGTGATCAATGCCGCCAAAGCCGCAGGCGTCAAACGCATTCTTTACACCTCGATCCTGAAAGGCGAGGCTTCACCGATGATCCTGGCGCAAGACCACATCGCGACTGAAGCCGCCATCAAAGCCTCCGGCATCCCGGCAACCATCCTGCGCAACGGCTGGTATACCGAGAATTACACCGGCTCGCTGAAAGCCTCGGTCGAACATGGTGCGCTGATCGGTGCCTCTGGTGAGGGTCGCATCGCCTCGGCTGCCCGCGCCGATTATGCCGAAGCCATCGCCGTAACAGCCCTTGATGACAGCCACACAGGCAAGGTCTACGAACTCGCAGGCGATATTCCGCATACGATGGCCGAATTTGCCGCCGAAGTCTCGAAACAGACTGACAAAGCGATCCCGTTCAACAATCTGCCGAAAGACACCTATGCAGGCATCCTGCAAAGCTTCGGTCTGCCCGAAGCCTTCGCAGGCATCCTCGCCGACAGCGACGACACCGCCGCGCGCGGATCACTGCTGGATGAAAGCCATACCCTGTCGAAACTGATCGGCCGCCCCACCACGCCGATTGCAGCCACGATCAAGGCGGCGCTGTAAGCGTGCGCCAAGCACCACTCTGAACCAACTGCGACAGCGGGCAACCGCTGTCGCAAACCACCGCCATCCTGCCGATCCCGGTCTGGACCACGCCCGCCCCGCGTGCCACCATGCGCCAAATTCCGCATGAGGCCCGCATGACAAAAACCGCCCGCTCCACCGTCGCCGCCTATTACGCCGCCTTCAACGCCGAGAACCCCGCCGGGATGCTGGCCTGCGTCACCGATGGCATCGAGCACCGCGTCAACGAAGGCGGCATTCGGCTTGGCCGCGAAAAATTCGCCGAATTCTGCGCGCATATGGGGGTGTCCTACCGCGAGCAGCTGAAAGACATTGAGATTTTCGTCAACGACGCAGGCACCCGCGCCGCTGCCGAATTCATCGTCCACGGCGAATACCTCAAAACCGACCCCGGCCTGCCCGAAGCCAAAGGCCAAACCTATATCCTCCCTGCCGGGTCCTTCTTCGATCTGCAAGACGGCAAAATCTCCCGCATCACCACCTTCTACAATCTCAACGACTGGATCGCTCAGGTCTCAGCATGAGCGCAGATCTGGCCGCCGAGATCGAAGTCCGCGCCCTGACCGGCCCGGCGCTGGAAGCCGCCTTGGATGGCGTCGCCGCCCTGCGCATCGCGATTTTCCGGGACTGGCCCTACCTTTACGACGGAAACCTCGACTACGAACGCGCCTATCTCAACACCTATCGCGACAATCCCGGCGCACTGTTGGTTGGTGCCTTCCACAACGGACGCTTGGTCGGGGCTTCAACCTCAACACTGATGGAAGATCATGCCGAAGCGTTCTCCGCCCCGTTCCGCGCCCTGAACATCCCCCTCACGGATATCCTTTACGGTGCCGAATCCGTGCTGCTGCCCGAATATCGCGGCATCGGTCTGGGCCATCGCTTCATCGACCTGCGCGAAGACCACGCCCGCGCGATGCACCGCGCCTATGTCGCGTTCTGCTCGGTCAAACGCCCCGAAAACCATCCGCTGAAACCCGCGAACGCCCGCTCAAATGATGCCTTCTGGTTGGGCCGGGGCTACGAACCCCTGCCCGGTGTGCTGGCCGAATTTGCGTGGAAAGACGTGGGCGACAGCGAAGAAACCGTGAAACCGCTGCAATTCTGGATGCGAAAATTGTAGGGTGGGTGCAACCCGCCGCTCCGAAACATTGGTGGGTTACACCCACCCTACACCTTGGATACCCATGATCATCGCAGCCGCAGCCTACCCGCTTTCCTCCCTCGTCGATTTCGCGGAATACGCCAACAAACTCACCATATGGGTCGAAGATGCCGTAGCCGCAGGCGCGCATCTGCTGGTGTTTCCGGAATATGGCAGTATGGAGCTGGCCTCGCTCGCCCCCATCGAAGTCTCGGAAGACCTTGAAGCCGCCCTGCACGACGTCGCCCGCCATGGCCCTGCCGTCGATGCCCTGCATTGCCAACTCGCCGCCAAGCACAATCTCTATATCCTCGGCGCGTCCGCCCCCCATTTCGGCAACGCCCGCCCCACCAACCGCGCCACCTTCTACGGCCCGAACGGCATCATCGGCCACCAAGACAAGCAAATGATGACCCGGTTTGAGCGTGAGACCTGGGATGTCGTCGCAGGCAACGCCTTGCAACTGTTCGACACGCCCTTGGGCAAAATCGGCGTGCTGATCTGCTATGACAGCGAATTCCCCCTGCTCGCCCGCGCGCTGATCGAAGCGGGCGCGCAAATCATCCTCGTGCCGTCCTGCACCGACACTCTGGCCGGATACACCCGCGTCAAAGTGGGCAGCATGGCCCGCGCGCTGGAGGGCCAATGCGTGGTGGTGCATTCCCCCACCGTAGGCCTGTGCGATTTCTGCCCCGCCGTGGATGAGAATGTCGGGGCCGCCGCGATCTACGGCCCTTCTGACAAAGGCTTCCCCGAGACCGGGATTCTCGCCCAAACCGCGCTGAACCAACCCGGCTGGGCCATCGCCGAAATCGACTTAAAAGCCATCGAAACTGTGCGTGCCACAGGCTCGGTTTTCAACCACCAACACTGGCCCGAACAGGCGCTGCGCGCCGCCCAAACCCCCGAAATCGTTAAAAATCTCTAAACAAGCCCACCCCACCCCATTGAAATATCACAACAAAAAAAGGTCCCGAGTTGGGACCAGCCCATCCTCTACGCCCAAATGTCCCCGCCGGAGGCTCTGTCTTCTCCTCCAAATCCCCTGATTTTCCCCTTGAAAATCCCCCCCAACAAGTCCATATCGCCCGCAATGCCTGCGGCTTCCGCGGGCTAAATCCTATTGGAGAGACCATGGCCAAGGAAGATATCCTCGAATTCCCCGGTGTCGTGAAAGAACTCCTGCCCAACGCGACATTCAAGGTTGAACTCGACAACGGCCATGAATTGATCGCAGTGATGGCAGGCAAGATGCGCAAGAACCGCATCCGGGTTCTGGCAGGCGATAAGGTGCAGGTCGAAATGACCCCTTACGATCTGTCGAAAGGCCGCATCAACTACCGCTTCAAGTAAATTGAAGTTCATCCTCGGATCAGGCAGCCCGCGCCGGAAAGAACTTCTGGCGCAGCTTGGCATCATCCCCGACGCCATCCTCCCCCCCGACATCAACGAAGACCCAAAGCGCGGCGAACTGCCCCGCCCCTATTGCGCCCGTTTGGCACGGGAGAAGGCGGCAGCGATCCCGGCGGGTCCCGATGACATCATCCTGACCGCCGACACCACAGTGGCGCTTGGCCGCCGTATCCTCGGCAAGCCCGCAGACGCAGGCGAGGCCGCGCGGTTCCTGACCGATCTGGGTGGGCGCAGGCATCAGGTGATCACCGCCATCGCCGTGCGCCGGGGCGATAAGATCTGGAGCCGCGAAAGCGTCTCTGCTGTGAAAATGAAGCGGCTGTCCGACCTGGAGCTGAACACCTATCTCGCCTCAATGGAATGGCAAGGCAAAGCCGGAGCCTACGCCATCCAAGGCGCGGCGGGCGCGTTCATCCCGTGGATTTCCGGCAGCTTCACCGGCATCGTTGGCCTTCCCTTGGCTGAAACCGCAGCCCTGCTTGCCGCCGCAGGCTACCCCGTCTGGAAAAGCCAATGACCCGCACAGTCCTGCGCGACACCCTGAAAGACCGCCCCGCCGCCGCTTTGGTGGTGGACGGCCAGTTGCATGATCTGGCAATCGACCCGATCACCGACGCGCCATTGCCCGGTGCCATCTACCGCGCCATTGCGGATCGGCCGATGAAAGGCCAAGGCGGGCTGTTCGTGAAACTCCCCGAAGGCTCGGGGTTCCTGCGCCAAACCGCAGGCATCGCGCCGGGGCAACGGTTGCTGGTGCAGATCACCGGCCCGGCCGAGGCAGGCAAAGCCTATCCGGTGACAACGCGCCTTTTGTTCAAATCGCGCTACGCCATCGTCACTCCCGGCGCCCCCGGCCTGAACATCTCGCGTCGCATCAAGGACGAACCATTGCGCGACGAGTTGGAGGCGCTGGCGACGGCTGCCATGAAAGGTGCGGATGAGACGCTGGGCCTGATCCTGCGCTCGGCCTGCATCCATGCCAATGACGATGAGATCGCCGAGGACATCGCTGCGATGCGGGAACTCGCGCAAGCCGTGCTGGCCGATGTGCAGGGCAACGCCGAACTGCTGGTCGAAGGCGCAGGCGCGCATGAAACCGCGTGGCGCGACTGGGCCGATCCTGAACCCGATGATGTGATCGAGGGCGGTTTTACCGCGCATGATGTGCTGGAGATGATCGATGCCTTGCTGACCCCGCGTGTGACCCTGAACGAGGGTCATATGATGATCGAGCCCACCCGCGCGCTGATCGCGGTGGATGTCAACACCGGCAATGACACCTCGCCCGCCGCAGCACTTAAGGCCAACATCGCCGCCGCCCGCGAACTGCCGCGCCAGCTGCGGCTGCGGGGATTGGGAGGCCAGGTGGTGATCGACTTCGCACCGATGCCAAAGAAAGATCGCGCCATCCTCGACCAAGTCATCCGCGCCGCGTTCAAATCGGAATCCGAGGTCAATCTCGCAGGCTGGACGACCCTTGGCCTTTACGAGATCACCCGCAAGCGCGACCGCTTGCCTTTGGCCGAGCTGCTGGCATGACCTGCCCGATTTGTGCCCGCAAATCGGACGAGAAATACAAGCCGTTCTGCTCGCGCCGTTGCGCAGATGTTGATTTGGGCAAATGGCTTACGGGCAGCTATGCCATCCCGGCAGCGGCAATTGACGACGAAAACCCAGAGGATTTGAACGACCCGAAACATCGCCCGCAATGATCTGCCGCCGGGTGCATTTTTCTGGCAAAACCCTCTGGACAGCCCCGCGCCCGTAACGTATCACCCCGCCACCAAGCAAGATAACGCCTTGCAGATGTGCCCGGATAGCTCAGTTGGTAGAGCAGCGGATTGAAAATCCGCGTGTCGGCGGTTCAATTCCGTCTCCGGGCACCACTTAACTCCTTGAACTATTGCGGGTTTGGATGTGTTTGTGTTTTTGGCACGTTCCGTTGATGCCTGAAGATTTTGACCAGACATTCAGGCGCGAAAACTCTGATGTGCGTCGGCATCTGCCTGTAGGTGTGGCGGCGCGGCGGCTTTTGCACAACGGCGCGCTAGCTTCTGCACGGAAATCTTTGCAATAGGGTGGAAGAACGCGGTGACTGTCACCAGCCCCGGCCAGCCAGCGTCACCTCCGCCGCTGTTGCGTGACAGCCAATCCTGCAGCAGAACGGTTTTTTGTGATTCAAGCAGATCGATCAATTTCTTGCATGGACCCAACTACCTCGGGTGCAGTCACACCGGGTCCAAAGAACATGATTTCTTGCCCGGCCATGTGCGCCCTTGCGCTGTAGCCAATGCTGTACTTTAGCCAAGGAGTGGCTGCGTAGATTTCTTCAATCTCGGGCACCGCATCATATGACACGATCCACCGTTGATCCTGAAGGTGAGACAAGGCCGCACAGACCTCGACATGATCGGAGTGCCGGTAGAAATGGTGATAGAGATGTTTGCCTTTGACGTAATACGGCGGATCAAGATAGACGAGCGTTCTTGCCCCCCATGTCGCGCCGCCCTTCTCCAAGAAATCGACAGCGTCTAGGTTGGAAAGCTGAATACGTGCTGACAAGTTGGCAATCGCCTTGATCCGGCCCTCCAACTCACGCGCGTTGTATCTGGCATCAATCTTCCACTCTCCTTTCTGCTCGCGACCACCGATGATGCCAGCGTTCAGGATGCCGGATCGATTGGTTCTGTTCAAAAAGAATGTTGCAAAGCCAATCGCGAGCGGATCCTCATTTTCCGGTTGCCGCAGGACCTGCTTCTGACGGTCCCACTCTTCGACTGAAATCAGTGTATCTGTCACCAGCTTGCACAACTCTTCGGTCCGATGGAGTAGAGAGTGCCAAAAGCTGAAAATTTGGGGGCTAACGTCGTTAATCGAGACGCGCGAAACCTCTTCGGTCAGCAATAGCTCAATCGCCACCGCCGCACCACCCGCATAGGGTTCAACATAGTGTCCGTCTGACAGTGAGTTTTCCCGAATGATCTGTCGGACAAAAGTCGCCAGCTTGCCCTTGCCGCCGGGGTACCTTAGGGGCGAATAGCGCCCGGTCTGTATCGTCCGAATGTCGTGATGCATCATTAGGGCCATATTTTCTTGATGAACTGCGTTAACTCGCTCGCGAAGGCCTGTAGATCAGCCGGGGCAGGAAAAATGTGCCTGTTATGAACATAGCTGTGCAGCTCTCGCATCCTGAGTACCGTTGTTCTGGCCACGAGCATTGCGTCAATGCCGGGGAGCACGAGGCCGGGTTCCTGCTTCTGCATCTGTAGGTAAGCGCGTTCAAAAAGTATATCGAGCTCGGCGTAGGGTCGGCCCTTCCCGCCGCCAGTGCCAATTCCAGCTTTTGTCAGGTAGTGTAGGACCGACATCTCGAGGAAGACACGGAGCAGGACTGCGCAGGCGTTTGGTTTATTGCTCACCGGCAGATCGCATAATTCCTTAAAAACCTGCGACTCTCGCTTCTCAGTTACGTTGAAATCCGATTTTTTGAACAACCGATCACGCGGGACAGGGTCAGCCTTTCGCGGCGTGCGCACCGATTCAGCAACGGGCACCGAAGGCACTGCAGATGTCTCATTGGCATCTTCGAGCACATCCCCCTCATCGATAATGGGCGGCAACACACCAGACGGCAGATCTCGCAAAGCCGCCAGTCGCTCATCAACACCATTGTTTTTTCGGCTGTTCAGCTCCCCGCGCGAGATGCGGAAGGCCACCTCGCGAAAGGCCGTCGCGACCCTTTCCTTCGACGCGCGGGTCACGACTTTTCCCTCCCGAAAGTCGACACCAAAAACCTCTCGAAGACGCGGAGAGTCTATGAAGCGATCAAATGTGGACCATGCCAGATCATCCAACATTTCCTTTTCCAGTTCGCTCAATGCGCCGTGCTGGTACAGAAAGTCGGCGGCAACTACGATTCGAGCTTTGGGATGGTAATCCCCCCATTTCTAACGGGGTGCATTCGTAGAACTTACGCAGCCATTTTC
>CAYLYV010000128.1:0-13524 GCA_964387655.1 uncultured Cypionkella sp. | reverse complement strand
TGCGGCAGATCGGGGTAGAAATAGTTCTTGCGGTCAAAGGCCGAGCGCAGGTTGATCTGCGCCTTCAGCCCCAGACCCGTGCGCACGGCCTGTTCCACGCAAAACTCATTGATCACCGGCAGCATCCCCGGCATCGCGGCATCCACGAAGGCGACGTTAGAGTTCGGCTCGGCCCCGACTTGGGTGGACGCGCCCGAGAACAGCTTGGAATTGGAGGACACCTGCGCATGGATTTCCATGCCGATCACCAGTTCCCAATCATGCTTCACGCCCGCAATCAGCTTCGGTTTTGGCGCTTCATAGGTCAGATCGAGCATGGCGGGTCTCCGTGGATTTCGCCCCCTGTTTAGGCAGGCAGGGCGGTTGCTGCAAGGGTGAGGCTGGCGGAAAGCTGCCGACTTTGCTGGGTGCGACCCCAGAAAACTTGCCGGATGGCGATTTTGCCCCGATAGCCGACGGGTCGTGCACAGAGGTGCGGCGTCATTTGCGATGGGCTAATGCGGATCACTTCCCTTCTCGGCGCGGCTTTTGCCCTGTTCTTTTTCGGCATCACTGCGGCTGTTACGGCCGAGGCTTTGCCCAAAATGCGCTGGGATCACGTCCCCGAAGCGGCAAGCTGGACCAATGCGGCGCTGGTTTCGGTTGAGAAATACGACAGCAAACTGGCCGCCCAAGTCCCCGATGATATCCAGACCTGGTGCCCCGGCTACGAGACTGCCTCGATGGACGACCGCCGTGCGTTTTGGGTGGGTGTGATGTCGGCAGTGGCGAAATACGAAAGTGGGTATAATGCCAAAGCCGCCGGAGCAGGTCGCTATTTTGGTCTGATGCAGATTTCCACCCAAACCGCCAATGCCTATCGGTGTGAGGCGAACACGGGCAAGGAATTGAAAAGCGGTGCCGCCAATCTGGACTGCGCGGTGAAGATCATCGCCCGTCAAGTTGGCCGCGACGGCATGGTATCCGGCAAAGGCAACCGGGGCGTGGCGCGCGATTGGGGCCCGATGAGCAAGGCAAAGGTCCGCGCAGATATCGCGGCTTGGACCGGCAAACAGGCCTATTGCGCGATGCCCGTCAAGCGAGCATCCGCCCCGCCATCTCAGAAAGATCGCGGCTAAGCCCTTTCGTGGCCATGATCCGCTGCAACGCAGCCCGCATCATCGCCTGACGGTCGGCATCGTAGCGCGGCCATGACTCGAAAGCCGTCGACATCCGTGAAGCGGTTTGCGGGTTCAGAGGGTCCAGCTTGATCAGCCAATCGGCGAGCAGAGCATAGCCCTCGCCAGAGGCATGATGGAACCCCGCATGATTGCCCGACAGCGCACCAATCACCGCGCGGAAGCGGTTGGGGTTTTTCCAGTCGAAATCAGGCCGGGCCGTCAAGCGCCGCACCACACCCGCCACCTTTTCCGGGGCCGCCGCCGCGACCTGCACTGCGAACCATTTGTCCAAAACCAGCCGGTCGCCCTGCCATTTGGCGGCGAAATCAGCCAGTTCAACCTCTCCCCCGCCGATATCCAGCAAGATCGCCAAGCTGCCGAAACTCTCGGTCATATTATCCGCCGCCGCATAAGTCGCCGCTGCTGCAGCCCCACCATCCAGCCGCGCCAGCAGCCCCAAGGCCACCAACCGCAAAGCCCGCTTACCCGCTGCCTTAGCATCCGGTGAGAACGCCCCCGGCACCCGGCAGGCCAGTTCCAGCCCTGGCAAGCCCGCCGCCAACCGTTGCGCCAAAGCCTGCTGCAATGTCCGCCGCTCGGCATAAATCCTTGCCGGATCGGGCACATGGCCCGCCGCATGCAGGGTCGCCGCCATGTCGTCTTCCCCCGGCAGCCGCAAGGCCAGCGCCCGGAACGCCGGGTCCAAGCTTTCGTCAAACGCCAGTCGCGCCAAACCGTCCAGCAGATCAGCCCCCGGCGCTGCGCCATCAACGATCATCCGCGCCAGCACGTCCTTTGCCAGACTGCGTCCGGCCTCCCAGCGATTGAAGGGATCAGTGTCATGGGCGAGCAAAAACGCCCGCTCTGCCGCAGGCACAGAGCGCTCCAGGATCACCGGGGCGGAAAATCCGCGCAAGATCGAGGCCACGGGGCGCGAGGCTAAACCTTTGAACGCAAAGCTCTGCTTGGCCTCGGTCAGCTCAAGCACCGTCGTCGGCACCACCTCATCGCCGTTCGGATTAAGCAAACCCACCGCGACCGGGATCACCTTCGCGCCCTTCTGCGCCTGCCCCGGCGTGGCCGGATTCTCTTGCGCCAAGGTCAGCGTATACATCCCATCCGCCCAATCTTCGGCGACGGTGAGCCGTGGCGTGCCAGCCTCGGTATACCAGCGTTTGAACTGCGCAAGATCGCGGCCCGTGGTGTCCTCGAACACTTTCAGCCAATCCTCAATCGTCGCCGCCTGCCCATCGTGGCGGTCAAAATACAGCTCCAACGCGCGGGCGTAATCGGCATCGCCGACCAGCCGTTTCAGCATCCCGATCACTTCCGCGCCCTTTTCATAGACGGTGGCGGTGTAGAAATTGTTGATCTCGACAAAGCTGTCGGGCCGCACGGCATGCGCCAGCGGCCCGCCATCTTCGCGGAACTGCCGGGCGCGCAAGCTCAGCACGTCTTCGATCCGTTTCACCGCATGACTGCGCAGATCGCCCGAAAACTGCTGATCGCGGAACACTGTCAGCCCTTCTTTCAGACACAGCTGAAACCAGTCGCGGCAGGTGATGCGATTGCCCGTCCAGTTGTGGAAATACTCATGTGCGATGATCGCCTCGACGCGGGCAAAGTCATCATCGGTGGCGGTTTCAGGCGAGGCCAACACGGCCTTGGAGTTGAAAATGTTCAACCCCTTGTTCTCCATCGCCCCCATGTTGAAATCATCAACCGCCACGATGTTGAACACATCGAGATCATAGGCCCGCCCATAGACCTTTTCATCCCAAGCCATCGAAGCCTTCAGGGCTTCCATCCCCCACGCACAGCGCCTCTCATCCCCTGGCCTTACCCAGATGTTCAGGCCGACATCACGCCCCTCCATCGTGGTAAACTGCCCCGGATGCGCGCGCAGATCGCCCGCCACCAGTGCGAACAGATAGCTCGGCTTCGGCCAAGGATCGTCCCATTCCGCCCATCCCGCACCCTGCCCCAGCGGATTGCCGTTTGACAAAAGCACAGGCAAATCGCTTTCAATCCGCACCTGAAACCGCGCCATCACATCGGGACGGTCGGGGTAATAGGTGATCTTGCGAAAGCCCTCCGCCTCGCATTGGGTGCAATACATGCCCTTCGACATATAAAGCCCCTCCAGCGCGGTGTTGTTCTCGGGCGCAATCTCCACCTCGGTTTCCAGCCCGAACGCACCCGCAGGCAGCAGCCCATGCGCCAGCGTCAGACCCGTCGCATCCGGCAGCGCTTGCACCGTTTTCCCATCCACCGCGCAAGCGATCAGCCGCAGGCCTTCGCCATCCAAGCGCAAATCCTGCCCCACCCGCGCCGCCGGATTGGGGGCCAGATGCAGCCGCGCCAAAACCCGCGTCGCCGTCGGATGCAGCCGGAGCGTTAACTCCACCCGCTCCACCAGATGACTGTAAGGTTGATAATCGGACAGGCGAATGGTGCGCGGATCATCTGCGGGCATGGCGGTCTCCTTTGCACCAAGCTTTCGCAATCGCAGGGGCGGCGCAAGAGCCAAGCGCGCCGCTCTCATGCTTTCACATTGGCCTAACTATCCCCGCCGGAGGCTCCTTCCTTTTCGCGCTCGCTACATCATCCCCCTCCGATTCGCGGCGTGAGCCTAACCCCGATGCTGAGTTCCAACGCGCGTCGAGCAAATGTGCAGAAAACGGACGCATTAAATATTGTTACCATCCCAGAAAATCTTCTTAATTTTAGCATGTTACCCCGGAGCGCGCTGACCCTGCCCCCGCATCCGCCCTTTACAGCGCCAATTCCCCCGCTATCTCTATGTTCCATGAATGTTCTCATTTGGTTCAAACGCGATCTGCGCGCCCATGACCACCCCGCCCTGACCCATGCGGCGGGGCTTGGCCCGATTTTGCCGCTGTATATTGTTGAGCCAGACTATTGGGCGCTGCCCGACACCTCTGCCCGGCAATGGGCGTTTACGGCGGAATGTCTGGAGGATTTGCGCGGTCAGCTTGGCCAACTCGGCGCACCCTTGCTGGTACGCGTCGGTGAAGCGCAAGCCGTGTTGGAACGCCTCTGTCGCCAGCACAACATCACCCGCATTGTCAGCCATGAGGAAACCGGCAATGCCTTCACCTATATCCGCGACCGCCGCATCGCGACATGGGCGCGGAGTGTGGGCATTATCTGGGACGAGGTGCCACAATCCGGCGTGATCCGGCGACTGGCCAGCCGCGATCAGTTGCAAAGCCGTCGCGATGTGTTCATGGCAGCGCCCCAGCTTGATCCGCCCGCCTTGAACGCCCTCCCGGGGCTGGAGCCCGGCCTGATCCCCACCGCCCGCGCCCTGCGTTTGGCCGAAGACAAATGCGTGCATCGCCAGCATGGCGGGCGGGCGCAAGGGCTTGGTTTGCTGGAGTCTTTCCTGATCCATCGCGGTGAGACCTACCGCACCGCAATGTCGTCCCCGCTGAGCGCCGAGCGCGCCTGCTCGCGGCTGTCGCCGCATATCGCGATGGGCAGCCTGTCGCTGCGCGAGGTCGTGCAGGCCGCACAGACCCGCGCCGCCGAACACCCCGGCGGGCGCTGGGGTGGAGCGCTCAGCAGCTTTCAGGCGCGCTTGGCGTGGCGGGATCACTTCATCCAGAAGTTGGAAGATCAACCGAGCATCGAGACCCGCTGCCTGCAATCCTCCGCCGAATTGCTGCGCCGCAGCAGTGACCCCGCCCGCCTGCACGCCTGGAAACACGGCGAGACCGGCCTGCCGTTTCTGGATGCCTGCCTGCGCTACCTTGCGGCCACTGGCTGGCTGAATTTCCGTGCCCGCGCGATGGTGATGGCTTGTGCTTCTTATCATCTGTGGCTGGATTGGCGGGTGACCGGGACGGTGCTTGCCCGCAGGTTTACCGATTATGAACCCGGCATCCATTGGCCACAGGTGCAGATGCAATCGGGCACCACGGCGATGAACATCCCGCGCATCTACAACCCGGTGAAGCAGGGCTTCGATCAAGACCCCACAGGGGCTTTCACACGACGCTGGATTCCAGAATTACAAGCCGTTCCAGATGCTTACTTGCAAGCCCCTTGGCGGTGGTCCGGTGCCGGACGTATCTTGGGGCGTCGCTATCCCGAGCCGATTGTCGATATATCCACCGCCCAACGCGACGCGCGCGAGGCGGTCTGGGGGATGCGCCGCAAACCTACGGCCCGCGCTGAGGTGGTTGATATTATCGAGCGCCACGCCTCGCGCGCGCCAAAACGACCGCAGCCCAGCCATTGCCAGCTCAGCTTGGATTTATGATGCCAAAAATGCGCCAGAAGGCAGACCTGCCCGTCAAAACCTGCGCCAGATGTGGCCGCCCCATGGTCTGGCGCAAGGCGTGGGAGAAGGTGTGGGATCAGGTCAAATACTGCTCTGACCGCTGCCGGAAAACCAAGGCCGAGGCAAAACCCCGGCCCTAGATTCCGACTGTCTTGATGTCACAACTTCTGCGCCGCCGCCTCCAGCTTGGCCAAAGTGGTTTGCCCCAGCCGATCCGCGCCAAACGCCAGCGCGCCTTGGCACATTTCAACACTTGGAAAGGTCATGGTTTGGGTGATCCGCGTGCCACCCGCTTCGGGGACCAAGACCACGACAACCTCCATCGGCGCGGAGCCATCGTCATCGGCATCCAACAGGAATTCCAAGCGCTTAAGGGGGTCGAACAGGGTATAGCGATGCCGGTTCGCCCAGACCGTACCATCCGGCCCGATCATGTCAAACCGCCACAAACCACCTTCCTGCAGGTCTATTTCCTTGGTGACGCAGGAATACCCGTCCGGCCCAAACCAGCGCGGCAGGATCGCGGGATCGGTCCAGCATTGCCAGACCTTCGCAGGCGGCGCGGCAATCAGCCGGGTCAGGACGATCTGACGATCCTGCATCACTTCAACCCCTGCGCATATTCCTCCAATTGCGTCACCACCGTGCCCCAGCCGTCGTAAAACCCCATCTGCTTGTGGCTCTCCGCCGTGTCTTTGTTGCGATGCCGCGCCACCGCCGTGTAGCGGGTGCGGCCATTGCCGATGTCTTCAAAGGTCAGGATCGCAGTCATGAAGGGTTCAGGATTTGGCTTCCAACCTTCGGTGTAAGTATCTGTGAACACCAGCTTTTCGTTCGGGATCACCTCAAGATAAACCCCGTTGTTTTCCATCTCGGTGCCGTCAACATCGAAGGTGGTGTTGCACTTGCCACCGGGACGGACGTCCAATGCGCAAGCTGTAACCTTATGCGGTTTGGGCACAAACCAATGCACAAGATGTTCGGGCGTGGTCCAGCAAGTGTAGAGGATTTCGCGCGGCGCATTGATCTCTCGCACCAGCACCAAATCGGTTTCGGGGTTCAAATCGAGTGTCATCTTCAGGATTCCTTCATCAATTTAGCCACATAAGCTTCCAAACGGTCGGTGCGCGCCTCCCACATGGCGCGCTGATCGGCCAGCCACCCTTCGGTGGCGGCCAAAGTTTCGGGTCGAGCATGGCACATTCGGGTCCGCCCGGTCTTTTCGGTGCGGATCAGGGCGGCATCTTCCAGCACAGTCAGGTGCCGCATCACGGTCGGCAAGGCGAGCCCGGTCGGACGCGCCAGTTCCGACACTGGCACAGCACCCCGCCCCAATCGTGCCAAAAAACTGCGGCGCGTCGGGTCAGACAATGCCTGAAAGATCAGCGAAAGGTTTGGGTCATGCTTAGCCATACAGCTAAGTAACAGATCAATACGGGACAGGAAAGATAAACTTAGCGATATCACTAAGTTTATTCCCAACCATTCGCGAAAAGTGTTTTCGCCTTTTGCGAGAAAATCGGACCCCGCAAAACTTTCCTGCCCGGCGCATTTCTGTTATCGGCTAGGGAAAGCCAAACAGCGAGGGTCCCATGGTTACGCGCGTCACACGGCACGGTTTGCAGGTGGATCAGGTTCTTGCGGATTTCCTTGAAAATCACGCTCTGCCGGGCACCGGGATCTCGGCGGATCAGTTCTGGGCGGGCATGGCCGATCTGGCGCAAACCGAAGGCGCTGTGAACCGCAGACTGCTGGCCAAGCGCGACACGCTGCAATCCCAGATCGACCACTGGCACCACAGCCACCGCAACGCCCCACATGATCCGGTCGCGTATCAGGATTTCCTGAAGAAAATCGGATATTTGCAGCCAGAGGGCGCAGATTTCCAGATTGATACGACCAATGTTGACCCCGAAATTGCCCGCATTTCGGGTCCACAACTGGTGGTGCCGATCACCAACGCGCGCTACGCTTTGAACGCCGCCAATGCGCGCTGGGGCAGCCTGTATGACGCGCTTTATGGCACCGATGCGATGGGCAGTCCTGCGCCCGCTGGCGGATACGAGCGCGGCCGAGGCGCCCGCGTCGTTGCCCGCGCGCGGGTGTTTCTGGATGAGGCGTTTCCGATTCAAGGCACCAGCCACGCCGATGTGCGCCGCTATTATGTCTCCAACGGCGCGCTGCTGGTGGATGATCTGCCGCTGGTGACACCTGCAAAATTCGCGGGCTACAAGGGCAATCCGAAAGCCCCGGACTCGGTGCTTCTGGTCAACAACGGCCTGCATGTCGAACTGGTGTTCGACCGCGCCCATCCGATCGGCAGCCGCGATCAGGCGCAACTGGCCGATGTGGTGCTGGAATCGGCGCTGTCGGCGATCATGGATTGCGAAGATTCGGTGGCCTGCGTCGATGGCGAGGATAAAACCCTCGCCTATGCCAACTGGCTGGGGCTGATGCAGGGCACGTTGACGGCTGATCTCGACAAAGGTGGCCGCAAGATCACCCGCGCCTTGAACCCCGATCGCGCCTTTACCGCGCCGGATGGCGGCACATTGACCGTCAAAGGCCGCGCTCTGCTGTGGATTCGCAATGTCGGCCATCTGATGACCAATCCGGCGATCCTGCTGCCCGATGGCTCGGAGATTTTTGAGGGGCTGATGGATGGTCTGATCACCAGCCTGATCGCCATGCATGACCTGAAAAAGACCGAAGGCTTGCGCAATTCGCAATGCGGCTCGGTCTATGTGGTCAAACCCAAGATGCACGGGCCCGAGGAAGTTGCCTTTGCCGATCATGTCTTTAGCAAAGTCGAAGCCATTCTTGGCCTGCCCGCGAATACGGTCAAATTGGGCGTGATGGATGAAGAACGTCGCACCTCGGTCAACCTGAAAGCCTGCATCCGCGCCGCCCGCCACCGCCTCGCCTTCATCAACACCGGCTTTCTCGACCGCACCGGCGATGAAATTCACACCTCGATGGAAGCGGGCCCGTTCAGCCGCAAGGATTTCATCAAGCGCAAATCTTGGATCGGCGCTTATGAGAACCAGAACGTCGATATTGGCCTCGAATGTGGTCTTCAGGGGCGCGCGCAAATCGGCAAGGGCATGTGGGCTGCGCCTGATCTGATGGCGGCGATGTTGGAGCAGAAGATCGAGCATCCGAAGGCGGGCGCAAGCTGCGCTTGGGTGCCCTCGCCCACCGCTGCAACGCTGCATGTGCTGCACTATCACAAGGTGGATGTGGCGGCGGTGCAGGCCAAACTGAAGGCGGGCGGGCGGCGCGGTTATGTCGAAACCGTGCTGGAAATCCCCCTCGCCACCTATCAGAAATGGACCGAAGCGCAGGTTCTGCGTGAGGTTGAGAACAATGCGCAAGGCATCCTCGGCTATGTGGTGCGTTGGATTGATCAGGGCGTTGGATGTTCAAAAGTGCCGGATATCAACGACATCGGCCTGATGGAAGACCGCGCCACCTGCCGGATTTCAGCCCAGCACATCGCCAACTGGCTTCACCACGGCATCGTCTCGGAAGCCCAAGTCGATGCTGCGATGCGCAAGATGGCCGCTGTGGTGGATCGCCAGAACGCATCAGACCCGATCTATCGCCCGATGGCCCCCGGCTTTGATGGCATCGCCTATCAGGCCGCCTGCGACCTGGTGTTCAAAGGGCGTGAACAGCCCTCGGGCTACACCGAACCCGTGCTGCACGCCCGCCGCTTGCAGTTGAAAGCGTGCGGGCTAGACCGAGACTGATTTCCGTTACGGAAATCGTGGCCCGTGGCGGCCCTCAGCCGATATCCAACGCCAGCGCATGAACGCGCTGGTTCAGATCGCCCAACGCCTGATGTACCGCCCGATGCCGCGCCACCCGGCTCAAGCCCGCCAATGCCTCCGCCCGGATCAGCACCGCAAAATGGCTCTCGCCCGAGCCATCGTCGCCGCCATGGCCTGCATGTTTGTGGCTTTCATTGACCACTTCCAGCCGACTTGGTGAAAAAGTGATCGTCAGACGGTCAATCAACTCGCTCTCAATGCTCATTTTTCGCCTTTGCCCCTTCTATCTGCCGCTCAAACCTCTAATGTCTTGCCTTCAGTTCGGAAAGGCCTCTGCATGTCCACTCGCCCGCCATTTGAGTTTGATATCCGCGTCTCCTCAGACAAAGCCAAGCGCAAAACCACGCGCCGGGGCATGTCGGGGGCGTTTGAAACCTCGAACAAGGCCTGCGACTATCCGGGTTGCAAGGACAAGGGGGCGTACCGCGCGCCAAAATCGCCCGACCATCTGGACGAGTTTTTCTGGTTCTGCCGCGATCACATCCGCGAATATAACCTGAAGTGGAATTTCTTCGGCAATGCCACCGATGAGGAATTCCAAAAACTGCTGGAGAAAGATCGGCTGTGGGAGCGCGAGACGAAGCCCTTCAGCAAAAAGGACGACGGCAACGCCTGGCACCGCGTCGGCGTTGATGATCCGATGTCTTTGCTGGGCGACAATGCCACCCGCAATCCGGGCAAGCCCACGTCAAACGCCACCCGCAAACTGCCCGCAACCGAGCGCAAAGCGGTGGAGATTCTGGATGCGCGCGACACTTGGACAAAGACAGAGATTCGCAAGCAATACAAAGGTTTGGTGAAGGATCTTCACCCGGATATGAACGGCGGCGATCGCTCGGATGAAGACCGTCTGCAAGAGGTGGTCTGGGCTTGGGATCAGATCAAAGACAGCCGTTATTTCAAGGAGTGACGGCGGGTTTTACCCCCGCCGCACAAAGCCGTATTTCAACAGCCAGATCGCGATCCGCTCCACTGGCGCGCCCTTAAGCCCCGATCCGGCCTCTAGCTGCGCCAGATCGCAGCCTGCAGGTCCCGCCGAAATCACCGCCCGCAGCACCTGCGCGATTTGCTCTGGCGCGGCGAATACCCGCTTTAGCCCATGATAATTCCGGGTCGCCAAAACCTCGGCCAGACTGGGGCGTCCGGTGGGGTCGGCCAGCACAAGTCGGGTTTTCGCGAAGGTGACTTGCTCGGTCGGATAGCTGCCGAACAGATGCATTGGCGAGGGGGCGACCGGCAGCACGTCGGCCTTATAACGCAGTGAGCGTGCGGTGCCCGCTTTGCGGCGCGCGTCCTGCTCGCCCCAAAGTGCTTGCATCTGCGGCACCACCTGCGCCCAATCATACAAAGCCTGCACCCGCGCTTTGCCCGCCGCCCCCATGCGGCGGCGCAGATCGGGGTCGCGCGCCAGTTGCAAAATCCGCGCGGTGAGTTCCGGCAGATCCAGCTCGGTCAGCGCCGAGGTCGAGGCGCAGTATTGCACATAGCTGTCGGTTCCCCCCTGATAGCGCAGGGCTTCCTGAGCGTAATACTGCCCCGGTAGGGTGCGGCTGGTGATACGGAATCCGACATCTGCCGACACCGTGTCCTTCATGCCATCCCAATCAGACACCAACAACGGCAGGCCAGCCGCCATCCCCTCCAACGGCGCGAGGCCAAAGGTTTCCTGAATGTTATCAATCAGGAACATGAACACATCCGCGCCGGACAAAGCCGCCTTGCGGTCCTCCGCCGAGGCTCCATCCAGCAAAGCAAAGCCCACATCCGGCATCAGTTTGGCGGCACCTTCGGTGAACACTTTGCGGGAATAATCATCGCGGAACTGGCCGCAAAACGCCACGAACAGCTTTTGCCCCGGCAACTGTCGCTGCGCCGCCTGCATGGCGAGATAGATCGGCAGCGGGTCAAATTTTTCATGCGGAGTCAGCCGGGCGATGGTGGTAAACACCACATCCTGCGGCCCAGCGCCCAGTTTCGCCCGCAACGCCGCACCCTTCGCCGCATCGGGTTCAAAATCCGCGCAATGCACCCCCAAAGGGATCACCGGCAGCATCGGGCGCGGCGGCGGCACCGCTTTCAGATGGGCGCGGATGTGATCATCAATCCGGTCCATCTGATAGGTCACTGAACTCAACACCGACTGGCTGGTGCAGATCACCGCATCCCAATCCGTCACCGGAGCCATCCGCAGATCGAAAAACCCCTGCATCACCGCATGGGTTGAGGTGGTGTGGGTGATGCCGCAAATCGACCACGCCGCCGTGCCATAAGCCGCGCGACGCCAGCTTTCATTGACATAATTCGGGCTGGGGAAAAACACCGTCTGCACCGGCGCAATCGTATTGGGTCGCAGCAAGGGGGCATTACGCACCGCTTTGCCGGGGCGCAAATCAGCCGCCAAGGCTTTGACGGGTTCAATTTCCGCCGCACCATGCGCCAGCATCACGAATTCCTCGACATCCGCGTGGCGCAGAAAGCCCTTGAGGAACGACTCACCCGCCACCCTGCGCCCGTTGATGCCCTTGGCGGCTGGATCAAAGCCATCCTGCGCGTACCAGATTGCGGCGTTGCGTTCTGAACTCATTTCTTCACCATCCACAGCCAAGGCGTCGGGCCAGACCGCCATTCCCACAAGGCCACCAGCCGATCCAGATCGCTCAGCGCCTCCATCCAATCCGGCAGGCCGGAATCGTCCAACCGTCGTCCGATCACCCGGATATGATGGGTGGCCTTGAACCGCTCGACAATCAGATGGCTCAGGCCGTGGCGCAGGCAATCATGCGATTCCACCAGAATATCCGCCGCCCGCAGGCCGGGCGCGCGCACCGGGTCCAGCAATTCGCCCTCCGCGCCCTCAATATCGCAGACCACCAGGGTTTTCTGCGCGCGGCACAGATCGAAATCGGCATGATCCATCAGCCCGCCAATTTCCACCCGTTCCGCCACGCCATTCGCAACGGCCAGTGCCGCACACAACGCCTGCGCTTTCGGATTGGCATCGCGCGCCAGCACCCGCGCCTTTGGCAACCGCCGCGCCAGACCCACGGCGTAATAGCCCTCGGCCGAGCCGACGTCGATCACCACCGGATAGGCTTTGGTGACAATCTCCTCGATCACCGGGGCCAAACTCGCCTCATAGGCCCCCAACAACCGCGCCGACCGCGAACCTTCCGAGGCCCGCACCGGATACTCCATGCCCTTGAACGGTCCCGACAACACCTTGCTGCCAGAGCGTTCGACCAGAGTGTTGGAAATCAGCTCAGACCGCCACTTCGCCAGATGCCGAAACGCCTGCTCCAGCCGCGCCGCATCCGGGGGGCCATCCAGCACCCGCTTGAGGGTCTCGGTGGCGGAAATCGTCAGGGGCGAGGCTGGTTTGGCCAAATGCAAGCACTCCGAAAGCGGCGCGGACCTCTTCCCGCTTGGCCTATCGGTAGCGGGCAAGCCCTGTCCTGTCTATCCTACGCGCTGCACGCGGCGACAAATTTCCCCACCTCAAGCCGGCAAGAACTTCAGCGCCGCCCCGTTCATGCAATAGCGCAGTCCTGTGGGTTTCGGGCCATCGTCAAACACATGCCCCAAATGCCCGCCACACCGGCGGCAATGCACCTCGGTGCGGGTGGCAAACAGGCTGCTGTCATCCTTTGTGCCAACCGCCCCCTCCAACGGCTGGAAAAATGACGGCCAGCCGGTGCCGCTATCAAACTTCGCCTCAGACGCAAACAGCGGCAAATCACAGCCCGCACACAGGAACGTGCCCTTGCGGTGTTCGTCGTCCAGCGGGCTGGACCCCGCCCGTTCGGTCTCGGCCTCGCGCAGCACGCGGTATTGCATATCGCTCAGCTTGGCCCGCCATTCGGCTTCGGTCAGCGTAATTTCAAACGTCTCAGCCCGCAGCGGCGAGGCCAAAGCAAGCAGGGCAACGGAGGCTAGAAAACTGCGGCGGCGCATGGCATTTCTCCTCTTAGGTCCGGTGATTGTATCCTAACAACGGGGCATTCCGCCGATAAGTTTCATGTTCTCACGCAGAAGCGATGCAGAACGGAAATCGCGTGATCCCCGCCCCTTGCAGCCCTGCCCGTTATGTTCCACAAACGGATAGGATCGCGGGCTAAAGCCCGCCAGTTTGATATGGGCGACGGGCAATGGCAGATACGATTATGAAACCCACCGAAGAAATCTCGGTTCGCGAGGTCTTTGGCATCGACACCGACATGAAGGT
>CAYLYV010000127.1:0-13701 GCA_964387655.1 uncultured Cypionkella sp. | reverse complement strand
AGAACACCGCGCTGATGCAGATCATCGAAATCACTGGCGGCAAGCCTGCCCGTGTCGACGAATGGCGCATTTCCGAGCCCGTCCCGATGGACGTTCTGATCGCGAAATAAGGCGTCTGCGCGCCCGGCCCTCCGCCAAGGTGGGGCGCGCAATTTACAAATAGGGCGGCGTGCAGGCCGAAACCACAATGGCCTCGCGGTCGCCCAAATTGCGGAAACGATGTGGGGCTGTCGAATCGAAGAGATAGCTGTCGCCCGCTTTCAGGACCGCCATCTGCTCTCCCACAGTCACTTCGATCTCGCCTGAAATCACCAGGCCGCCTTCGTTGCCAACGTGTTCAAGCATCGTCTCGCCCGTGTCGGCACCGATTTCATACCGTTCATAGAGGATTTGCAATCCATGTGCCCTGGCATCCCCCACTTGTTGCAACGTGATGCGCCCACCCGTGGCACCCGTCTTGGTGTAAAGCCGCGTCGTAAGATCGCGCAGATCATGGGGCTTGAAGAAAACCGCGCTGGTCTGCGGGGCGTCAGGTTCAAAGAACTCCGACATGGTGACCTTCAACCCGCCCAGTATCTTGCGCAAGGAGGACACAGATGGGCTGGACCGGTTGGTTTCGATCATCGAAATCTGGCCGTGCGGCACATCCGAAGCCTCGGCCAATTGGCGCTGCGATAGACCAGCGCCCACGCGCATCTCTTTCAGCCGGCTACCCACGTCAAAATCTTGAATCATCTCGCCCCCTTGTCCGCATGAAGCATAGGTCAGGCAAGAAATTTGTGCAACTTTCGGAAATATGTTGCTCAATATCTTGAGCAGTGATATCGCAATATACAGTGAATCATCGGAGCACGCTATGACCCAATCCACCACCGCCGCCCTGATCGCCCGCAAGACCGCCGCTGTGGCGCGTGGGGTCGGAACGCGCGGCATCTATGCCACCCGCGCCGAAAACTCCCTGCTTTGGGATGCCGAGGGTCGCCGCTTTATCGACTTTGCCGCAGGCATCGCCGTCAACAATACCGGCCACCGCCACCCGCGCGTGATGGCGGCTGTTGCCGCACAGGCCCAGGACTTTACCCACACCTGCTTTCACGTCGCGCCCTATGAAAGCTATCTAACCCTGGCCGAGCGCCTGAATGCGCTGACACCGGGTGGTTTTCCTAAGAAAACCATGCTGGTAACCACCGGAGCCGAGGCCGTGGAGAACGCAATAAAGATGGCGCGGGCCTTTACCGGGCGGTCGGGTGTCGTCTCGTTCTCCGGCGCGTTTCATGGTCGTACCCTGCTGGGTATGGCGCTGACCGGCAAGGTTGCGCCCTATAAAAAGGGCTTCGGCGCGATGCCGCCCGAGATCGTGCATGCCCCCTTCCCGAACGATTTCCACGGTGTTTCCGAGGCCGAGGCAATTGCGGCATTGGAGCGCCTGTTTGCCAGCTCGGTCGATCCCGAGCGCGTGGCGGCAATCATCATAGAGCCGGTGCAGGGCGAAGGCGGATTTAACATCGCACCGTTCAGTTTTCTGCGCGCCATTCGAGCGATTTGTGACCAATTTGGCATCGTGTTCATCGCTGATGAAATTCAGGCGGGCATGGCACGCACCGGCCGGATGTTCGGCTTTGACCATGCCGGGGTCGCGCCCGATCTGGTGACGATGGCCAAGGGGCTTGCGGGGGGCTTTCCGCTTTCGGCGGTGACGGGGCGGGCCGAGATTGTCGATGCGCCAATGCCGGGCGGGGTCGGAGGCACCTATGCGGGCAACCCGTTGTCGATTGCCGCCGCCAACGCTGTGCTGGATGTGATTGCCGACGAAGACCTGTGCGCGCGGGCCGACCAGATCGGCCAGATCATCCGCGACCGACTTACCGCGATGGCGCTGCGTCAGGGCATGGCCTGCATCGGCGATGTGCGCGGGCTGGGCGCGATGAACGCGTTCGAGCTGGTCAAGGACCGCGAAACCCGCGCCCCTGACGCGGCGCTCACAGCGGCGATCGTGACCGAGGCCGAGGCGCGCGGGCTGATCCTGTTGTCTTGCGGCACCCGCTATAACGTTATCCGTCTGTTGCCGCCCCTGACCATCCCGATGGATCAATTGGCCGAGGCCTTGGACATCATCGAAGCCTCGGTTGAGGCTGCGATCCAGAAAACCGCCTGATCTTTCCTCCCCCGACTGGGCCTGCATGATCCGCCTTTTGGGCGTGCAGGCCCACTTTTGCCAAAGGGTCCGCCACGTCTGAAGTGCATCTGAATCTGATCGCTGGCCAGTGGGTTGGCGCCGATGATATCTCTGAAAACCGCAATCCATCCGATCCGTTCGACCTGATCGGGCTTTACGCCAGTGGCAGTCCCGAAGATGTGGCGCGTGCAGCGGCTTCGGGCTTCGCCGCTCAATCCGCGTGGTTCAACGGTGGCCCACAACCGCGCGCCGACGTTCTGGACAAGATCGCCGTCCTGATCGAGGCGCGGGCGGTTGAAATCGGCACCATGCTGGCGCGGGAAGAGGGCAAAATTCTGCCCGAAGCGATTGCCGAAACCCGCCGCGCCGCACAGATATTCCGCTTTTACGCGGGCGAAGCCTTGCGGATGTCCGGTGAGGCGCTGGCATCGGTGCGCCCGAATGTGGATATCGAGATTCTGCGCGCTCCATTGGGTGTGGTGGGGCTGATCACCCCGTGGAATTTTCCGATTGCCATTCCAGCCTGGAAGATTGCACCCGCGCTGGCTTACGGCAATGCAGTGGTGTTCAAGCCCGCCGATCTGACCCCGGGCACTGCGCATCTGCTGGCGCAGATCATCCATCAGGCCGGGTGCCCTGCTGGGATGTTCAATCTGGTGATGGGATCGGGTGCGCGGGTTGGTGCGGCGCTGGTGGCCGACCCGCTGATTGCTGGCATTTCCTTTACCGGATCGGTGCCGACCGGGCGAGGTATTGCGCGGGCGGCGGCTGAGACGATGAAGAAGCTGCAGTTGGAAATGGGCGGCAAGAATCCGATGGTGGTTCTGGATGATGCCGATCTGCCAACGGCCGTTGCCGCCTGCCTGAACGGCGCGTTCTTTTCCACCGGCCAGCGCTGCACGGCGTCGAGCCGGTTGATCGTGCAGGCGGGCATCCATGACGCCTTTGTCGCGGAACTGTCGCGCCAGATGCAGGCGTTGCGGGTGGGTCCGGCACTGGAGGCGGGCAGCCAGATGGGGCCGGTTGCATCTGACGCCCAACTGCAAAGCAACCTGCGCTATGTGGCTTTGGCGCGCGCGGAGGGCTGCACGGTGATCGGTGGCGAAGCCCTTGGCGAGCCAGGGTATTTCCAGTCGCCCGCGCTGTTTGTGGGAGCAGAAAACGCGATGCGGGTGGCGCAAGAGGAAATCTTTGGCCCCTGTGCCGCAGTCATCAAGGTCGATGATTTTGATCAGGCCTTGGCGGTTGCCAATGACAGCCCCTTTGGGCTGTCGGCGGGGATTTGCACCGCATCCCTGCGCCACGCTCGCGCTTTCAAGCATGGCGTCAAGGCGGGCATGGTGATGGTGAACCTGCCCACGGCGGGGGTCGATTACCATGTGCCCTTTGGCGGCACCAAAGGATCAAGCCAGGGCGCGCGCGAGCAGGGACGTCATGCGGTGGAGTTTTATACCAGCGTCAAAACCAGCTACAGCTATGCGGGCTAGGGTGATGGGCAAAGACATGATCCTTACCATCAACCCCGGCACAACCACCACCCGTATTGGCCTGTTCTTGCCGCAACGTGGGCAGGTGCAGTCCCTGCTTGAGGAAACGGTCGAACACGACGAAACGGTGATGGCGGGGTTTGACACTATCGCAGCACAGCTGGACCACCGCACGGCCGCGTTGCGCGCTTTTCTGGATACGGTGCCGGGGGGCGTGCGACTGGCAGCCGTGGCGGGGCGGGGCGGGATGCTGTGCCCGGTGCCTGCGGGGGTGATCGCTGTGAATGCCGATCTGGTGGACTTCGCGCTGCATAGTCCCGTCTATCACCACGCCTCGAACCTTGGTGCGCCCTTGGCCGAGGCGATTGCCCGCAGCCACGGCTGTCCTGCCTATATCGTTGATCCGGTGTCCGTCGATGAACTGCCACCCGTGGCGCGGGTGTCGGGCTTTCCCGAGATTCCACGCTTCAGCTTTGTTCATGCGCTGAACATCCGCGCCTGTGGGCGCAGGCTGGCCGATGAACTGGGCAAGCCCTTTCATGAGTTGAACGCTGTTGTCGCTCATCTTGGTGCGGGATTTTCGATTGCGGCGCTGAAAGGTGGGCGGATCGTGGACAGCTCCAACCGGATGGAAGTCTCGCCGTTTTCGCCAGAGCGGGCAGGGGGCCTTCCTCCTATCCCGCTGATCGAGCTGTGTTATTCCGGGAAATATGAGAAGGCCACGCTGCTGAAGCGGCTTTACGGGCAGGGCGGGGCCTTTGCCTATCTGGGCACCAAGGACATGCGCCGTGTCGAGGCAATGATTGACGCGGGCGACGAGAAAGCCGCGTTGATCCATGACGCGATGCTGTATCAGGTGGGCCGCGCAATCGGGGCTATGGCCGCGGTGCTGGATTTCGCGCCGGATGGGCTGATCCTGACGGGTGGGATGGCGCATAGCGCGCGGGTGGTGGCGGCGATCCGTGCCCGCTGCGGGGCGCTGGCGCCTCTGCATGTTTACCCCGGATCAGACGAATCCCGCGCTTTGGCCGAAGGGGCTGCGCGGGTGCTGGCCGGGCAAGAGGCCGCGATGACATGGCCGATAGACACAAGGGTGGCAGCATGGTGATCCGCAGTTTTGACGCCCTGCGCACGGCGATGCAGGGAAGTGCGCCGATGCATCTTGCGGTGGCGGGTGGCGATGATCCCTCCGTGATGGCAGGTGTGGTGGCCGCGTTTGAGGCAGGGCTGATCTCCTCGGCCACCTTGACCGGAGATCTGACTGCGATGCAGGCCCTTGTCCCCGAGGCTTGGCGCGATCAGTTGCGCTTGCTGGACGCAGACACCCCGCAAGCGGTGGCCACCCTTGCTGTGGCCGAAGTGCGGGCCGGGCGGGCGGATGTGCTGATGAAGGGCCACGTCGATTCCGCAGCGTATCTGCGTGCCATTGTTGACCGCGAAGCCGGCATCCGTTCTGGGGGGGTGCTGTCCAACCTGACACTGGCGCAAATGCCTTCTGTGCCGCGCCTGATCGGGGCTACGGATAACGGCATCATCCCCTTGCCCAGCCTGGAGCAAAAGCGGGCCATCCTGCAAAATGCCCGCCCCCTGTTTCTGGGCCTGGGGCTGTCGCAGGTGCGCGTGGCAGCCATTGCGGCGTCCGAAAAGGTTTCAGACCGCCAGCCCGCCACCGTCGACGCTGCGGCACTTTCCGCAGAAAGCCGGGCGGGGCAATTGCCGGGCCTGATCGTTGACGGGCCTTTCGGTTATGACGTGGCGCTGTCGGCGCAGGCCGCCAAAGCCAAGGGGTTGCAAGGGTCTGATGTGGCGGGGCAGGCCGATCTGATCCTGTTTCCCAATATCGAGTCTGGCAATGCGACGGTCAAGGCATGGAAGCTGCATGGTGGGGCCCAAACCGGCAGCATCGTTCTGGGGGCCTTGGTGCCGGTGCTGCTGAACTCGCGGTCCGACGGGGCGGCTCAGCGCGTGCTGGGTCTGGTCATGGCGCAGGCAATTCGGGCGGGGCAGGGGCTATGATTCAATCTGTTGGCATCGTGGGGGCGGGCCAGATGGGCAACGGCATCGCCCATGTCTTTGCGCAGGCTGGCTATGATGTGCTGCTGAACGATATCTCGGCTGCGGGGCTGGAAGCGGCAATTGCCACTATCGACCGCAATCTGGAACGTCAGGTGACGCGGGGCAAGACTTCAGTGCAGGCCAAGGCCGATGCCATGGCGCGGATCAAAACCACGCTGGTTCTGGCCGACCTTGGCCCCTGCGATCTGATCATCGAGGCGGCGACGGAAAAGGAAGATATCAAGAACAAGATTTTCGCCGGCCTCTTGCCGCATTTGGCACCGCAAACCATCCTGACCTCCAACACCTCGTCGATTTCCATCACTCGGCTGGCCAGCCGGACCGACAGGCCCGAGAAATTCATGGGGTTTCACTTCATGAATCCGGTGCCGGTGATGCAACTTATTGAACTTATTCGAGGAATTGCGACGGATGGGGAAACCTATGATGCGTTGCTCGCCGTGGTGGGGCGACTTGGCAAGACCTCTGCCAGCGCCGAGGACTTCCCCGCCTTCATCGTGAACCGCATCCTGATGCCGATGATCAACGAGGCCGTTTACACGCTGTATGAGGGCGTGGGCTCGGTCAAATCCATCGACGGTGCGCTAAAGCTGGGTGCGAATCACCCGATGGGCCCCTTGGAGCTGGCCGATTTCATCGGGCTGGATACCTGCCTTGCGATCATGAACGTGCTGCACGAAGGGCTGGCCGACACCAAATACCGCCCCTGCCCGCTGCTGACGAAATATGTCGAGGCCGGCTGGCTTGGCCGCAAGTCCCAACGCGGATTCTACGATTATCGCGGGGAAATCCCCGTTCCCACGAGGTAAAGGAGGATTGCAATGAAAGTTTTGGTGCCTGTTAAACGGGTGATCGACTACAACGTAAAGGTGCGCGTCAAGGCAGACGGCTCTGGTGTCGATCTTGCGAACGTGAAAATGTCGATGAACCCTTTTGATGAAATTGCCGTCGAAGAAGCGATCCGTTTGAAGGAAAAGGGCATCGCGACCGAGGTTTTGGTAGTGTCTATCGGCGTCAAGCAGTCACAGGAAACCCTGCGCACCGCCTTGGCTATGGGTGCGGACCGCGCGATTCTGATCGAGGCGACCGACAACGTGCAGACCGACATCGAACCGCTGTCCGTGGCCAAACTGCTGGCCGCCGTGGTGCGCGAAGAAGCCCCCGGTTTGGTGCTGTGCGGCAAGCAAGCCATTGATAACGATATGAATGCTACCGGGCAGATGCTGTCGGCGCTGCTGGGTTGGTCGCAAGCGACGTTTGTGTCAGAGCTGGCGATTGACGGTGAAAAGGCAGTGGTTACACGCGAAGTCGATGGCGGTTTGCAGACGATTTCGGTGAAGATGCCAACGATTGTGACCGTGGATCTGCGTCTGAACGAGCCGCGCTATGCGTCCTTGCCGAACATCATGAAGGCCAAGGCGAAGCCTTTGGCGGCCAAGACCCCGGCTGATTACGGTGTCGATGTGACCCCGCGTTTGAACGTGGTGAAAACCGTGGAACCTGCGGGCCGCAAAGCGGGCGTCAAGGTGGCCTCGGTGGACGAATTGCTTGCAAAACTCAAAGACGAAGCAGGGGTGATCTGATGGCCGTTCTTCTGATTGCGGATGTAAATGAGGGCGCTTTGGCAACCGATGCCGTGGCCAAAACCTTGGCGGCTGTGGCCGGTTTGGGCGACGTACATGTGCTGATCGCGGGCACCGGCGGCGATGCGGCGGCGGCCGAGGCTGCCACTTTGTCGGTCGTTTCCAAGGTGTTGTTCGCCGATGACCACGCCTATTGCCACGGGATGGCGGAATCCACTGCTGCTTTGGTGGTTAGTCTGGCCGGTGGCTATAGCCATATTTGCGGGGCAGCGACGGCGTTCAACAAGAACGTTTTGCCGCGCGTCGCGGCTTTGCTGGACGTCATGGTGATCTCTGACGCGGTGGCGGTGATCGATGCCGACACGTTTGAGCGTCCGATCTATGCCGGAAACGCAGTGCAGACGGTAAAATCCACCGATGCGACCAAGGTTTTCACCGTGCGCACCGCCACTTTCACTGCCGTTGGCGCGGGTGGTTCGGCCAGCGTTGAGAAAATCGGCGGGCCGGGCGAGGCCGGGCTGTCGGCTTGGGTCGCGGACCGGGTGGCCACGTCTGATCGGCCAGAGCTGACCTCTGCGGGCATTGTGGTGTCAGGCGGGCGCGGCGTGGGATCGAAGGAAAGCTTCGACCTGATCGAGGGGCTGGCGGACAAGCTGGGCGCTGCGGTCGGTGCATCACGCGCGGCCGTCGACTCTGGCTATGCGCCGAACGACTGGCAGGTCGGCCAGACCGGCAAGGTCGTGGCTCCGCAGCTTTATGTGGCGGTCGGAATTTCCGGTGCTATTCAACACCTTGCGGGCATGAAGGACAGCAAGGTCATCGTGGCGATCAACAAGGACGAAGAGGCGCCGATTTTTCAGGTGGCCGATTATGCGTTGGTCGCGGACCTGTTCACTGCGGTGCCGGAACTGATCAGCAAGCTGTAGCCCTACGACAAAAGATGGTGGTCCGACACAACCCGACACCCCTTGCAGCCTGCAGCGGGTACAACCCATTCACATGCCAAGAGGCCTAAAATGAACGCTCCTACTTTCCGCGACTCTGTCGATGCGATGTTCCGTCGTGCCGCCAAGATCCTTGATTTGCCCTACGGGCTTGAGGAGAAAATCCGTGTGTGCAACTCAACCTATGTGGTGCGGTTTGGGGTGCGGCTGCGCGGAGAGATTCAGACCTTTACCGGCTATCGCTCGGTCCATTCCGAACATATGGAACCTGTAAAGGGTGGCATCCGCTATGCGATGGACGTCAATCAGGACGAGGTCGAAGCGCTTGCGGCGTTGATGACCTATAAATGCGCACTGGTTGAAACGCCTTTTGGCGGCTCAAAAGGCGGTCTGTGCATTGATCCACGGGCCTGGGAAGAGCATGAACTGGAACAGATCACCCGGCGCTTTACCTATGAATTGGCCAAGCGCGGCCTGATCAGCCCCAGCCAGAACGTACCGGCGCCGGACATGGGCACGGGCGAGCGTGAAATGGCATGGATGGCTGATCAATACGCGCGCATGTTCACCACCGATATCAACGCCCGCGCCTGTGTTACCGGCAAACCACTAAGTGCGGGCGGGATCGTGGGCCGGGTCGAGGCCACCGGGCGTGGGCTGCAATACGCGTTGCGCGAGTTCTTTCGCCACCCCGAAGATGTGCAGATCGCGGGGCTGACGGGCAGTTTGCAAGGCAAGCGCGTGGTCGTGCAGGGGCTTGGCAATGTCGGCAGCCACGTTGCGCGCTTTTTGTCGCAAGAGGATGGGTCAAAGATCATCTGCGTGATTGAACGGGACGGTGCGGTGTTCAATCCGGATGGTTTGGACATTGAGGCGCTGGTTGCGCATCTGAAGCAAACCGGGGCCGTAGCGGGTTTTCCCGGGGGCAATTACAGCGCCGATGGGGCCGCAGCCCTGGAAACGGAATGTGACATCCTGATCCCCGCCGCGATGGAGGCGGCAATTCACGCCGGAAACGCCCCTGCGATCCGTGCCCGACTGATCCTTGAGGCCGCCAATGGCCCGGTCACCGCCGAGGCGGATCAAATCCTGTGCGCGCGCGGGGTTGTCATCATTCCGGACCTGTTCGCCAATGCGGGCGGTGTGACGGTTTCCTATTTCGAATGGGTCAAGAACCTTAGCCACATTCCCTTTGGCCGGATGCAACGTCGGCATGACGAAGCGCGCAATCACATGTTGGTGGACGAGTTGGAGCAACTGGCAGCGCAACTGAACATGGGGTGGACCTTGTCGGAAAGGTTCAAGCAAGCGTTCCTGCGGGGCGCGGACGAATTGGAACTGGTCCGCTCGGGTCTGGATGACACGATGCGCACGGCCTACCAATCTATGCGCGCCCTTTGGCACAGCGATTCGCGGGTGACAGATCTGCGCACGGCGGCCTATTGCATTTCCATTGGCCGCGTCGCAGAGGCCTACCGATCCAAGGGGCTCTGACGAAAACCGACATGCAATGACATTCTGACAGGCATGGGCACCACCCTTGCCTGCACCTCACCCGCCGAAAAACCAACGCCGGCTGAGGTCAAGACCTGATTTCTACAGGCCTTCAAAACGACAGGTTCAGGACATATCGAAGTGCGGTTCTGTCAGCCATCATAGCCCTCGGGCGTTCACCAGAGTGATTGTCAGGTGAGGGATTTGCGGTTTGTGTAGAGCTGATCCGCTCTGCCGGGCGACACCGTGTCGGCGCAATCAAGATCGATGCAGAACGGGCGCCCGCGCCACGCGATTGTGCCCCGGTTTGGACTTGTGCGCACTACGGCCAGCGGTTCCAAATTGCCCAATGCGATACAGCGAGGGCCGGATCAAGCTGGACCTGTCAAGTATTTGTGCCGCGCCTGATCTCCATCTGATTGCACGGCTTTCCTGAGAAGTGAGGTCTTGGCCATCTTGAACTGGCGGTGCGAGGACGGCGACGAGGATTAACGCCAGACACCGGCTTGCCCGTCGTTGGCGCGTTGCTGGATGAGGGTTCCCAATTGTCGAAGTACCACTCAACCCACCAAATGCGTTGGGCAGCATCAATCGCATGAGTGGTCGGTTTGCGAAGGACGCTGTGATCGGCGCTGACACAGTTCTGACACCTGTGCAGGTCGGTCGGTTCAAAGCGGCTGGTGGGCAAATTGTGGTCGCGCCAAATTACGATAGCCGGGTGGCTGTTGAAGTATTGCAAGCTGAAAAGGCTTACGGCTCTGGCGTCGGGACCGCCATAGAGGCCTTCGCCGCCCCAGAGTCGGGTGCCACCCGGGCAGACCAAGTGACCCAGACATCACGTTCTTGCCGCGCGAGGCGGAATAACAGCGCTTTGGCACGTGCGCGATCAACCAGAGTGCCCTTCTTCTTCTGGATCGCCAGCTGGCGTTGGAACCGTTCAACTATCTGGGGTCACGCCGCACGCTGGAACAGCGGGACTGCTGCGAAAGGAGAAATGACAGGTAGCTTCGGATGCGCGGGGGATTGGTAGGTAAAGCGTTCTTTGAGGTTGCCGTTGTCTACATTCCAACAGGAAAGGGACGATTTTGCAGTCCTGATCAGTTCCGCCCAAGGCGTGTTAAAGACGTTTGTCTTCGCGTCATTTTTGATGCTTCCTGCGAATATAGTTTTGTTCTTAGAATCTCTATATAGAGATGGCTCGCCTGTGGCTGACACGACATCTGGCGAAGTAACCTCATCGTCTGACCCATCGAAGCGGAAGAGCCATCACGCAAACTTGCCGTTTGACTTCCGACGAACCAGCGCCAGAGCGGATTCGACCAGTTCTGAGAGCAAGCCCATCAGATGCTGCCGCGACACCCCCATCCTCTCGGCCAGATGCGCGAGCGTAAACGCGGCTGCCCCGCGCTCGAGGCCATTGTAGCCATCCTTCCAAGCAATGCCGTCGAGGATGATCGTCGCGAGCTTATGACTTGCGGCCGAAAGGTCGGCTTTAGTAATGCGGCGCAGAATGGCGCCGGCGGTCAGGTTCATGGGAGTGTCGTCCTGGCTTTAGGACGCCAGACGATAGGGCGCAAAAATTCGTTCGGGCAAAATGCTTTGCCGGTTGAACGGGTGCTTCACTCGCGATACATTTCTCGTGCAACGGAGAAATCAGCGCGGCGTCGGACCTATGGTCTGGCGTCGTTTCTGTTTCTGGGGGGTGGTTTTCCGGTGTGGTTAAGGGCGGAGATCGCGGCGGTTAGTAGTGCACCTCCTCATTTCCGTAGGTGCCCTCATAGTCTCGCCATTCGACAAAGACCGAGCGGTGCCAGTAATTTCCGCAACTGGCCGGAATGCTGAAGTCTGAGGCCTCTGGCACGGCGGACACGCCGCTCCGCCTGCGGCTGTAGTCCCCTTGTTCGCCGTAGGTGCCCATGTAGACGGTCCCCCAGCTGTTGCAGTCGCCATCCCGATTGCGGCGCTGCTGGTAGGTTATCTCAAACACTCGGATCGAACGGACGAAGTCGAAAGCGGTATCGGAAATGTCGACATCGGCCTGAGCGTCGACAAGGATCGGCGCGGCCGCCACACCCGGCAGCGACAAGGCTGGTGGAGCCAAATCAGCCCGGAATGCGATATCGTAGAGACGCTCAATCGGCCGCTGCTCGCCGCGGAAACTCGCCCGCATTGGGCAGTTCCATATCTGAAGCGGCGGCTCGATCGGCCAAGGCGTGATGCGGCGGATGAAGACTGCGCGGGCATGGGCGCATTCCGCAGACGCGGGCCAGCCCCCGGCAAGGCACAGAAGAATCGCGCAATCGACCGGATAGGCGGCTGCCGGTGTGACGGTTGCGGTGGAGAGGCCAAGACCAAGGAGCAGGGCAGGGAGGAAAGGTTTCACGGGAGGTCCTTTTGGGCTGGGGGGACGTTGAGGAAGGTTGAGTAGGCCTCGGTGGCCACGCGGGCTTCGGACAAAGCGCGACTGCGCTCACTGTCTAGACAGGCGATGTGATCGCTCAGATCCGCGAAATACGCCTCGAACTCGGCCGCGATTTCTGCGCGGTACTCGGAGAGAACCGCCTCGGGCAGGGCGGTGATCGGTACCTCGGGCGCCAGACAGCGAATCACCTCTGGTTGCGCAAAGGCTGCGGAGTTCACCGAGACCACCACGCAGAGTCCGGGCAGCAGCCGAGCCTGTCGGCACATTTGGTGCGCTTTGCGGAACCAAGAAGTCGCGCCTGGGAGAGGACAATGCCTCAATATTTCTTGGGCTTTTTTCAACTTCGCGCGCTCATATTCCGGCTCCATTTTTCCGGCTGAGGAAGGCTTTGACCGCTGGCCTTGACCAAACATCCGACCCTTCATCCGTCGGCGCTCACAGCCTTCTTTTATCGTGTTTGTCATTTTTGTGTTGAATACGCCATACTTTCTGTTAGGCATCGCCTCACAAAGAAATCTGCGATACAACGTTCCCAACAGATGATCCGAGGGGACCCCATGAATACCAAACGGCGCGCATTGCCTGTCTTGCTGGAACGCGATTTCCGCAAACTGGCCGCATCCGAAGGAGCGACTGTTGAGATCGAGTGTGTTTCCGCGCCCAACCCCGACGAGCGCTTCTCGGGGGAATGGCTGTTCTACGTTGTCAGCCCGTTGGGCGAGCGTTTCCTTCTGGTCACGGCCCTTGCGCGGGAACGCATCGTCAACTCGCCGATCGGCATGTTCGGGCTCGGTTTCGGCAAGCTCAACCTCGACCATCTCGACGTGCCTGCTGTCGCTGGCGCTGTCGGCATTGGTATGCGGAGCCGCACGGGCGGAAGTGATCCGGTGGAATGAGCCTGAAGGGCAGGGGGGTGGCGTCCAACTTGCGTCGCTTGATACATCTGTTCTGCGCTATGATGGGCAGGGACAGCTGATTGTACCGCTCCGCCCTGATCAGGGTGAACAAGAGACCCGGGAAGGGGAGGAGGCACAAGCGGCAGCCGACGTCTCCTACAGCACCAAAGGGGTTGCAGCCCCAAGGGATGTCCTGCCCTCGATTCGGTTGATTGCCACCCGCTATCAGGACCATCCGGCTCTGGCGCGGCTGGACCTTTCGCCCGCCGAATGGGCCGCGTTCTTTCAGGCAATGATCAAGGTCGAGAGCAATTACGCTCAAGGGGTCGTCAGCCATGCGGGTGCTCTGGGTCTCGCGCAGCTAATGCCCGGCACGGCTGATTACCTCAACGTTGATCCTGCCGACCCCATCGAAAACCTCGACGGTGGCGCACGCTATCTTCTGGAGCAAATGGCCGCCTTTGGCAGCCTGGAGCTTGCCCTTGCCGCCTACAACGCTGGCCCCGAAGCAGTCCGCAAATACGACGGCGTGCCACCTTACGCCGAGACCCAATCCCACATCGTCAAGGTGATGGCGGTCTATGACCGCATCCTCACCGAGCTCTGACCCAAGAAGGAAACCT
>CAYLYV010000126.1:0-13849 GCA_964387655.1 uncultured Cypionkella sp. | reverse complement strand
AGAGCTACCGATCTTGACCGTGGGGCACATAAGAAAACGGGGCACAAAAGGTCCATTTTGTGGCACGCCACATAATGGACCAGGATCAGCGCCGAGGCGTTCAGTTCCAGCCCACGTTTCACCACCTCGCGCGGGTAGACGGGGACATGATCGACGGTGCCCTTGGCCTGTTCCTCATCCGCGATCAGCACATTTTTGCGATCCAGAAACAGGATGCGGAATTGTTCGGTTTCGCGGTGCGCCATCGCGGTATGGCAATAGTCCAGCAGGGCATCCCATGACGACAGCAAGGGCCTGTTCATCACCCGCGCCCGCATCATGCGTTGTGCGGCGGCCTCGACGATTTTGAGTTCCTGCACCACGGCTTCGCCCACGCCTTTGACCATCATCAGGCGGGCGGGCACGGCGGTGACGACGCGGTTGAAATCGCCGAACGTATCCAGCAATTCGCGCGCCAAGGGCTTCACGTCCTGCCGGGGGATGGCGCGGAACAGCAGCAGTTCCAGCAATTCGTAGTCGGGGATGGCGGTGGCACCCCCCTCCATAAATCGCGTGCGCAGGCGTTTGCGGTGGTCGGCGATGTAGGATGGCAGTTTGCCGGGCAAAGCATCGCCCACAGCCTCATCCTCCGCCGCAAACAGCGGCAGCGAGGCTTCGTGAAAGGCGCGGGGTTTGCTCATGGCGGCAAGGCTGCCATGACAGTGGTGAAGGAATCGTTAACGGCTTCAGAGCATCCGCAGCAAGTCTATGCTGGGCTGACCCGTCACGGGCAGGCCGCGTGCGCGCTGGAAATCACTGATCGCGGCAATGGTCTTCGCGCCGATCACCCCGTCCGAGCCTTGGGTGTCAAAGCCCGCCGCCGTCAGCTTGCGCTGCAATTCCTGCCGATCGGCCAGAGTCATGCCCTGCGCATCCGGGCCAAATGCCGCGCGCAGCGGGCCCGCGCCGTTCAGACGGTCTGACAGATAGCCCACGCCCAGCGCGTAATTCTCCGCGTTGTTGTAGCGCAGGATGACGTTGAAGTTGTGATACAACAGGAACGCCGGGCCACGCGCACCACCGGGCAGCAGCAAAGACCCGGCGCCATTGCCGCCCAAACCGCCATTCACCCCGCGCACCCCCAGATCGGCCCAATCCGAACGCCCCTTGCCACGGCCCGCAAGTCCGGTGTCAAAGCCTGCGGGCAATGTCACCTCTTGGCCCCAAAGCTGACCATGCGTCCAGCCGTTTTTCGAGAGATAAGCGGCGGTTGAGGCTAGGGCATCGGTGGGATCGTCGCTCCAGATATCGCGCCGCCCATCGCCGTTGAAATCCACCGCGAAGGCTTGGTAGCTGGTCGGGATGAACTGGGTGTGGCCCATAGCGCCCGCCCAACTGCCGGTCATGTTCTGCACCGTGGTGTCGCCGTTTTGCAAGATCTTCAGCGCCGCCACCAGTTGCTGTTCAAAGAATGCCGCGCGACGGCCCTCATAGGCCAAGGTCGCCAAGGCCGAGATCACCGGCACATTGCCGCGCCTTGTGCCGAAGAAACTTTCCAGCCCCCAGAAGGCGGCGACGACATGCGGCTCTACCCCATACCGCGCTTCAATCGCGCGCAGGGTAGACATCTGTTGCGCCAGAACCTGACGGCCCATGTTGAGGCGTTCATCGCTGGCGGCAATCGCGAGGTAATCTTCGGTGGTGCGGGTGAATTCGGTCTGGTTGCGATCTTTCTCGATCACACCGGGGATGAAGCCCGAGGCGCGGAACGCCGTGCTAAATGTCGCATCCGAGATGCCTTTGGCAGCCGCACGCGGGCGGAAAGCCTGCACCCAAGCGTCAAAGCCCGCATCGGGCACCATCGGCATGACGGCCGGAGCCGAGGCGCGACTGGACGCTCCGCCGCCGCCGACGCAGGCAGACAGCCCAAGCGCGGCGAGACCGAATGAGAAATTGCGCCGCGTGACCTGCATGTAAACCTCCACCAACCTGCTTTTGGCCAAGCTTAAAGCATTCGCGGCAAAGGGCAAAGCGATGCGGGGCATTTCCGCCGAAGCCTCAAGCCTGCAACTGCGCCCGTTCCGCTTCGGTCAGCAAAGCGGTTGCAACGCCCAGCACCAAAGCTGTGGAGTCTTGCGGTGACAGCGCCTCTCCTGTGGCGCGGCGGAGCCAGAGGCCGTCAATCATCGTGCCCAGCGCGAGGGCCACCTGCTTAAACCGCGCCTCGGGCAGCACGTCGCGAAACACCGAGGCGAGGTTGGATTGCAGCCGCGCATAGAAAATCCGCTGCAAGCGCGCATAGCGGGCATTGGTGGCCGACGCCGCACAGACCGAGAGCCAAGCGTTGGCGATGTTCGGCTCGAACAACCCTTCGGGGAAGTTGCCCCCGATGATCGCCTCAAGCCTGCCCCAGCGCGTTGTGGCTTGCGCAAGGCCCTTGGCCACCGCCTCCATCAGCAGTCGGTTGTTCAGCCGCACCATGGCGAACAGCACATCTTCCTTGCCCTTGAAATAGTAGGACAGGATGCCCGCAGACATGCCGGCTTCCTCGCAAATCCGCTTGGTGGTCATGCCGCCAAGCCCATGCTGCATGAACACGCGATGCGCGGCCTCGATCAATTCGCGGCGGCGGAGGTCTTCGATACGGGTGCGGAAGGCGATTTTGGTCATGGTTTTTTGTAGCAGATCAAAAAACTGAACGCACATACAAAAAACTATATTGACGTATAAATTTCACCGATGCAGGCTTGGCACAGCAAACGGGGGGAAACCATGCGCAAGGTTCTGGCAGGATTGGTGATGACAGTGATGGCAACGGGGACAGCGCAGGCGGGCGAACCCGAGGCCTGCAAGGCGGTGCGGATGTCGGATCTGGGTTGGACCGATATCGGCCTGACCAACGCCACCGCCGAAACCATCCTGAATGCGTTAGGCTATGACGCCACCCAAACCTTACTGAGCCTCGATGTCACCTTCGTGTCGATGCAGCGCGGCGATATTGATGTGTTTCAGGGCAACTGGCGGCCGTTTCAGGATGTGCAATATGCGCAGTTTTTCGACGATGGCTCGGTCGAACGCTTGGGGATGAACCTTGAGGGCGCGAAATATACCCTCGCCGTGCCGAAATATGTCGCCGATGCGGGCGTGCATAGCTTTAACGATCTGGCCGCCCATGCCGATCAGTTTGAGAAGAAGATTTACGCGATTGAACCCGGCTCGAACCAACCGCTGCTGGATATGGTCGCCGCCAATGCGCATGGCTTGGGCGACTGGACCATCGTGGAAAGCTCGGAAGCCGGGATGCTGGCCGAGGTGGAGCGTTCGGTTGCGCGCGAGGATTGGATCGTGTTTCTCGGCTGGCAACCGCATCCGATGAATGTCGTCTATCAGATTGATTATCTCGCCGATGGCGATGCCGAGTTTGGCCCAAATTTCGGCGGCGCTTCGGTCTATACCATTGCGCGCAAGGGCTATGCGCAGACCTGTCCGAATGTGACCAAGTTCTTCAGCCAGCTCGCCTTCAACATCGACTATGAAAACGCCGGGATGCAGATGGTGATGGGCGAAGGCATGGAGTTTCCCGCCGCCGCCTCTGCAATGATGGCGAAACACCCGGCGATGGTTGAGGCTTGGTTGAAGGACGTGACCACCTTTGACGGCCAGCCTGCTCTGCCTGCGGTGAAGGCCGCTTTGGGTCTGTAAATGGCGTTGATGCGTGCGGCGGTGATGAACGGCTTTGGCCAGCCTTTGCGGCTGGTCGATCTGCCGGTGCCCGTGCCCGGAGCTGGGGAAATCCTGATCCGGCTGGAGGCCAGCGGGGTTTGCCATTCCGATGTGCATATCTGGAAGGGCGACACTCAGCCCGCAGTCGCCCCCGATCCGTTCATTCTGGGGCATGAGGGTGTGGGTGAAGTCGCGGCCATCGGCGCGGGCGTCGAAGGTTGGGTGATCGGCGAACGGGCCGGGGCGGCATGGCTGCACGACACTTGCGGCGTCTGCGATCTCTGTCTGGCGGGGGAGGAAAGCTTCTGCGCCGCCCAGCGCGCGCATGGCTTCAACGTGCCGGGAACCTTCGCCGAATATGTGGTAGCGCAGGCGGCTTTCGCGGTGAAGGTTCCGGCGGGCGACGGCCCTGCTCTGGCCCCGTTGATGTGTGCGGGGCTGACCGCCTATGGCGCAATTGAGCGGGCAAAGCTGGCGCATGGCGAAATCTGCGCAATCTTTGGCTGTGGTGGTTTGGGCCTGTTCGCGGTGCAACTGGCAGCACGGCGGGGGGCGACGGTGGTGGCCGTTGATACTGACCCGGCCAAGTTGGACATGGCGCGACGGCTGGGGGCGACGGCCACCGAACGCGCCACCGCCAATCTGCCCGACACTTGGCCCAGCGCATTGCGCGCCCATGCCACGATCAATTTCGCTCCCACAACCCGCACCTGGCCTGCGATGCAGGCGGCGACCCGACCCTTGGGGCGAATCATTGCGGCGGCAATGGTGGCCGAACCTGTGCCACTCAGCCAAGAATGGTTGACATGGACCGGTATTACGCTGACCGGCACCAGCGTTGGTACGCGGGCGCAAATGGCGGCGCTGATGGCGTTGCATCAGGCGGATCCGCTGGAAAGCCCGGTTGAGGTGATCCGGCTGCAAGACGCCTCGGACGCGTTGCGGGCACTGGATGAGGGCCGCGCCAGAATGCGCTACAGTATCGCCTTTTAACCCGGCTTGGCCCCGCGCGGCTTTCGCGGCTATGCTGGCCTTGCAGCGGTAATGAAGGCGACAGAATGCGCATCGACCTGAACTCTGATCTTGGCGAGGGCTACGGCCCTTGGTCGATGGGCGACGATACGGCGATGCTGGGGCTTGTGACCAGCGCGAATATCGCCTGCGGCGGTCATGCCAGCGATCCTGAGACGATGTATCAGACCCTGAGATTGGCGGCGCAAAACGGCGTCACCGTGGGGGCGCACCCCGGCTATAATGATCCGCTCGGCTTTGGTCGCCGGGTGATCCCGATGGCCCCGGCCGAGGTGGGCCGCATGGTCGCGGCGCAGATCGGCAGCTTGCAGGCGATGGCGGCTTTGGCAGGCACGCGAGTGGCCTATGTCAAACCGCACGGCGCGCTGGCCAATCTTGCTGCCGATGATCGCGCCGTTTCCGATGCGATAGCGCAGGCGGTAAAGGCGATCTCGCCCGATCTGGCGCTGTTGGCGATTTCCGGCACCGAGCTGGAACATGCCGCCCGTGCCGTTGCCATCCCGGTATATTCCGAGATTTTTGCCGACCGCGGCTATCTGCCCAGCGGTCGGCTGGTGCCACGCAGCCAGCCCGGCGCGATGATTCATGAGCCCGATGCCGCCGTTGCCCGCCTGCTGAGCTTCCTTGAGTCCGGCCGGATGCCCGTGGTTGGCGGTGATCCGATCCCGCTCGCCGCGCAGTCGATCTGTGTGCATGGCGACAGCCCCGGCGCGGTCGAAATGGCCCGCCACCTCCGCAGCCGTCTGGGTGCGGCAGGCGTCACCATCGCCGCCTTCCTGTAAGCCATGCACCCCACCCCAAACGCCCCAATCTTTCGCCCCATCGCCGAGCGCGCGGTGCTGGTTGAGTTTGGCACCAAGCTGGACCAAGCCGCGCATGAGGCCGTGCTGCGGTTGGATCAGGCGCTGGCGGCGCAGCCTTTCTTGGGGTTTCGCGAGGCGATTCCCGCCTTCGTCAACCTGTTGGTGGAATTTGACCCGCTGACCACCGATCATCCGACGGCCATCGCCCATCTGCGTGGCCTTCTCACCGCCAAAACCGCCGCGCGGGCGAAACCCGCCCAGCGCGAGGTTCTGGTCTGCTACGATCCTGACCTCGCCCCCGATCTGGCCGCCGTCGCCCAGCAAACCGGCCTTACGCCCGAGGCGGTGATCAACGCCCATCTCTCCGGCGACTACGCAGTGTTCCTGTATGGCTTCGCCCCCGGCTACGCCTATCTCGGCGGTGTGCCAGAAGCGATCCGGCTGGACCGCAAACCCGCCCCTTTGCGCGGCGTGGCGGCAGGATCGGTGATCATCGCGGGCGCGCAATGCCTTGTCACCACGTTGGTGATGCCAACCGGATGGTGGATCATCGGCAGATCCCCCACCCGCATCCTGACCGAGGATCCCGCCCACCCCTTCCTGTTCGATGTCGGCGACAAAGTGCACTTCCGCCGGATCTCGTATGCCGAATATGAGGCGGCAAAATGAGCGGTGCCACCCTCAGTGTCGCCTTCGCAGGCCCGCATGTCAGCATTCAAGACGCAGGCCGCCCCGGCCTGATGCGCTATGGCGTCCCCGCCTCCGGTCCGATGGATCGCACAAGTTTTGCGCTTGCCAACGCCGCGCTTGGCAATCCGGCGGGCCATCCGGGCATCGAAATCTCGCTTGGTGGCCTCACCCTGCATTGCTTGACCGGAGCCATCACCCTTGCCCTTGTCGGCGGTGGTTTCATCGCCGAAACGCCCCGCCGAAAACTTGGCGCGTGGAACATCCTCAGCCTAAGCGCCGGGGAAACCCTGAGCATCCGCCCCGGCCCTTGGGGCTGTTGGACGTACCTGGCCTTCGCGGGCAACCTGCAAGCCAAGCAATGGCTGGGCAGCCGCGCAACGCACGGATCTTCAGGCTTCGGCGGCGGCAAGCTGACCACCGGGCAGACCTTGATCCTCACTGATGCGGAAATGCGCCCCGACCGCGAAGGCCCGATCCCCTGTCCAATCTGGAGCCGCCCGCGCCATCTGCTGCGCTGCACGCTTGGCCCGCAAGACCGCTTTTTCGCCGCCGAAACCCTGACGACGTTCACCACCGCGCGCTTTGAGATGACAAACGCGTTTGACCGCATGGGCCTGCGCCTGCGTGGCCCTGCCTTGATGCCTGCCGCAGCACTCTCAATCCCATCCGAGCCGATCCTGCGCGGCGCGGTGCAGGTTTCAGGCGACGGCGTGGCGACGGTGCTGTTGGCGGACCACCAAACCACCGGCGGCTATCCGAAAATCGCCACCGTGCTTGACGCTGATCTCGACGCCTTCGTGCAGTGCCGCCCGCGCGATGCCGTGATGTTCCAAGCCGTCACGCCTGCGCAAGCCATTGCCATCACCCGGCAAAACGCCACCCGCTTTGCTGCGTTTGAAGATCGGTTGCGCCGCGCTTAAATCCCGTGCCCGCTCCACGGCCCATGTTTGTCGGCGATGCCATCCACCCGCTCAAAGCCATGCGCGCCGAAGAAATCCCGTTGCGCTTGGATCATGTTGGCGGTGGAGCGCCCGGTCCGCATCATGTCAAACCACGCCAGACCCGAGGCCAAAGCGGGCAGCGGCAGCCCACTCAGCGCCCCCGCCGCGATCACTTGCCGCAAAGCGCCATGCGTCGCCTTCAGATGATCCGCAAAGAACGGCGCCAGCATCAGATTGCGTGCAGGGTCTTCGGTCAACGCTGTCGCCATGTCGTTCAGCATCGACGAGCGGATGATACAGCCCTCGCGCCACACCCGCGCGATTTCCGGCAAAGGCATCGGCCAATCAAACGCCTTTGATGCCGCCGAAATCAGCGCGAACCCCTGCGCGTAGCACAGGATTTTGCCCGCGATCATCGCCTGTTCCAACTGCGCCAAAGTCACACCAGCACCAGCTTGCGGCGCCGCGCCAAACACCGCCTCGCCCGCCAGACGTTCTTCCAACCGCGACGACAGATTGCGCGCCATCACCGCCGCTTCAATCGCGGGGATGGTGGCGGCCAGATGCTGCGCCTCAATCACCGTCCAGCGTCCGGTGCCTTTCTGGCCCGCACGGTCAAGGATCATGTCGAGCATCGGTTTGCCGGAATGGGTATCGGTGGCTGCCGCGACTTCGCCTGAAATCTCAATCAGATAGGATTGCAGCGGGCCTTGGTTCCACGCTTTGAACGTGTCGGCAATCGCAGCCGCTGACATCCCCAAACCATCGCGCATCACGCCATACACCTCGGCGATCATCTGCATATCGGCGTATTCAATGCCGTTATGCACGGCTTTGACGAAATGACCCGCCCCGGCTGGCCCCATGTAATCGGCGCAGGGTTCGCCCTTATACTGCGCCGCGATCGCGTTCAGCACCGGGGCCACCCGATCCCAATCAGACCGCAAGCCCCCGCCCATGATCGCCGGACCATGCCGCGCGCCTTCTTCGCCGCCCGAGACACCGATGCCCATGAAATGCGGCCCCTGCACCGCCGCCTCGGCTGAGCGGCGATCAGTGTCATGAAACAAGGCGTTGCCCGCATCAATGATCAGATCATCCGCCGCCATCAGCGGCCGCAACGCCGCGATCATGTCATCCACCGCCTGCCCCGCAGGCACCATCAGGATGATCGCGCGTGGCGGCGCGATGGCGGCGACGAGATCGGCCAAAGTTTCACAGGGGGTGATCTTATCGGCCAATGCCCCGGCTTCGGCCTTGAAGCCATGCGTCACCGCAACCGTGCGATTCCACACCGCAATCGGAAAGCCCTTTTCCGCGATGTTCAGGGCCAGCATCGCCCCCATGGTGCCAAGGCCGATCAGGCCAATTTGCGATTGGGTCATGGTGTCTGCACTCCGACGCGGTTCAAGGTGATGGCGTATAGGCTGGTGGTGGCGGTGATATAAAGCTGGTGCTTGGCCCGCCCGCCAAAGCAGATATTCGAGACTTTCTCGGGGACAAGGATCTTGCCCATCAGATGCCCGTCCGGGGCGATGCAATGCACGCCATCGCCCGCCGAGGACCACAGATTGCCATCCGTGTCGCAGCGGATACCATCGGCCTTGCCGGGAGCGATGGTGTGGAAGATGCCACGGCTTTTCGGCCGCCCCGACTCCACGGAAAAGTGGCGAATGTGCGCCGGATCATCCTGATACATCCGTCCGGTATCGGCGACATACAACAGCGACTCATCCGGGCTGAACGCCAGACCATTCGGGCAGTTGAAATCCGTCAGCACGGCCTCCATCGCCCCATCCGGGTCGACGCGATAGACGTTGCAGGGCAGTTCCTGCGGGGCGGCAAAGCCCTCGTAATTCGAGCCGATGCCATAATGCGGATCGGTGAACCAGATCGAACCATCCGACTTCACCACCACATCATTCGGCGAATTCAACGGCTTGCCCTGATAGCTGTCGGCAATCACCGTGATGCTGCCATCCAATTCCGTCCGCGTCACCCGCCGCAAACCATGCTCGCAAGACACCAGCCGACCCTGTCGGTCACGGGTGTGACCATTGGAATAGTTCGACGGGGCGCGGTAGGTCGAAATCCCCAAACCCGGCGTGTAGCGCAGGATTTTATCGTTCGGGATGTCGGAAAACAGCAGACAGCCGGCATCGCCAAACCACACCGGACCTTCGACCCAATCAAACCCGGTTGCCAGTTGTTTCAAAGGCGCATTGCCCAACACAAAGCGGCCAAAGGCTGGGTCGTGGATTTCAAAGCATGACATGGCACCGACTCCCCCGCGCAATGTGAGCGATAACATAGCGCAAGGTCAAACCGAAAGGTATCCCGCCGCATACCGCCAAACCATCTGCGCTTGAAAGCAGCGGCCCGTTGCGCAAACTTCGATTTCAAGGCACCTTATCACAGCGCCAGCCGCCCCATTTGATTTGAAGCAGGAGATTTTCATGAACTTCGACCAATTCCTCGGCAGCGGTGCGGTGTTTGCCGCCATCGCGCTGTTTATCATCGTGGCCTTGTTCAAGGCGGTGCGGATCGTGCCGCAAAGCGATAAATACGTCGTTGAACGGCTGGGCCGTCTGCGCTCGGTTCTGGGGCCAGGCATCAACTTTACCGTGCCGTTTCTGGACCGTGTCGCGCATAAAGTCTCGATCCTGGAACGTCAGTTGCCGACCGCCCATCAAGACGCCATCACCACGGATAACGTGCTGGTCAAGGTGGAAACCTCGGTGTTCTACCGGGTGATCGCACCGGAAAAGACCGTCTACCGGATCAAGGATGTCGACAGCGCCATTGCCACCACGGTTGCGGGCATCGTGCGCTCGGAAATCGGCAAGATGGAGCTGGATCAGGTGCAATCCAACCGCAACGAATTGACCGCGAATATCCGCGAGCATGTGCGTGCGATGGTGGAAGACTGGGGCATCGAGGTGACGCGCGCCGAGATTCTCGACGTGTCGCTGGATGAAGCGACCCGCCACGCCATGATGCAACAGCTGAACGCTGAACGCGCGCGGCGGGCGCAAGTGACGGAAGCCGAGGGCAAGAAGCGCGCGGTCGAGTTGAACGCTGACGCCGAACTTTACGCCGCCGAACAAGGCGCAAAGGCCCGCCGCGTGTTGGCCGATGCCGAGGCCTATGCGACCGGCGTTATCGCCGTGGCGATCAAGGAAAACGGTCTGGAGGCCGCGCAGTATCAGGTGGCGTTGAAGCAGGTCGAGGCGCTGACCACCGTGGGCCAGGGCGCGGGCAAGCAGATGATCATCGTGCCAGCGCAGGCTTTGGATGCCTTTGGCGATGCGTTCAAGATGTTGAAAGGGCGTGTATAAATGTGGACAGTCTGGTGGGTTTGGATCGCAGGCGGCTTTGTCTTGGGCGTCGCCGAGGTGCTGCTGCCCGGCTTCATCTTCCTTGGCTTTGCCGCAGGGGCGGTGCTGACCGGGGTGCTGTTGGGCATCGGCGTTTCGGTCAGCCTGCCGCTGACATTGCTGATCTTCGCGCTGCTGTCGCTGGCGTCTTGGATCGCCCTGCGCGCCACGGTTGGGGTGAAAAAGGGTCAGGTCAAACTCTGGGACAAAGACATCAATGACAACTAACGTGCGCTGATGGATTTTATCGGGGCGAAGGTGGCACTGCTCTGTGGCGACACCCTGCTGACCTATCTGCGCGACGACAAGCCCGGCCTGCCTTGGCCCGCGATGTGGGATCTTCCCGGTGGCGGGCGTGAGGGCTCAGAAACCTCCGAGGTCTGCCTGCTGCGCGAGCTGCAGGAGGAGTTCGGGCTGATCCTGCAGCCAGATCGGCTGATCTGGCGCAAGGTTTGGCCCAGCATGATGGATGCCACCCGCGCTTCAATATTCTTCGCGGGCCGGATCACTCGGGATGAAATCGCCGCCATCCGCTTTGGTGACGAAGGTCAGTATTGGCAGATGATGCCGGTGGCCGACTACCTGAACCACCCCCAAGCCATCCCGGAATTGCAGCGTCGCGTCGCCGTGGCGCTGCCGCAGCTTTAGCCGACTTTGCAGGCCGCCATCACCGCCATGTTCAAAATATCGTTCACCGTCGAATTGGTCGAACAGATCTGAATCGGCTTCTTCACCCCGGTCAGGATCGGCCCGATCACCGTCGCCCCGGCCATTTCCTGCATCAGCTTGACCGAGATTGAGGCCGAGTGTCGCGCGGGCACCACCAGAATATTCGCCGGGCCAGACAGCCGACAGAACGGATATTGCGCCATCACTTCGGCGTTCAGCGCGACATCCACCGTCATCTCGCCTTCATATTCGAAATCCACGCCCATCTTGTCCAGCACCTTGGGCGCCGCGTGCATTTTGGTGGCGCGTTCCGACACCGGATAGCCGAAGGTCGAGAACGACACGAAAGCCACCCGAGGCTCCAGCCCCAGATTGCGCGCCACCCCGGCAGCCTTCACCGCGATATTGGCGAGATCAACCTCATCCGGCCATTCATGCACCAAAGTATCGGCAATCAGCACGATCCGCCCCTTGTGCAGCAAAGCCGTCACCCCGACCGCACCATCCGAGGCTTTGGCGTCAAACACATGGTTGATCAGCGACAGCACATGCGCCGATTTCCGTGTGACACCCGTGATCAAAGCATCGCCATGGCCGTGTTGCAGCATCAGCGCCGAGAATACATGCCGATCCCGGCTGGCGAGACGATGCACATCATGGCGGTCAAAGCCATCCCGTTGCAAACGCTGGTACAGAAACTCTTTATAGGCTTCCAGATGCCGCGAATTGGCGGCATTGACGATGTCCAACTCGCGCACCGCATCGCCCAGGCCTGCGGCTTCCAGCTTTTCCTTCACATCAGCCTCGCGGCCCACCACCAAGGCGCGGCCCAACCCGGCGCGCTGATAGGCCACGGCGGCCCGCAACACCCGTGGATCATCGCCCTCGGCAAAGATCATCCGCGCCTGTGCTTGCTTGGCGCGGGCATGGATGCCCTGCAGGATGCTGGCGGTCGGGTCCATCCGCGCCTTCAGACTGTGCGCGTAGGCTTTCATGTCGATGATCGGACGCCGGGCAACGCCAGTATCCATCCCGGCCTTCGCCACCGCAGGCGGAATCACATAAATCAGCCGGGGATCAAACGGCGTCGGGATGATGTAATCACGGCCAAACGACAGCTTGCGGCCGTAAGCCATCGCCACCTCATCCGGCACATCCTCGCGCGCCAAAGCGGCCAAAGCGCGGGCGCAGGCGATCTTCATCTCATCATTGATCGCGCGGGCGTGAATATCCAAAGCGCCGCGGAACAGATAAGGGAAACCCAGCACGTTGTTGACCTGATTGGGATAATCCGAGCGCCCCGTCGCCACAATCGCATCAGCGCGCACCGCATGGGCTTCCTCTGGTGTGATCTCGGGATCGGGGTTCGCCATTGCAAAAATCACCGGATTGTCGGCCATTGACCGAACCATATCCTGCGTCACCGCCCCTTTGGCCGAAACCCCAAGAAACACATCCGCCCCCACCATCGCCTCTTCCAAGCTGCGCAGATCAGTGCGCGCGGCATGGCCGGATTTCCACTGGTTCATGCCCTCGGTGCGGCCCTGATAAATCACGCCCTTGGTGTCGCACATGATGCAATTATCATGCGCAGCGCCCATCGCCTTCATCAGTTCCAGACAAGCGATCCCCGCCGCCCCAGCGCCGTTCAAAACGATGCGGACCTCACCGATCTTCTTGCCAGAAATCTCCAAAGCGTTGATCAACCCCGCCACACAGATCACCGCTGTGCCGTGCTGATCATCATGGAACACCGGGATGTCCATGATTTCTTTCAATCTTTGTTCAATAATAAAGCATTCCGGCGCCTTGATATCCTCAAGATTGATCCCGCCAAAGGTCGGCCCCATCAGGCTGACCGCCTTGATGATCTCCTCGGGGTCTTCGGTATCAAGCTCGATGTCGATGGCGTTCACGTCGGCAAAGCGCTTGAACAGCACCGCCTTGCCTTCCATCACCGGCTTTGACGCCAGCGCGCCCAGATTGCCCATGCCCAGAATGGCGGTGCCGTTGGAGATCACCGCCACCATGTTGCCCTTGACGGTATAGTCATAGGCTGTCGCCGGATTGTCGGCGATCGCCTGCACCGGCACAGCCACGCCGGGCGAATAGGCGAGGCTCAGATCGCGCTGCGTCGCCATCGGGGTCGAGGCAACAATCTCATATTTGCCGGGGCGCGGTTCCAAATGGTACGCAAGCGCCTCTTCCGGCGTGATTTTCATTTTGGTCATCAGGGGGCCATCCTGTTTGTCTGCAAGTGCGTCGGTGATAACGAGGCAACGCTCACACGCATAGAGCCTTTCCGTCGCCCGCCCGGTTTTGTAGGGTGCGGGGCGATCAGGGGGATGAATGTGAGCGACGACAGCGTAACGCCGATGATGGCGCAGTATCTGGAGATCAAAGCGCAGAACCCCGGCGCTTTGCTGTTCTACCGGTTGGGCGATTTCTACGAGATGTTTTTCGAGGATGCCGTGGCTGCCGCCGAGGCTTTGGACATCACTTTGACCCAGCGCGGCTTTCACAATGGCAAGCCGATTGCCTTGTGCGGCGTGCCCTATCATGCCGCCGAGGGCTATCTGCTGACGCTGATCCGCAAGGGCTTTCGGGTGGCGATTGCCGAGCAGATGGAAGACCC
>CAYLYV010000125.1:0-14049 GCA_964387655.1 uncultured Cypionkella sp. | reverse complement strand
AAAACCGATGAAAACCCCTTAGCGTAGGATTCCGCCCCCACCCGGAACAGACCCCTAGATGGTTTCGCCGTTCTTTTCGTAGCTGGTTTCGCGTGCGGTGCCGCGCGCATGGACCAGATCACCGGGGCCGACATTTTCTTTGACCCACTTGATGGTGGCTTCGTTGAAGATCGTGACAGTGTTCCAGAACGGGTTAGACTCGAAGTCGCCGCGGTCGTTGCGCTTGCCGTATTCGGCGGCAAGGCTGACTTTCAGGATCGAACCGATTGCAGTGATTTTGCCGACGCGAGCGATTGCCTGGAACTCGAAGTGGGTGCGCATTTGGTAGTTTCCTTTGTTTGAGTGTTTCGATGAAAACGGGCAAGGCCAGTCGGTGATGCGATCAAGCTGAAAAACGGAAGGTTCGCGCGCGCGTGAAAGCCGTTTTTTTGCTTGAAGGCGGCTCTTGGCCGCTGGTCGCTGAAGAACCGACTGAGCCAGGTTCCGTTATTGAAACACGCAAAGGAAACGCCGCGCGCACCCCCGCAGCTTGGTTCCAAATCGTCCGTATTGGCTTCATGCTACGGTATTCGAGATAGTCAGTTGTGCTGTCACGGCACCTCGCGCCTGGATCGGGACAGATTCGAGGCACCCGGCGGAATGGAACTGCAATCTGCGGAAGGCGACCATTGGGGATCAAAGATAGTCGGGCTATGGCGATCGGGTACTTGTGCGACGGTGCGGAGGAAACCCTACGACAAAGACAATGTGCGAAAACATCCGGAGCGTCACAGAGCCGAACACTTCGATCTGGCCAGGTAGGCCGAATCTCAGGGTGATTAAGCGAAGACAGAAGGATCGGGGAAAAGCCGCCCTTCTCCCAGCAGCCGTTTCGCCGTTGCCAAGGCGCTTCAAACTGCGCGGTGCATGATCGCTCCATTGAACGCCCAAGGTCATGTCAAAACATATGTATCGACGATATTTCATATCTTAGCAACTTAGAACCGCGTGAGCGGCCCCGGCGCGGGCAGCGCCGGTCGTGCCAGATTTGGGGCGCTTTTGCCCCAAGTCTGGCGGGACACCCTGAACAGCTCGGCCGTCTTGGGGAAGCAAAAGCCCCGCAAAGCGCGGGGCTTTTGATGAGGGCAATCTTCAAGCTTTCAGGTTTACCGCCGCGCTGAAAATATTCAGGCCCGTAAGGCGCGGGCAACTGCCTCGGGTTCGGCAGCGATAACTTTCAGCAGGATCAGGGCCGCGCGATCAGGGCGGCGGCGATCCTGCTCCCAGTCGCGCACCGTGCCCGCCGAGAGGCCATAACGCTCCGCAAAGGCCTGTTGCGAAAGCTTTTGTTTCTTTCTGATGGCCGCAACATCAATCGTTTCGGGAATGTATACCGCTCCAGGTTCTGCCTCACCGTTGGCAATGCGCAACGCTTCATGGGCGCTTTCGATCAGTTCTTTTCCAAAGCTCATATCAGCCTCCAAGTGTTTTTTTGCGCCGATAGACATCGGCCAGTTTCGGCAGGATCTTCGCCAGTTCGTTGCGTTCCGCCATAGACAAGTTCGCCTTCTCGGACTTTCCATAGATAGCAAGTAAAAACACCGGAATGTCATCGCCCCCGAAATAGTGAATAGTCCGATAGCCACCGCTTTTGCCCGCTCCATCCTTGGCGTGTCGCAATTTGCGCGCGCCTCCTGTGCCGACCATAACATCCCCGGCCTCGGGGTTTGCAGCGATCAGCGAGAGAATTGCATCCATTTCAAATTCAGTGACGCCAACCCGCTTGGCTTGCATGAGGAACAAGGGTGTTGAGATGATTGAGTGCATGAAGGTATTCATACGGCAATGCCGTATGACGGACAACCGAAAAGCTGCTATCACTAAAGAAAAACCGCCGCCGAAGGGGCGGGAATTGATCCTCACCACGAGGCGTAAACGCAGGGCCGGTCAGGGTTTGAGCGACAGTGTAAATTGACGCAGCCATGTTGGGCCGTGGGTATTGCGCAGGCCATGCAAGATAGGATCGGCAGCGGCACGCGTCCAGAGATCGGAAAGCCTGGCCTTCCAGGATCGGCCATTTTGATTGGCAAAATGCGCAAGCGCCTCAAGCTGTTCGGCAGTGAGCGGGCGATAGTCAGTCATAGCATATCACCTTGGAGCAAAGGGGTGAGGGGCGAGCTGCACCGCCCCTCCGCTTTGGGTTAGAGGCAGTCCGGCACCCATTGGCCGATGCGGGCGATCTGCTCCGGGGTAAGGGTGTAAAGCGTTTGGGTCGTGCTATCGCTGAACAGCCGCTCCATCGTCGCCGCCTTCTCGGATTTCTTCATCTTGGCAAAGGCTTTTACACGGGCGTCGCTCGCGTCGGCAGAAAGCAGATCGGCCAGCAAGGCGTCCAGATAGCCCCCAGACACGCGGCCAAAGAAGTTCGCGGCGGTCGGGGTCCAGACGCTGCGAATAGATGCGCCTGCCTCTTCCTCGATGTGATCAAATAGGTTTGACGGTCGGGAATAGCTACTGAAACCATAGTTCAGACTGCACGCCAAAGCTTCGGTGATTGCAGCATTTCGGGCCTTCTTACCCTGCCCCTGAAAACCCAGAAATGCCTCGGCCTCGTCTTGCACCATTTCGTGCGGCTTTGGTTCGGTCAAGCGCGCGTCCACGGTAAAGCCATTCTCAACGCTCGGCGTGTTGGTCGGGGTGCCGAGGCGCATATCAAAGATCGTCGCATAAGCACCGCTATCTTGCGACAGCGCGAAGGCCAAGAGATCCAGCACCAGTTCGGGCTTTGTCAGCAAGGCTTGCTGCACAGCGGCAAGGCGCATGGCGTGAATATCTGCTACCAAAGCCGCAGAATAGGGCGATTTCGGAGTGACTTCACCGGGAACAGCACCCGCGCTGTTGTGGCGGTCGGCTGCAATCACGCCCGATTCAACAGCCTCGGCGCGATCTGCTGGGCGAACAAAACCCATTTCAAATTGCAGTTCGCCATCGCGCCCGACAAAGACAAACCCACCTGCCGCTGCGCGTTGCTCAGGGCTGAACACTGGTGCGCGCTTCGCGTCAAAGGCGTCCAGCTTGGCGTGGCCTTCTTCGTCCAGCGCGTCGGCGTTGGCAAGTTCACACAAGGCATCGTATTCCTCAGCTTCATCCTCCGACAAATCTGGCTCTTGCGGATAAAGCCGGGTGAGTTTGTCCTTCTCGGACCAGTCCACATAGTGATCAAGACGCGGCTCGGCCCATTTCCAACCTTCCCCGATCAAGCCCTGCGCCACTTCTGCCAGCTTGCGCGCGAAAATGTCGTTCAAAAGCCCTGCATCGTCAAACAGCACATCGTTGCTAAACAAGTCGCGGGTGATGCGCCCGCCCTCGGCCTCGTAGGCTTCAACGCCTACGAATTGGGCGCGGCGGTCGGTATGGCGGATGACACTGCCTTGCAGCAAGCGGCGAAGTTCATGCTCGGCCGTATCGCGGCCTTTGACGGTTTCCAGCACTTCAAGTGCAAGGTTTTCATCGTTGCAGATCGTGAAGATTGCGGCATGACCTAAGGTGATCTGGCCCGCCCTCAAGGCATCCAGCACGGCGGCGGACAGGGCCGCGAGTTTCAGGCGGCGGCGCACATGCGCTTCGGTGACGGCAAAGGCGGATGCGATGGCGGCAACACTTGCTCCGGTGGCTTCCATCCGGCCATAGGCGCGGATCTCGTCGGCAGGGTGCAGGTCTTTACGGGCGGTGTTCTCGACCACGGCCCATTCGCGGGCCGTGGCTTCATCGTCGGTCACTTTGACAGGCACGATCCCCAAGAGCGCGTGGCTCTGCACGGCCAGTTGCAGCGCCATGAAACGCCGACCGCCTGCCACAATGCCAATGCGGCCTTCTGCATCGCGCAAGCCCGAAAGGTTCTGCAGCATTCCGCAGGCAATAAGGCTACCGGCAAGTTCAAGGATTTCGTCGTCGGAATGGCTCTGACGCGGGTTCAGCGGCGACAGATAGAGGCTTTCCAGCGGATAGTATTCAATCGCGTTTGCGACAGCGGCGGGAGTGGTGTTCATCATGTTCATAATTGTCTCCGGTGTGGTGATTTAAGATGCCGCTGTTTCGCGGCGATATGTCGTGAGGGTCGGCCCCCTCTGCGGGGGCCGGGGTGGTTGTCAGTATTCCGAGGGCAGCAAGAGCGTCATAACGCGGGTGGTTTTGGTCAGATCGCTCAGGGCTTCGGACCCGTATTCAAGGTTCCGGTCGTAGAGGTCGATTTTCCAGTAAACGCGGGTCGACTTGCCTTCGTGGGGGATGGTGACAATTCCAAAATCGCGGCAACCATATGGGTCGTTGTCGGCGGTGAAATCTGAAAACTGCATCACCGCAACCATGAGGCTTTGCATAAATTCAAAATCCAAAGCTGCAACGCCGGGGGTGCCAAGGATGCGACCGGGGATTGTAAAATCAGCGTTCCACATCATTCGGTGGCGGTCGTTCTGCGCGGCAATCGTCACAGTTTCTTGGCTCGGGAAATCCCGCGCGCCAGCTTTTGCGCCGCAATCCGGGCAAATGCTCCGTTGGCACAAAGCCTCCTGCGCCTTGCCACAAGCCTTGCAGATGTAGGTGAGGGATTGGGTATCAGGCATTCTAAACACTCCGTCTTCGTGGTGGAGCGGTGGGGTCTGTTGCCCTTTATCCGCCGAGGCTGTGTAAAAACTCCGATTTATGTTATACTTACGCATGGTTGGGAGGATTTTCATGGCGGGTTTCATCGAGGGTGTCAGCAGAGATCAGACAACGCTTTTTCCAGAGCGGTTGGACGACTGGATTGGGGAAGATCACCTTGTGCGTGTGGTTGATCTGTTCGTTGACGAGCTCGATCTGCCCGCGCTCGGGTTCCAACGCCATGCGGCCGCCCGCACGGGGCGACCGGGCTATCATCCGGCTGTGCTGCTCAAGCTCTTCATCTACGGTTACCTGAACCGGGTCCCCTCCAGCCGCAGATTGGAATGTGAAGCTGGTCGCAATGTCGAGCTGATGTGGCTGACCGGGCGGCTGGTGCCCGATCACAAGACCCTCGCGGATTTCCGGCGCCAGAACGGCCCTGCCATTCGCAAGACCTGTGCAAAGTTCGTGGATCTCTGCCGCCGGATCGGTGTGCTGAAGGGCGAATGCGTGGCCGTCGACGGAAGCAAGTTCAAGGCCGTCAACAACCGGGATCGGAACTTCACCAAGGGCAAGATCGCCAGTCGTCTCGCGCATCTGGAAGTCGAGGTCGGGCGCTACATCGAGGAGGCCGACCGGATCGATCGTCAGGAAACCGGCGCGGCACGGGTTGAGCGGGCTGCGCATCTCACCGGCCGTTATCACCGCATCCGACAGGAGATTGAACGCTTGCTGGCCATGGACGAAGCGCTGGCCGATGCGCCGGACGGGCAGATCTCGCTTACAGATCCCGATGCCCGGGCAATGGCGACACGTGCACAACACAGCGGGCATGTCGGCTATAACGTTCAAAGTGTTGTTGACGCCGAGACGCATCTGATCGTGACGCATGAGGTAACCAATCAGGGGCACGACCGGGATCTGCTGACCAAGATGGCCACAGAAGCAAAAGCAGTGCTGCAACGCGAAGATCTGCACATCCTTGCCGACAAGGGCTACTTCAGCGCCCTGGAAATCCTTGCCTGCCATAAGGCGGGCATCACCGCGACCGTGCCGCGCTCGGATACGTCCGGTGCCCGATCAAAGGGGCATTTTGTGAAGGCAGACTTCGCCTATGACCATGATGCCGATGTGTATCGCTGCCCCGCGGGACAGGCGCTGACGCATCGCACCACCACCGAGCAGCAGGGCCTTCAAATGCGGCGCTATTGGACAAACGCATGCAAGGATTGCGCCCTCAAAAGCCGCTGCACCACAGGGCAAGAAAGGCGGGTCTCCAGATGGGAACACGAACACCTCGTCGAAGCCTCGAATGCCCGCCGCCGCAGCACGTTTGCCCCGATGAGTGTCCGTCGCTCGACAGTCGAGCACCCGTTTGGCACGATCAAGTCCTGGACTGGATCCTGCCACTTCCTGACCCGGCGGCTTCGGGGCGTGCGCACGGAAATGGCGCTGAACGTGCTGGCCTACAACATCAAGCGCATGATCGCCTTGGTCGGGATCAAAGGACTGATGGCGGCAATCCCGGGCTAATCCGGGACAAAACTGCCAGCAATCGACCGTTCAGCGTGCGCCAAGGCTTCTCGCCATCCCCCCGGAGGCCCCAAAACGACGCGAGTGACCAATCTGAGCCAAAATCTGCAAACCGGCTGAACTTGCGGCCCAGCCGATTGACGCCGCCGAGTTTCCACACATGGGGTAATCGCGGGAGCGAGTCGCCCTAGCCGAGAGGCACACAGATTTCAGACGGGTGGTTGTTCTCCGATAGAATGCAGATACGGGCTCACGATGGACACCGGGCCCAGACATCAAACGGAGAACAACCATGTGCGACTATATCGGTCTGGACGTATCCCTGAAAGAGACGGCGATTTCCGTGCGCCGGGAAGGCCAGCGGGTCTGGCGTGGCAAATGCCCCTCGGACCCTGGCGCGATTGCTGCGGTTCTGAGGCGACGCGCACCAGACGCAAAGCGGGTCGTGTTCGAGACCGGCCCGCTGTCGGTCTGGTTCTTCCATGCCTTGAGCGCCGAAGGGCTTCCGGCGATCTGTATCGACGCCAGACATGCGAAGGCGGCGCTCGACATGGCACCGAACAAGACCGATGCCAATGATGCCGACGGCCTGGCCCATCTGGCCGAGATCGGTTTTTATCGCGAGGTGCGCGTGAAGGGTTACGACAGCATGCTGGTCCGCACGCTGGTCGCGGCCCGCCGGCGTCTGATCCGGGTCTCAACCGAGCTCTCCAACCAGATCCGAGGTCTGATGAAGACCTTCGGGCTGATCGTGCCAGGCGCAAAAGGAGGCCGGTTCGAAGCCGAAGTCCGGCGGCTCCTTGCCGGGCATGGCGGTCTCCAACAGATCATACTGCCGCTGCTAGAGGCCTGGATCGCCGTCCGGGGCCGCGCCGCCGAACTCGGCCGCCAGCTGCTGCACATCGCCCGGCACAGCGAGGCTTGCCAGCGGCTGATGTCGATCCCCGGCATCGGGGCGATCACCGCGACATCCTTCACGACGGCCATCGAGGATCCGGAGAATTTCCGGAAGTCCCGTTCGGTCGGCGCCTGGATCGGGCTGACCACGCGGCGCTACCAGTCCGGCGAGGTCGATTACGACGGACACATCTCGCGACGTGGCGATGCCCATCTGCGGGGCTTGCTCTACGAGGCCGCGACCGTAGTGCTGACCCGTACGAGCACCGACAGCGCCCTAAGAACTTGGGGCCTGAAGCTGCGCGAGCGGATCGGCTTTAAGCGGGCTGCCGTTGCCGTCGCGCGCAAGCTGGCCGTCGTCATGCATGCGCATGCTGAAATCCGATCAGACCTTCCAGCGGCAAACCAAACCCATGGTCTGATCCAAAGCCGATCCGCGTCGATCTTTCGACGCACCCAGGCGTCCCTGCCGGGACGTGGACAGAACCATTCCGCGGAGGCTGTTGCACCATCTCTCATTTGCTTGATGCGTGCGCTTCACACATTGGAAGGTTCCCCGCGAAGCCCCAATATGCGGCGGCGGCATGCCGACCGCGAAGATGACACTGCTCCCGGCAAACGATGGCTCTTGGTGCAAATAAAACACTTGCGTCCTGACCTGCGATTAGATGACAGCCTCCGCCGTGGGCGGCACTTCCTGTTCTGTCTTTCGGGAAATGCACATTTCCCGGAGGACCGAGCAGGGAGGGCAACGCCCTGCCTGCGGCCCTGGCCGCGACTGTCAACGGTCGAAGGCGGGGAGGTGGTGCGGCCCGCAGCCCACTTGGGCGAGGACACGGCTCCGCGCTGGAGACGACGCGCTTAGCGCGGCGCTTGCCGATTGACCGGCGCGGACGGGGATGTCAGGCGGATCGTGAGAACAGAAAAGGTCGTCGGCGCAGGGGTGAGCCGTGCTTGCACGGTCGAACTCCGGTGACGGCATTGGAAATCAGGGCTGGGGCGTTTGGCCCTGCCAAATCCCCCCGGACGGACCGCGCGACCTCGCGCGGGCTGCAATATTCTATCTTCTCAGCCCCAGAGTGTTACGCACCCCGCTTTTTATGCCCATCACGTGCCCTATGCATGCTAAGCTCGACTGGTAAGAAAGTGTTAAGACTTCGAGAGCAGGTGATATGAATGGTAAAATTATTTGTGTTTTTTGCACTGATTGCGAGCAGCGGCTGTGTACCTCAGGCCCCACTTGCTGGAACTCAGTGGCTGTCGGCAAAACCGCCCCAAACGCCTTAACCTTCGTGGGTTAAGCTTGGCTTGGGTTAGATAAACGCGATTGCGGTGAGAAGGCTCTCCAGCTTTCGCACGCAGGATAGGCGCCACTATAGTTCGAACAGGTCTTAAACTGTACTGAAGTTTGGCGTGTATTCGGGGCCGTGATCCGGCTTCGTCAATGCGGCGCTTTCGTCATCGCAGCCTTGCGTGCGGCATCCCAAGATGTAGCTTCAGCACGTCCACGCGAAAGCATAAGTTCCATTCCGCTCGGGAGAATTCAACCATGACCCAACGCGTACTCATCACTGCAGACGCGGGAGGAAACGGTTTGGCCATTGCCAAGGCCTTCGTCGCCAGCGGCGCACGCGTGCATATCGCCGACATCAGCAAGCCCGCTGATTTGGGCATACGGTTTCAGGATGTGCAAAAACAGCTGGGTGGTCTGGACATACTCGTCAACAATACGGGCATCTCTGGCGCTACGGCCTTTGTCGCTGACTACCCGATTGATATATGGAATTGTCCGCCACAAGTGCAGTGGCGATGGTTGGCCCAACGCCAGGGATTTCCTGCGGCGTCAGATCGCCAGTATGATCTTCGGTGAGCCGTGTCTGAAACTTCTGGAACACATGCCGCCCGTGTGCCGGACGAATCCCCCACTCTATCAGAAAGCCGCGGGTCTGATTGATCAGGCGAGTCCGATCCTCCACAAGAGGCTCGCGCGTCCGGTGGAGGGCTTACAGGTCGAGTTCGCCCTCCGTCTTGATTGGCACGAAACTCATTGTCGGACGGGTCGCGGCTTCTGCGATGCCCTCGGCGTTCTGATCATCATTCTTGTGTACCTTTACGTAAGGTCGAACGTAATGCGGCGACATCAAGCGTGGTTCGTGACCGAACTGCAAACAAAAACCGGCTAACGTGATGGGCCACGCCACAGGCTTCCATGGCAACAACGCAAGGTGGCAACTGCGTAAGAAACTCCAGAAGCCGGAAGCGTTAAACATGTCTGCGCAGGATGACCGCACCAGGGCCGTCGACCGCCGCCAAGCTGCAGACCGTCTTGACCAAGTCAATTCCAAGAACCGCGATATCAATCGGAATGCTCCTTCCTGTCCTACCGATACCTGCAACAATAGCTGCTGTTGGGTGGGAAGGCAGGTCATCCCATTAGCGCACGAATATGAAGCCCAACACAATGACACCGCTTGACGCCACAACCTACTGGTGAAAAAATAGAACTCCTTACTGTAGACATTGCCCTCCTATACCGCCCCGTCACCACGGGGCGGTTTTTTCATAGCATGCTTTCCCAACAGAACCGTTAACGCCCAGATTTTTGACAGTTGGCGTATTTTATCGTACAGCCAGCACATCGGTTTTTTGCAGCGCGGCTGTGAATCCCACTGCAGTGGGGCTGCGACAACCCAATTCAAAATCACATGAAGGCGAACTCACATGCCTATTCGCCACGTTGGCGGACATCCGTGCCACAAAAATCACCATCCCGCGTCTGTGCAAACTCTTGAAAGAGCCTTACCAGTTGCCTTTCGCTCTTCTCCCTTAAAAAATACCGCAAGGAGGGAACCGGACCCGACTCTATCTCTGTTCGGACCTTATTCCGCGCCTGCGTGAAATCCCACGTTTTGGTGGGCCGCACTGATTGACCCAGCGCTTGCTTGCCGTCAGGTCAATCTTGCTTTTCGTGTTGAAGCGTGGATTAAAATGTAATCAAGCATGCTGGGGCAGTGCTGCCAGCCGTCGCCTCCCCCATCTTCTCCCCGTGAAGATTGGCGACGGCTGGCCTCCCTTGCATCTCTCAGAGCGCGATTAGATGGCGCGCTGTGCGAGCAACAATACAGCGATCGTAAGCTTTGCTCTCGGATCTGAGCCGGGAACGGCGATCAGAACCTCGCGCCGGTATTTGGAAATGTCCCCTCTCGCGCATGCAAGCAAACGCTGCCGGGCAGCGGATGCCTACCAGAACGCGGGCATCCGAAGTATGCTCAACTTGGGCCATAGTCGGTCTCCAGTTCGCAAAACCACCATAGAGACCCGGTTATGGCCGCCTGCTGCGCAATTTGAGGGCTGCGCTGGCGGCCATAACCTTCAACGGCGCGCCATTCCCAATATGCTACGGGATCCAGTTCGCAGAGCAGCTCCTAAACCGGAGCACCATTTATTTCTCGGCCGATGCGCTTCGATATGATCTGCGTGGTGAATAGGATCGAGCAAACCCAACCACCCTTGGACCAACGGCCAGGTCGAGCGCTTGAACCGCACGATCAAGGACGCGACCGTGAAGCGATACCATTACGATGACCATGCCCAGCTGCGCATCCACCTCGCCGACTTCCTGACAGCCTACAACTTCGCCCGCAAGCTCAAGGCGCTCACGCCCTACGAATACATCTGCAAAATCTGGACATCAGAGCCAGATCTGTTTCATCCTAAACCCGATCCACCAGATGCCGGGACTGAACACCTTCTGCTGGCGTGGCCAAATGTTGCTTCCCGGCTGCACCTGTGGCTCGACCTGATTTATTACGGATTGGCCTCACACAGAAAAGCACCGAAATTGGTGCTTTTCTGTCGCTACCCCTGAAATTGTTCACATTTTATGAAAAATTCCCCGCGAATAAAGCGACAGGGGTATGACAGACTGTCGCAGTCATGCGAACGTACGCAGGCAGTCAATCACGCCGAATTGGCGGAACCAGACAAGGGACACTTCCATGATCAACGAATTCAAAGCCTTCATTATGAAGGGCAATGTGATGGACCTCGCCGTGGGTATCATCATCGGCGCGGCCTTCACCGCCATCGTCAACAGCCTTGTCGGTGATCTGATCAACCCGATCATCGGCCTGATCCTCGGCGGCGTGAACTTCTCGGACATGTTCCTTGACCTGTCGGGCACCAACCCCGCCACGATGGCCGCCGCGAAAGAATCCGGCGCTGCTGTCTTCGCCTATGGCGCGTTCATCACTGCGCTGATCAACTTCTTGATCATCGCTTTTGTGGTGTTCATGCTGGTCAAAGCCATGAACAAGATCATGCCGAAAAAGGCCGAAGCGCCTGCCGCCCCGGCTGGCCCGACCGAGCTGGACGTGCTGAAAGAAATCCTCGTGGCTGTGAAAAAGTAACCCCCTGCGGCAAACGCCACTGCAAAAGGCTCCCGTCACGGCGGGGGCCTCTCATGAAAGCCTCCCCACCCATCCCCCAACACATTCAGCGGTCCCGGCCTTCTCACCACGGTTGCCGGAATCCGCCGGATGGACCTATCTAAGAGTCACCGACACATATTCCCGCGACCGACGCCGCCCACAATTAATAGGCGGATCATGCCGGGCCACCGAACAGCCACAGTGTCCAAAACCAAAAACGCCGCCCCCCGGCGGCATCCATTGCACCACGTTGGAGCAGATAGCTGCATCCTGCCAATCGCTGCCGGACTCCACGTTCCCGACTGGACCTCTATCCGCAAACTCAAAAACGGCCCAACTACCGATGATCCATATGGCTTCCTGGCTTGCCCACTAAATGCCGAAAATCGGGGCAGTCCACCCCAAGGCTATGCGTCATACTAACCGATCCAAAGGACTAGCAACCGTGGCTAACAGCACCTTGGGCCGTGGCGCCGGCTCTACCGCGCCCTTTACCAGATAGATCATTGATCCGGATCTAGGCGTACAGCCTGTCACAGCCCATCCACTTTCAAGCGAACGCAATCTCCTCAACTCCAACCCCCGCGCAGCCGCGCGTATAGATCAATATATGAACATTTTTTCTTAAATCGGCCCCGACAAGGCCCTCCGGTGGTCTTCGGTGATGATGTGATTTTATAAATTGTGGAGCTTACAGGAACGTTGCAGATGCAGCGATAGTTGGGGGGTATCCCGCCCATCCATGGTGGCTATTGACGACTTAGCGATTTCCCCGAGCCCAGAGGCTTATTCTCAAATGATAGATTCTTACATGACTATCGAGTCGTGATATATTTCCAGCTACAAGATGAAATCTGCGGCCTGCATCGCATTGATATTGTTCATGTAGATCTGAAAATCAGCGCGGCCATCGCCATTGATATCACCCTGCACAAAATCGCCGTCAAAGCGCAGCTCGCCTGCATGGCGGGTAAAGCCGGTGCTGATCAGCTGAAAATCCTGATTGCCGGCGGTTGTTGTGTTGGCGTCCATCGCGTGCAGGTTGATCTTATCGTTCTGCGCGCGGCTGAAATCGACGATAATGTCGACGTTCTCAGTAGAAACCCACGCATCGGCCGCCGTGCGAAACACAAACTGATCCGCTCCGCCCCGCCCTGTCATCTCATCAAAGCCTTGGGCGCCGGTGATTTTGTTCGCGCCATTGCTGCCAAAGATCGCGTCATTGTTGTTCGAGCCGATCACGTTCTCAATCGAGATCAGGTGCTCTTGCCGGGTCGCACGGGTTTGGGCGAGGCCCGCCCCAAGGTCTACCGTCACGCCGCTGGTCGTATCGTCTGAACGCGGCAGATAGCTGATGGTGTCGCTGCCTGTACCGCCGTTGAAGGTGTTGGCCCAGCCGACCGAGTGGAAGGTGTCATTGCCCGTTCCACCGTAATATTGACTGCGAAAGGTCTGCACGATGATGGTATCGGCACCCGCACCGCCATAAACCTGATCCGCCAGATCGCTGCTAAAGGACCCAAAGCCCAGACCAACATAGGTGTCGTTGCCGTCGCCCAGCATGATGACATTGCCGAATTCTTTATAGCTGACCACACCATCGTTCCCCGCGCCAGCATCGACACGGTTGCTGCCGCCCAGATCGTCACTGCGATCCAGAATGATTATGTCGTCCCCTGCCAAAGCATTGATCCGCAAGGCGGCGTTGGATGTGACTGCGGATTGGGTGAAGGTGTCGTTGCCAGCCGTGAGGTTAATTAGCCGTCCCATGATGCTCTCCTGTGTTTCGGTAAGACAGGTTTAGCAGCGGAGGCTGGTGGCCCCTGTTCCTCCGGGAACAGGGGCGGACTTTGGTGCAAAGTTTTTCGGGCTTTCGTACATAACCGTCATGATACATCGTGGGCGTTCTACATGGCTGAGAACATGGGCCGCGCAGGTGGGTAATCTCCCCATTTCTATCGGGGGGTGCTTTCGTAGAGCTTATACGACCATTTTCAGTTTCTGGGCGGGCGTGATGCCGCCAATACCCATGTTCGGGCGGTCACATCATCAACGCCTACTCCACCCCTCATTGGAGCGGCGTCTGAGCTATGCGCCGAAGATGCGAATGTTTAGCGGCCGGAGGTGGCCCCGCTTTTTTAACACTCGGTTCTCGGCGCGAGCGATCGCGCGCTCAATGGTTTTCCGGGCACCTTGGGTCTTGCCAAAATTGGGGATTATGGGGTTTCCAATAGAGATGACGATATCAACTGGTTCGCCATCGTTGTATTTTAAATTCTTATCATCAAGCGCAATTTGTATCTCGGCCTCTAGAGCAATTGATGATTCAAGGTGTGCCTTGTTGGACACAACGACAAATGTCCCACTTCCAGCGTAAAGCATGATATACTCGATAGTATTGAATGCCTCCGAAATCACATCGGCAACCTTTTTGATCACATAGGTGAACTCATCTGCGGTCGCGCGACTATGAATAGCCTCAATTTGGTCAATCTTGATAGCAATCACCTGAGTGCTAGGGTCAGGACCTATTGATTTTGCAACGCAGCCGTGATTCAGGCTCCGCAAG
>CAYLYV010000124.1:0-14161 GCA_964387655.1 uncultured Cypionkella sp. | reverse complement strand
CCTGGTTCGCCTGGCTGATCGTGATCATCATCCTGTCGGACGTGCCAATGGGCGAAGCCCTCTGGCACTGGTTCGTGTTCTGGCCAATGACGATTACCGGCTGGATCATCGGTGCCAGCGACTGGTCGAACCGGACCGGCATCAAACTCTGGGGGCGCAAAGCAGGCGACAGCCACGGCTCGGCGCGCTTTGCCACCCGGAAAGAACGCGCAGCGTTCGAAGGCGGCGCGGGCCTCCTGATCGGTCGCGACCTCGATACCGGCAATCTGCTGCGCTATGACGGACCAGCGCACCTTCTGACCCTCGCCCCTACCCGCGCGGGCAAAGGTGTCGGCACGGTGATCCCGAACCTGTTGCTGGCCGAACGTTCGGTGCTGGTGATCGACCCCAAGGGTGAGAATGCCAAGATCGCGGGCGAGGCGCGCAAGCGGTTCGGCGCGGTTCATATCCTCGACCCCTTCGGTGTCACCGGCATGCCCGCCTCGGCCTACAATCCCCTCGGGCGGCTCGACGCGGAAAGCCTAGACCTGGGCGAAGATGCCGCCTCTCTGGCCGAAGCCCTGGTGATGGACCCACCCGGCCAACAATCGGAAGCGCATTGGAACGAAGAGGCCAAGGCGCTGCTGTCGGGGTTGATCATGTTTGCGGTGGCCCATGAGGATCAGGATCGCAAAACCCTCGCCACGGTGCGGGAATATCTGACCCTGCCGCCCGAGAAGTTCCGCACCCTTCTGGAGCTGATGCAGGACAGTACCTCTGCCGGAGGATTGATCGCCCGCGCCGCAAACCGCTTCCTTGGCAAATCCGACCGCGAAGCGGCCTCGGTGATGTCTTCGGCGCAGCGCCATACCCATTTCCTTGACAGCCCCCGGATCGTCGCCGCCACGGCGCGTTCCGATTTCCAGTTCTCGGCCCTGCGGCATGATCTGACCTCGATCTTCCTCGTCCTGCCGCCGAACCGCCTTGATGCCTACAGCCGCTGGCTGCGCCTTCTGGTGGCACAGGCGCTTCAGGATATCGCGAGGGACGCGGAAGCCGCTCAGGCGGGCGCTGCGCGCCTGAAACAGCCCGCCCTGTTCCTCCTCGATGAGTTTGCAGCCCTGGGTCGACTGGAAGCGGTGGAACGCGCTATGGGGCTGATGGCGGGCTACGGGCTGCAACTCTGGCCGATCCTGCAGGACATGAGCCAGCTGAAAGACCTCTACGGCGCGCGGGCCAATACCTTCGTGGCCAATGCGGGGGTGCTGCAAACCTTCGGGGTGAATGACTTCGAGACGGCGAAATGGTTGAGCCAGATGATCGGGCGGGAAACCACCGGCTATCAGACCGAAAGCCACAAGCCCGGCGATGCGCCCTCGACCTCCTACAATGTGACGGCGCGCGATCTGATGACTCCGGACGAGATCATGCAGATTCCGCCCCACGTCCAGCTGCTGCGCGTTCAAGGCAAGCCAGTGATCATCGCCCGCAAGCTGCGTTACTTCGCCGACAAGGAATTCGACGGGCTGCACCGATCCCCGGATGCACAACCCGCAAATCCCAAATCTGAACCTTGATCGCGCAACACCGATCCCTGAACACCCATCGCCTTTCCCCGATCACGGAAGTCACAATGCTTAAGTCCGGTTCTGCCGCCCCTGCCCCATCCCTCGCCGTGCTCAGTGAAACCGTGGACCTTCTGGGCGTCGTCGTCGCCAGGATGTCGGAGAAGCTGGATCAGCATGGGGAAATCCTTGCGGCGGTCCAGAAGACCGCGCTGGAAAGCCGGGACGCTGCTCAGGCGGCTAAGTCCTACACTGATCCGCAACGCTATGGCCGCCATATCGGCAACGAGATCGACAAGGCATTGGTTGCCCCTCTCAATCGGCTGGAAACCCTGCACTCGGGCTTCGCTGCCGATCGGCAGGACAACCGGCGCACCCTGGATGATCTGGCTCGACAGGAAGAGGCCGTGCTTCAACGTCTGCGGGATGATCAGGCAAGGGCGGGACGGTGGAAGAAGCGCATCCCATTCATAGCCCTCTTTGGGTTGGTCCTGGCGCTTGGCCTGACCGTCGCCCTGCCTCGCTTTATCGCAGGCAACGGTGCAGTCTGCGCTGTCCTTGGGGGTGAGTGGCTGAAGGAGAACGCAAGTGGTCGGTTGGCCTGTGTGTTCTATGGGGGGTGATACCGAAGTTCTGCCCGGTGTGAGTGTTATATGGTGTTAAAATAGGTGTTACGCCTTGGAAAGTGGCCCGTAATCATTTGATATAAAATAGTTTTCAGACATACCCTGTGTGCAGAGTCACGAAAGGGCGTGTGCAGAGTCACGAAGAAACGTGTGTAAAGTCACGAAAGTGCCTTTGCCGTGTGTGAAATCACGAAGGGCCTTGACGGCGTGTGTGAAATCACGAAAGTAGGTGCATGGTGGGTGAAATCACGAACGAAACAAAGTCTCCGCTTCTGCCTGATCGTCTCGAACAGGCAGACCTGTTCGTTTGTGACATTTTTGATGCCGCTCCCAAGGGGGACATGGCCTCGATGGCGCATCCGATCTTTTCGCTCTCGACGAAGCCTGACCATCGTATCCGCAGATACGAAGACGAGTCTGGCAAGAATTTTGTGGAAGTGAAGCCCTCTGCTGAAGGGCTGGCAACCATCCATGACCGTGATGTCCTGATCTACTGTATCAGCCAACTGATGGCCGCGATCAATGACGGCAAAACGCCGTCCAAGACACTGAGAATGAAGGCTTACGATTTCCTGAAGGCAACAAACCGTGTCACTGATGGCCGTGGCTACGATGCCCTGCGAAGCGCCCTGATCCGGCTTCAAGGCACGCAGATTGAAACGAACATCGTAACCGGCGAAACAGAACAGCTCGACATTTTCAGTATCATCGACCGGGCAAGGATCGTCCGACAGACCCGCGACGGGCGGATGCAAGAGATCGAAGTCCAGCTTTCGGATTGGGTCTTCAACGCGATTCGGGCGAAGGAAGTCCTTACCTTCCATCGTGACTATTTCCGCCTGCGGAAGCCAATTGAGCGCCGCCTGTATGAGCTTGCGCGCAAGCATTGCGGTCAGAAGAAGGAGTGGCGGGTCACCCTGCCCGTCCTGCAGAGGAAATGCGGTTCTTCATCGACCCTACGGGAGTTTCGGCGGCTGATTCAGAACATCGTGGAGCATGACAAAGAGCATGCCCATATCCCTGACTATGGCGTCCAGATGGTCGAGGACATGATCACTTTCACCAATCGTGGGACAATGCTTGAAGACCAGCAAACTGCGGGCGTGCCTAGTTTTGCATCCGTGCGCATTAGCCCGGACGCCCTGACCGAAGCGCGCGTGGTTGCTCCCGGTTGGGATGTCTATGTCCTTGAAAGCGAATGGCGCAGCTGGATGGCGGATGGTGGGCTTGATGCCCCCAAAAATCCTGACAAAGCTTTCCTAGGCTTCTGCAAGAAGTGGTATGAGCGGCGGGGCCGCGCTTAGCGGCTCCTGCTCTGCAAAAGCAGTTCCAGCCCTTCCCAAAGCGTGACGTTCTGTTCATTGCAGAATGCGCGAAACTGGTCGATGACGCGCTTCGGTCCAGGGATAGAAACTTTGTCCTGCGCTTCGGTTCGTTTTGGCCCAGGCCTGCGCTTGGCAGAAGGTTCACGACTGACAAAGCCAAGCGTTGTGCCTGCTTCTACTGCCTCTTTCAGCGCGCCTTGATCGGGCACAGCACGGGGCTTGGCGCTGACAATCTTAGGAAGCTCGATGCCTCCACCAAACCCATACTTTCCGCTCATGCTGCCTTCGCTTTCATAAGGGTATCAATGACGGCCTGAGCATAATCGCGGGCGTTCTCGATGGCAGAAGCCACCTGCTTTTGCGCCTTTTCGGTCGCAGATGCCGTCTTACCCTTCATCTCCTGAGCCACCAGATCGGGCAGCTCCGCAAGCAACATGCTGTCACGGAAAATGCGGGTGTAGGGCGCGCGGCGCGCGATCCGCACGGGCAAAGTGTTGATGTTGTTGGTCTCCATTTCCTGCCGCACGTCTCTTTCGTCGGTTGTCAGGAAGGCAGCGTTTGTGCGCGCAAAAAGCAACGTGTAGGCAATCGGGCTTCTGATCATTCTGGAAGTGGTTTCGACAAGGCGCACGGCCTGAGCTGCTTGCCGTGCTTCCATAGGTGAACCGTCCATCGGAATGATGCACAGGTCCGTGCGAGACAAGGCGAATGTAACGATCTGATCCTTCGACCCCTCAAGGTCGATGATGAGATAATCCGCCTCTGCTTCCATGCCGTCGATCAAGGCGACGGTGTCTTCCACCTGCGGGCGGGCATGAACGGCAAAAGGCAAGTCTCTGCCCGCTTCTTCACGCCCCCTTGCCCAAGCAAGGATGTTGGCGTTTGGGTCCAGGTCGAGAATGGCAACCCTGCCACCCGAAAGGGCGATCTGCTCAGCGAGCAACATGGCGGAGGTGGTTTTCCCCGATCCGCCCTTCGGGTTTGCGAAGGTGATTACAAACATAGGGCGACTCTGGCCCAAGTCATCTTTAATGTCAATGTTAACGTTGCAGATATCTATAATGTTAACTTTAAAGATATAGATACTTGTGCCGCGCGCGCAAGTCGCAGCCTTAGCTGCCTTTGATCTGTAGCGGACTGCCGCTGAACACGACAAGGCAGTCAGGCTCAGAGGCAAACCAAGCGTAGCTGCCCCAAGCGAGACTGCTAACCGTCTTGCGGAAAGCCGGGGATGCACGATCCAGAAATGCCGTGACGAATGCAACGTGCTGAGGAGGGAAGCCCGCACCCTCAGCGATCAGCAGGAGCGCTGTTCTTCGGGTGTCATTCACAGGCCCGTCTGTGTGCACCACTTCCACAAAGACAAGGAGGGGATGCGATGGGCCAAGATCTACAAGGACGATATCGGGAAGGTTCTTGTCAGCCGGAATTACCAGGCCAATGGCCTTAGCGAGCTCGTCATCACGGGCAACGACCTTGTTGCCACTCTCGCTGAGCGAAATAACACCTGGCTTCTCAAGAAACTTCGGCGCGAACACCTCAATAACCGCTTTCGAAATATCGGCGCTCGGTCCAGTCGTTAAGCGGCGAGTCTCACCGTTGGGGAAGGTGACAAGCTCGTACTGGCCGCCACCTGCTGCTCCCCTGCGCACGATGGCGATGCGCGCCAATGCACCAGCGTTCAGATGTTTTGCGCGCCACGCAGACGCCTTAGCGATGAATGTCGCCTCATCGAGGTCTGGTGCCAGTAGGTCAGCAAACTCCGCCTGCAAGGCATAGCGGCCCGCCGGTGAGGTGGTGGAAAGGCCCGGCTTCTCGATGACAGCACCGTTCTGGATCAGGGCATAGCGGATCGTATCGTCGCGGATAGATTCGCGCGTGTTGACCGCATACCAGCGACCCGGCACGTCAGCCTTGCTGGGCTTCATCGATTCCTTTGCCCATGCGACACGCGCTTCGGCATCTGGTTTTGCCGCCTGATCGTCGGTCATGCGCGTGACCTGATCGGGCCTTATCCAGACGCTCAAGCCTTCGACTGCCCCGACATAGGCCATGACGAAGATGGTTTTCGCCGCGATCTCCCAAATGCTGTGTTCCCGATTGGCTGATCCATCCGGAAAGATTACTGGCAGACGGGCATGAATTTCAGGCCAGGACAGAACGTGCGGCAAGTTCATACCTTGCCCCCGTAGAGGCCAAGAAGGGCCTGCTCAATCGCAGTTCGTTTCGCTCCGCTCGTAACAAGGCGCTCGATCTGCGCCATGGCGTCCGCCGTGGGCAACGGAATGGCCTCAAGCTCAAAAGCGGAAACGGCGACACTGCCGCTGATGCAGCGGAACATCTGATCGACCGTATCGCTGTTCAGAACGGCGGCGACGGCAGCGGACGAGACCTTTGGCATGCCGATGGGCCGGACCATGTTCAGATGGTTTTCGACAACGACACCCCCATGGGTCTCGATGAACGTCGCGGGCAGCTCGGCTGCGATCAGGCGGCGCAGCTGCTCCTTGGCCGTGGTGCGCTGCACCAGAACGCAGCTCTTGTTGACGATAAGCCAGTCATCCCCTGGCTCCGTCTTGAAGTATGGACTGTGGTTTCTCTTATCGGCCCGGAAAATGAAGCTCCCGCCCGGTGTCACGGCCTCGGCCCAAATGAGAGGAAAATGCCCTCGGCCTGCTCGGGCACGCATCTGCGACTTGAAGCGGTTCCAGATGAGGGGACCAGTAGAAACCTCATACCCCCAATCCGCAAGGCGCGTCGGCATAGCTTCTGCCGCCTCGATCAGACGAACGTGACGGGGATCGCGAGGGGCAATCCACGGTGCGCCCGTATCCTTCGGAAGACCGACCGTTCCGTTCTTCGTGAGCCGAACCCGTAGCTCGCTTTCGACATTAAGATAATGGACCTGAAACCTGCCGCGCTCACCACCCCGTCGATAGAGGGCGAGCAGGGTTTCCTGCAGGACATCCTCGAACACTCCCTTGCGCGCGTGCACGAAATCTATCGCGACCGGAGGCGCTTCCTCGGCCAACAGGCGACGCAGCGCCGTGTAATATTGCCCCCCCAACACACTCGTCGGCGTGAGGTAGGCGACAATGCCGCCTGGCCGGGTCCAGCGAAGCGCCACGTCGGTGAAGACACCATAAAGGTTGGCATGGCCGAAGAGGCTGCGACTGTAGCGCTGTCGCTGCGCTGGTGTCAGCTGCACCCGCCCATAGGGGGGGTTTCCGACCACCAGATCATAGATGGGCCTGGGTGGCTCCTCTAGGGTGTCGCATGTCTTGACGAACACCGGAACCTCGCGGCCACTCGCCCTGGCGAGGTCGGAGAGCATAATCTCCAACGCTGTCTGGGATAATCCGGCTGCATGGGGATCAAGCTCCAGACCTGAAAGCCGGTGGCCAAGCTGCGCGAGGACGAAGGCGGGATCGCTGTCTTTCAGATGGGCGCGCATCCGGACCGCAGCTTCGAGAAGAAACGCACCCCCGCCACTCGCGGGATCGAGCACACGGGCTGTCGTCCAGTCGAGCCCTCCCTCCTCAGCAAGGTCGAGTAACCTCTGGGTCAGGGCAGGCGGCGTATAGAATGCACCCATGGCGCTCCGCTCCCGACTTGGAAGCAGGGCCGTGTAGAGGCTTGTAAGGGCGTGGCAGCCCTCAAGTATCGGGAGCTGGGCAGCCATGCGGCCCATTGACCGCGCAAGGTGCAGAGCCGTGTCGTCCAGCTCACCAGTAGGGGCTGCAAAAGGTTTACTGACATAAAGTCCAGCGACCACTTGGCTGCCAAAGAACTCGATAGCTTCGCGCGCAAAGAGCGCCGCTAGGTCCGTGCGCTGTGCCTCCGCTACAGTCTCCGCCCATGCGCGGGCGACAACGCGAGCGCGGGCAAGCTCTTGCCGGGCAAGTCCAAGGTCAGGAGCTTTGCTCCTGCGCTGCGGCTTTTCGGAAACGAGGGCGATACTCATGCGGATTTCATCCGCATGAGATGCGGTCTTCCTTGGAAGGGTAGGACATTGATTTTACTTTCTTTCTTGCGCGCTTCGGCGATGTCGTAGCTGCTCTGCATCCGCATCAACGTGTCCATGGAAATGCCAAACGCCTTTTCGATCCGCAGCGCCATTTCCGGCGAAAGACTCGCCCGTCCGTTCAGGAACTTCGACAATGCAGGTCGTGTCACGCCCAGAACCTGCGCTGCGTCCGTGATGGACAAACCAAGTGGCTGAATCACCTCGGCACAAACGAAGCTGCCCGGATGGGCTGGTGCTTTCACCCTTGTTTTCGCGGCCATTTCTATCGTTTTCTTTCCCGGAAATCGTTTAGGAAACGTGCTCTGTAACGTCACGAATTACAACAATGTTCTTTCTTTGTTCTTAACACAAGTGCGCACCGTATGGCAGAATGAGCACAGAACAGTGATACGGCGGCCAAGGTGGAACGGTGTCATCACGTGCGTCGGATGGTTTTCACGCTGACGCGGAAGAGCTGCGCGATCTCAGGCAGGGGCCTCAGTTCTTCATCGCGCATCCGGCGCACCTCAGCCTTTTGGGCAGTCGTTAGGGCAGGGGGCCTTCCCCCGACGCGGCCACGTTTACGCGCCGCTTCCAGCCCCTCCTTGGTCCGCTCCGAAATCCGCTCCCGCTCAAACTGGGCGATGGATGCGAACACATGGAACACCAGCCGACCGGCGGGCGTGGTGGTGTCGATGTCCTCGGCCAACGACCGGAAGCCTGCGCCGTGCGCCTGGATGGTGTCTACGATGTCGAGAAGGTCACGCAAGGAACGGGCGAGGCGGTCATACTTGGTGACGGTGATCACGTCGCCCTGGCGCAGCTGATCGAGCAAGCGGTCCAGCTCAGGCCTGCTGCGGGCCGTGCCGGTGATTTTGTCGGCAAAGACCTTCTCTGCACCCGCCGCCTTCAGCGCGTCGTGCTGACCGTCCAGGTTCTGGTCCTCTGTGCTGACGCGGGCGTATCCGATGATCATGATGCACTGTGCCAAAAACCTCCCAAAACCGCAAAGGTTTTGTCATAGGGTTGTGTCCAGACTAAGTGCCTGATTTCCGGCGGGGAAGGGCAGGGGGCCAGAAACGACCGTTAATGTCGAAGGCTATCCAGCACGGGGCATTCGGGGCGATCTCCTCCACTGCAAAGCGCTGCGGTGCGGGACAGGACGGCTTCGATCCTTTGAAGGTCACCGATCTTCTCCCTTACATCGGCCAGATGCGTCTCGGTCTTTTCCTTGACCTCGGCGCAAGATCGCAGCGCGCCATCGCCAAGGCCAAGCAACCCGCGAATGTCATCCAGCGAAAACCCCAGCTCGCGGGCGCGCAAAACGAAGCGCAGGCGCTGCACATCCGTGGCGTTATAGGTCCGATGACCTGCGTCTGTCCGGGCGGGTGGTGGCATGATGCCCGCCGTCTCGTAATAGCGGATCGTCTCCAGATTGCAGCCGGTAGCGCTGGCCAGATCGGCGCGGCGCAGGGCTTTGTCTTTGCGGGTCGCATTTTCGTGAACGACAGCCATGATGATTTTCCTTGCACCTGTAGTTGCTACAGACCGTAGGCAGGTTGCAATGGGATGACAAGGAACCCTGCGATGAGTGACATTCACGATACCGAAACCGCGCAGCAAAGCGCCGATCATAAGGGCCTGTTTGCCGCTCTCGGGTTGGCGGGGGCGTTTCTCGCCTCGGCCTGCTGCATCGTGCCGCTGGTGCTGGTGACGCTGGGAATATCCGGCGCATGGATCGGAAATCTGACAGCCCTTGAACCCTACAAGCCGCTTACCTCGGGCATCGCCATTGTCTTTATCGGGCTGGGGTTCTGGCACGTTTATTTTCGGACAAAACCCGTATGCGTGGAGGGGTCGTACTGCGCCCGCCCGCAATCGTCGCGCCTCACCAAAACGGTGCTTTGGGCGGCAACAGTGCTGGTCCTGCTGTCCGTGACGCTCAACTGGTGGGCACCTCTGCTTTACTGAAACCAAAAGGAAACCTTATGAAACGTTTTGCAATTCTGGCTCTCGGCGCGGCGATGCTCGGCCTGCCCGCCACAGCGTCATTCGTCTTCGCCCAATCGGCTCCGGCGACCGCATCCACACTGACCGAGGTCACTTTCGATGTGCCGGACATGACCTGCGGACTCTGCCCGGTGACGGTCAAGGCCGCGATGAGCGGGGTCGAAGGGGTGCAATCGGTCGAGGTAGACTTTGACAGCCGCAGCGCGATGGTGATCTTCGATCCGGCCCTGACCGATGCGGCAACGATTGCGGAAGCTTCGGCACAGGCGGGCTATCCGGCCAATGTGAAGGGCTGAGGCCAATGCGCGACGACATTCAGGGCGGGGTGCTGGCGACATTGATCGCCGCCCCGTTGATGATTGTTTGCTGCGGTGGGGGCGGCGTAGCCCTCGCTGCAATCGCAGGCACGGTCGGCGGATGGATTGGCGGCTTTGGCGGTCTGGCCATAGTCTTGGTTTCAGCGGTCGCGGTGCTGATCTGGCGCCGCCGACAGCGCGCGCGGGCAGACTGCTGCGAAACTGGCATCACTCCCGAGAGGCAACGCAGGCCATGAATACCGATACATCCGAACGCCGCCTGCTGATCACCGGCATTGTCGGCACCATCATCGCGGCGCTGTGCTGCTTCACGCCGGTTCTGGCCGTGCTCTTTGGCATTGTTGGCCTGTCGGCCCTGCTGGGCTGGCTCGATATCGTGCTCTTGCCCGCGCTCGCCTTCTTCATTGGGCTGACGATTTACGCCGTTTGGCGACGCCAGCGGAACACCAGGAACTCTTGAAGGAATACAACCATGAACGATTGCTGCACCATTCCCGGCCCGGACCAGAGTAATTTTGACCTGGCGGTGATCGGGGCCGGATCGGCGGGTTTTTCCGCTGCGATCACGGCAGTTGAGGCGGGAAAGCGCGTGGCGCTGATCGGCCATGGGCTGATCGGCGGCACCTGTGTGAACGTGGGTTGCGTGCCGTCCAAGGCGATGATCCGCGCGGCGGAAGCGATTCACGGGGCGAGAGCCGCGCGACGGTTTCCGGGGCTGTCCGGGGCGGCACAGGTCGATGACTGGGCGGCACTGATGGCCGGGAAGGAGGCTTTGGTCTCCGGCCTCAGGCAGAAGAAATATGCCGACCTTCTGCCCGGCTATGAGGAGATAAGCTACATCGACGAGGGGGCGGCCCGGCTTGTCCCCGGTGGCGTCCAAGTCGGCTCGCGCCTGATACGCGCGCCTAAGGTCATCATCGCCACCGGTGGCCGCCCCGCCCTGCCTCCCATTCCGGGAATCAAGGATGTGCCCACGCTAGACAGCACGTCCCTTCTTGCGCTGGAAACCCTGCCGGAAAGCCTGATCTTCCTTGGCGGTGGCTATGTAGGTGCGGAGCTGGCGCAGATGATGGCGCGGATGGGGGTCAAGGTCACCATGGTCTGCCGCTCGCGGCTCTTGCCGCAGGCCGAGCCGGAAGTGTCGGAAGCCCTGACCGAGGTGTTCCGGGGCGAGGGCATCACGATGCACTGCGGCGTCACCTATGACGCCTGCCACCCGGTTGGCGCGCGCGCCGTGCTGTGCATCGAAGAAGGCGGCAAGCGGCTGGAACTGACAGCAGATCATCTGGTGGTGACCACCGGACGCAGCCCCAATACCGAAGGGCTGGGACTTTCCGAAATGGGGATCGAGACCGACAAGCGCGGCGCAATCGTGGTGGGCGATGACATGCAGACCACCCGCACCAGCATCTATGCCGCGGGCGACGTGACCAACCGCGACCAGTTCGTCTACATGGCCGCCTACGGCGCGAAGCTGGCGGCAAGAAATGCCATGGGCGGCACGGAACGCTATGACAATAGCGCGATGCCCTGGGTGGTGTTCACCGATCCGCAGGTGGCGGGCGTGGGGCTGAGCGAGGCCGAAGCGCTTGCAGCGGGGCATGAGGTAAAGACCTCGGTTCTGAGCCTCGACAACGTGCCGCGCGCGCTGGCCGCCCGCGATACGCGCGGGCTGATCAAGCTGGTGGCAGATTCCAAGACGGATCGCCTGCTGGGTGGTGTGATCGCCGCGCCTGAAGGCTCCGACAGTGTTCAGACGCTGGCTCTGGCGCTGAAGTTCGGGATGACCACCAAGGCACTTGGCGAGACGATTTTTCCTTATCTGACCACGGTCGAAGGCCTAAAGCTCGCGGCTCAGACCTTCGACAAGGACGTGGCGATGCTCTCATGCTGTGCGGGATAAAGCCCTGCCCGCTGCCTCACTGGCAGCGGGCATTCTAGCCTACAGCTCCCATCCCAGATTCCTGTCGATCTCGCGCTGCCTTTCCAGCTCCAGCTGGCGCTGCCGCTTGCGCTCTTCGTCCAGCTCATGCTGCTGCTTTTGGCGCGGTTCGGGCGTGCCGCGCCCAAGCGCCTGATTGAGCCGGTCGCGGATCGCGTTTGCCCCCGCCTCGTGGGCAGGTTCATCCGCCTCCAGATCACGCCCCGCAATCCGCGCCAGGCGCTGCTTGATCTCGTCCGGGTCCAGATCTTTCGCCTGCCGCCCTGCGGCGGCGCGCAATGCCGCCAACCCGGCGCTAACATGGCCGTGGCCCTCTTCGCGCGCCTCTGCCCAGGCATCGCGCGCCAATTCCAGCCGCTCGCGCATTTCCGCGAACATCGCCTTGGCCTGCCGAACCGCATGCACCCGCGCCCCCCGCTGGGTCAGCGGTTCATAATCGCGCCCCTCGGCCTCGGCGGCAAACTGTTCGCGGCGCTCAATCGCATTGGCGGCGGGGCCAAGCTTCAGCTCCGGCTCGCGGTCCAGCTCTTCGGCGCGCATGTTGTCACCAAGGGACAGCGCCTCTTCGCGCTGCACCTCCAATGACCGGTGATCGACGCGCTCCTCGTGCCCCGCCAGTTCCAGGGCATGGTTTTGCAGCTCCGCCCAAACCCCGCGCATGGCCTCGATCTCCGGCCCGCCGGTGCTGGCGGCGTCGAGAATGCGGGTTTTGTCGGTCAGCCCCCCAGCGGACAAGACGCGGGTGGTGGTCAGGATATGGGCGTGATGGTTGCGCTGATCGCCTTCGCGGTGCGGGGCATGGATCGCCACATCCGCCGCCACGCCATAGCGCTCGACGAGCTGCGCGGCGAAAGCCCGCGTGATCTCGATCCGCGCCGCGTCCGATATCTCGGACGGCAAGGCCAGCTCCCATTCACGGGCAGTCACCGAATTGGAGCGGGTCTCGCGCGCCTCGGCGGCATTCCACAGCGCGGCGCGATCCTGCGCCCATGCGGGGGCATCATCGGGGGCAAGAATGAAGCAGGCTTCGACCCCGCGCTTGGCGGTGTAGTCGTGCATGCGCCCTTCCCGGTCGCATTCGATGACAGAGGCCGACCGATAGGCCGCTGCCGCCGTGGCGGAACGCCCGGCGCTGCGTTTGACCGTTTTGACCGAGAGGTGATAGCTCGCCATGCGTGCGCTTCACCGAACCGGCGACGGGCGAAGGCAGGCAGACCGCCTGACCGGCAAATGGGCAGACATGCAAACCGGCATGCGGTCTGCGGACCATCCAGGCAGGCAAGCCACCGCGCAAACAGGCAGACATGCAGCCATGCCGACAGGCGGGCGATCATGCAGCCGGTGCCGCGCAGGGCCATCGCCGGGATGGGCAACCGTTTGCCAAACAAGCGCTGCGCGGCAAACCCGATCCGGAAGCCTGTCCCGCTTTCGGGACAGTTGGAACCGGATCGCCCGCTGTCCCTGGCGGCCTCGCGGAACCGCCCCGCTCTCGGGGCCAGTTCCAATGAGGGCGGCAGGGACAGCGGGACGCAATCCAACCGCGCAGGTTGGCCGGGATGGGTTCGGGAAGGCGGGACGCTCTTCCTGATCCGGTGCCACAAGCGCCGGACTGGGGACGCCGTCGGCGGGGGGCCTTGCCCCCGGTGAGACCGCACGCAAATCTCGGAAGCGCCGCAGGCGGTGGAGAGTTTGCATAAGTGCGCCCTTGACCTATTCGGCCTACGGGTAACCGCTTGACCTTGCCTCGTCAATGCTCCATTCAACCCAAAGATGTTTTGAATTTCCGGTGTGTGTGAAGGTACGAATGGCTGAGACAGAACTAGACCGCGCCGAAAAGCGCTACGCCCAGGCCAAGGCCAGGCTCCTCGCCCTGAAGAACCGGGAAACGACGAAGGCGCGCAAGTTGGACACACGGCGCAAGATCATACTCGGCGGCGCGCTGGTCGATCTGGCCGAACGGGATTCCAACGCAGCCGTAATGATCGAGCGCCTGATCCGCAACCTGCCCCGCGAACAGGACCGCAAGGCTTTTGAGGGCTGGGATGCGAAGCAGCCCGCCAAGTCAGATGATCCCCCTGCCCCGCCTTCCGCCGCTTCGGGGTCTGCCCTGCCAGCGTCTCTGCAGAAGCGGACGCAGCATCTGGCTTCCTCAAAGAGCCAGCCCTCGTAAGGTCCAAGCGCAGCTTGGCCTCCCCTGCCCCTCCAACCGGACTTCATCATCTTGCAGTATGTATTCTCCGCCCTGGGGCTGCTGTCGCGGCTCTCCCTCTTTGTCGTCGTCACCCCGATCCTCGCCGGATGGTTCTTCGTCTGGATGGTGATCGCCACCGGCTTTGCCTGGTTCGCCTGGCTGATCGTGATCATCATCCTGTCGGACGTGCCAATGGGCGA
>CAYLYV010000123.1:0-14276 GCA_964387655.1 uncultured Cypionkella sp. | reverse complement strand
GCGGATCGCGCCGGCGAAATAGCGGAAGTGGTCGATGGCCAAGGGCAGATCGGCATGGGTGGTTTCACGGATCGGCTTGCCGTTGTCCCAAGTTTCGGCAAGGGCGAGCAGCGGCAGGTTCTGCTCCATGATGTCGGCGATCTTGTTCAGGATCACCGCGCGGGTGGCGACCGAGGAATTGCCCCATGCGGTTTTCGCGGCATGGGCGGCGTCGAGGGCTGCTTCGATATCCGCCGCTTCGGATCGCGCGATTTTGCAGATGACTTCGCCGGTGATCGGCGAGGTGTTGTCAAAGGTTTTCCCCGATTGTGCAGGCACCCATTTGCCACCGATAAAGTTGCCATAGGTCGCCTTGAATGGCGATTTAGAGGTGCGGAAATGCTCCACCATATTCATAGTTAGTCCTCCCAGACTGTGCGGCCGCCTCCTCGCGGCACTGAGAACAGGCTGCGCTTAAGTGGGGCGTCTGTCAGCAGGGGGGAAGGGGATGTCGGCGGAAGTTGTCTCACGGGTGCGACAGGTCAGGGGGAAACTTACGGCAGGAGACCCAAAATCAGCCTGCCTTAGATCAAACGCGGGCCGAGCTTGCGGTGGAAGGTGGCGCGGCTGATGCCAAGGTCGCGGGCGGCGGCGGAGACGTTGCCGCCCGCGCGGGCGAGGGCGCGCATCAGCACGGCACGCTCGCCGTCTTCCAGCGTTTCGTGCTCAAAATGGCCCAGCACATCGGCGGCGGGGCGGGGTTGGCGGGCAAGGTCGCCCGTCAGGCCAAGGTGGTGGCGGGCGGCGCGGGTGGCACCGATGACCAGATCGTCGTGATCGACGGCGAGCAGGCCACCAGAGACGCGATCTCCCGGCACCAGCACCATGCGGGCGGTGGGGAAGGCGTCGCGGAAGGCTTGGGCTTCGATCTTCTGCGCGGTTTCGGTGACGGCTTGGCTGATCAGGGTCATGAAGCCTTCGGTCAGATCGTTGCGGGCCGAGGAGACATCCAGCACCCCGGCGAGCTTGCCTTGCGGGCCATAGATCGGCGCGCTCATGCAGGACAGGATGGTGTTGCGGGCGAGGAAATGTTGGTCGCGGTGGATGGTCACCACGCGTTCCTCGACCAGACAGGTGCCGATGCCGTTGGTGCCTTGCTGGGCTTCGGACCAGCGGGTGCCGGGCCAGAGGCCCCAGTCGGAGAATACCGGATCATCGACGGCAGCGCCACGGCGCTCCAAAGGGACGCCGTCGAGGTCGGCGAGGAGGACGCAGCAGCCGACGGCCCCCACCGCCTGAAACAGCCGGTCAAGGTTGGGCGAAGCGGCGCGGATCAGGGGGGCGGTGCGGTCGCGGGCGGCGGCGAGTTCTTGCGCGGTCATCCGGTCGGGCTGGCTGGGCTTGGTCGGGTCAAGGCCGTGCAGGCGGGCGGACCGGCTCCACGAGGCGACCACGGGGGAACGGGCAGCCTCGCCGCGGGCGAGGGCGGTCTCGATGGTGGTCAGGTGGTTTTCGGTGCCGCGCGGGATCATTGGGGACACTCCGGCAGGGGAGGTTGGACAATCAAGAGTATTGTCGCTTGGGGGGATTAATTCAAGTGCGGCGGATAGAGCTGGGCGTGTCCACGCGTGGCGCTTTTGGGGGGTATTTGAAATCAATGGGTTAAAGGGTAGAGATTCAGAGTTTGTTAACAACTGCGCCTATACGCGCGATGGTTTTGGCGCGGCTATGACGGGGGCGGAAGAAGCGGGACGCGCGCAGTTTGGATCGCGTCAGGTTTAGATTGAACCGAAAATCGCTGCCTCTCGTTTACACGCGAACGCGTTTTTCGATGCGGTTGCGTCTCTCAAAACCTGACACGCCCCAGATCATCCTCTGTGCCTAAATATCCCCGCCGGAGGCATTTTTGTTGGCCGCAGGTGCCTCCGGCGGGAGTATATTAAAAAGAGCAAATCCTTTTAGAGCGTGTCTGCGGCCCGGATTTGCTGCTGGCGTTTTTGGCCATCGCGCAGCCATGCCACGCCGTAGAGGATCACCAAGCCGCCGACGATCAGGGCGGTGTCGAGCAGGAACGAGGGTGGGTTCATCGCCTTGGTGACTTGGGCGATATAGGCCAGCACGGTGCTGGTGGCGAAGACCGGCAGGGAATGTTGACCGAGCAGGATCAGGCCGGACACCTTCGGGCTGTTGGCCAGAGTTTTTAGCGCGGGCAAAGCGCTAAGGGCGTAGGCGAGGGCCAGAATGTGCAACAGGCGGGGCAGGAAGATGAAGCTTTTCTCGAAGGAGGTGAACACCGCCGGGAAATAGGCATATTCGTGCAGCAGCCATAGGGTATGACCGCCCCAGTTTGCCACCCAGCCGATTTGCACCCAGAGCGCGGCGAGGATCAGGAAGGCCCAGGCCAGCACCACTGGCCCCTTGCGGATCGGCAGCCAGCGGCGGTGTTGCCGGATGCCGATTCCGGTCAGCATCCCGGCGACGAACAGCACTTGCCACGAGAACGGGTTGAAGAACCAGCCGTTTGAGAGCGGCCAAGTCGGCATGGTGAAGCGGGCCAGACCCGCCAGAAACCAGACCAGCAAAGAGCCAGCCATCAGGGCTTTGGGCCAGCGCACCGCCAGTGCGAGCAGCGCCGGAGCCCAGAGCATCAGCACGACATAAAGCGGCAGGATGTCGGCATAGGCGAACTGGTGGCCGAGGGTGGAGAGCGGCAGGGCAAAGCCGTCCATATTCTCCAAGGCCGGGGCAATGTTGCGCTTGACCGCCATTTTCGCCACTTCGGGATCGTGTTGGGTCAGGGTGAACAGCGCCAGAATGCAGGCCACCACCAGCACATGCACCCACCAGAGGGTGAAGGCGCGCTTCCATGGCCGCAACGCCTCGGGCCAACTTGCGCCGCGCAGGAACACTGCGCCATAGGCGAGGCCAGTGGCCATGCCCGACATCAGCACGAAACCTTCGGCGCCATCGGAAAAGCCGAAATTGCGCGAGGTGAAATGCTCCCAGATCGTGCCGGGGATGTGGTTGATATAGATCATCACCAACGCGATGCCGCGCAGCAGATCTATCCGGTAATCCCGGACGCGCGCGGGTTCAGCCAAGTTTCGCCTCCGCCATCAGCTTGGCATTGGCGATCGGGGTGGTGATCGACCAAGCGGCCAGCACGGCAGCATGACGGGTCAGGATCGGCGGGGTGGTGGTGTCTTCCGGCACCGGGAAGGCGTGGTTTCCGACGGGGCGCGAGGTCCACCAGATCAGCAGCGGGGCGGCGACCATCGGCAGCACCACCGGCAACAGCCAGAGCGTCAGCACCGGGGCCAGAAAATGCGTGGCGACAAGGCAGGCCAGACCCAGCCAAGAAATCCAGCGGCCAGCGGCCCAAGCCTCGGAAATGTCCAATCCACCGTCCCCCCGGTTGTTCGGTGGCCAGCCACCGTCGCGTCCCAGAAGCACCTGTAAGACCGAACGGCTTTGAAACGCCATCAGAATCGGCGCGATGAGGGAGGAAAGCGCCAGTTCGGTGAAAACCGCGCGCAAGGATCCGCCGATGCCGCCAAAGCCGCGCGCGCGTCCGGTGAAGATCGCGTCGAGCGCGACCAGCAGTTTCGGCATCACCAGAAGGCCGAACACGCCGACGGCGAGGCCGATGGCTTTGGGGGTTTGGTCGTTGGGGAAGGTGGGGAACGGCCAGTTGGCTTCGGGGAAGTAATCGGGGATTTCGACCCAGTAGACGGCGGCAATGGAGGCTGCGATGAAGGCGAGCCAGATCAACGGGGCGATATAGGCGAAGATGCCTTGCACGAAGACAAAGCGGCTCCACGGTTTCAGACCGGGGGCTGCGACCAGTTTGGCATGTTGCAGGTTGCCTTGGCACCAACGGCGATCCCGTTTGGCGTGGTCGATGATATTCTCGGGGCCTTCTTCGTAAGAGCCTTCCAGATCGTCATCCAGCCGCACCAGCCAGCCTGCGCGGGCCAGAAGGGCGGCTTCGACGTAATCGTGGCTCATGATATGGCCGCCGAAGGGCGCGGGGCCGGGGAGTTCCGGCAGGCCGCAGCTTTCGGCCCAAGCGCGGATGCGGACGATGGCATTGTGGCCCCAGAACGGGCCGGTGCGGCCTTGGGTGGCGGCAAGGCCGCGTGCGAAGATCGGCGAATGGAAGCCTGCAGCGAATTGCATCGCACGGCCAAAGCGGGTGGTGCCGCCGACAACGCGCGGCAGGGTTTGCAGCAGGGCGAGTTTCGGGGCGGCCTCAATCCGGCGGATCATCTCGAGGATGGTGTCGCCTTCCATCAGGCTGTCGGCATCGAGGATCACCGCGTAATCCCATGCCGCCCCCGAGGAGGCGATGAATTCTTCAATATTACCGGCTTTGCGCCCGGTGTTCTTTTCGCGGCGGCGGTAAAACATCCGGCCCTCGCCATGTTGGCGGGCGAGCAGGCGGGCGAACCAGTGTTGTTCTTGCAGGGCGATTTTTTCGTCGCGGGTGTCCGACAACACGGCGAAATCGATTTGGGCGGTGGTTTGGGTGGCGCGGACCGAAGCATCCATCGCGGCGATGCGGGCGAAGGTGATGCGGGGGTCTTCGTTGTAGACCGGGACGATGACCACGGTGCGGCCCTTGATGGTGCCGGTGATGCGGGCGACGGCGGGGCGTTGGCGCGAGGTCAGGCCAAGGAGGGCGGTGGCCGCACCCCAGGCCAGCCACCATGTCGAGAAGAAGATCAGGGTGCTGCGCAGCACGTCCAGAAAGCCCACGCCATCGGCGGCGCCGTAGATCTGAAACACCATGCCAGCCGCCGCAGCCGCCAGAACGCTGGCGGCGATGGCCAAAGCGCGGGCGCTGATGGTGCGGTCACGGGTGGGGGTGTTTTGGGCCATCGGATCAGCCGAGGCGGCGCAGGCCCGGGGCTACGGCCCAAAGCAAGCTGCGCACGGCCCGCATGACGCTGCCCGGCGGGGCGGTCAGCACTTGCTTTGGCATGGCAAGGGCGGCGCGCGGGGGGGCAAAGCGATCAGCTGCTGCGACAGGCTTAGCCACGGTTTGAATGTTCATGTTCATGCACTCACCCATTGATAAAGCCAGTTTTCCGACAACTTACGACCATAACCCGTGATATGGGCACCCAGTTCCACCGTGCTGCCCGGCTCGGCGGAGATATCCAGCACCAGACGCCAGAAATCGGTGCCGGGAATCTCTGACAGGGCTTGATGCACAATTTCTCCGCCAGAAATAGTCACCATCGCCTTGACTTCGGCCTCTGGCGGCAGCGAGGCGAGCAGGCCGCCTTCAAAATCCACCACGAATTTGCGGGTGCCATCGGTGTTGTCGACGCCAGAGACGCCGCCAATTCCGGCGCGGGTTTCTTTCACAAAGGCGATGTCGGCGTTGACGTCGGCGGCCAAAGCGCCCCAGCGCAGGCGGTAGCTGAATTCCATCATCGTGCCGGGGACGGGCTTGGCCTCGGGCACCCAGAAGGTGACGATGTTGTCGTTGACCTCAAGCGCGCTGGGGATTTCGACCAGACGCACGGCGCCCTTGCCCCAATCGCCCAAAGGCTCGACCAGCAAGGACGGGCGGCGTTCGTAATGCGCGCCGGCGTCTTGGTAGCTTTCAAAGTTGCGGTCGCGTTGCATCAGGCCGAAAGCGCGCGGGCTGGTTTCGGCGAAATACGACTCCGACAGGCGCGGTGGGTTGTTCAACGGACGCCAGATGTGATCGCCATCGCCGCGATAGATCGCCAAACCGTCACTGTCGTGGACGTTGGGACGGTAATCATCGAAGGCGGCGCGGTTTTTTTCCGAGAACAGGAACATCGAGGTCAAGGGCGCGATGCCGATCTGATCGACCACATTGCGGAAGAACAGCCGGGCGGTCACGTCGATTTCGGTTTCGGCCCCCGGACGGATCACGAAGCGGTAGGCCCCGGTGCAGCTTTCGCTTTCCAAGGCGGCATAGACAGCCACTTCGCGGGCGAAGGGGGCCGGGGTTTCCAGCCAGAATTTCGAGAAGCGCGGGAATTCTTCGGGTTTGCCGAGGCCCGTGTTGATCGCCAGACCACGGGCCGACAGACCATAGGCGTTGTCGCGGCCCAAAGCGCGGAAATAGCTGGCCCCGAGGAAGGCGACAACTTCGTCGAACAGATCGGCGCGGTTCAGGGGCGCATTCAGGCGGAAACCCGCGACGCCCGGCAGTGGTTCATGTTTCGGCACGCGGGCCGCGACGCGGTCGTAATAGCGGAAATCGTCGGTCGAGAACATCATCGGACGAGCCATGCCGTCTTTGGTCTCAAACATCAGCACGGGTTCGGCGAACAGCCAGCCCAAATGGAAGGCCTGCACGTTGAAGCCCGCTTTGGGGCCAGCCCAGCGGCCACGCTCCGGGTTGAACTGCACGGCTTGGTAGTCGTCATAGTTGAAGGTGGTGAAGAAGCCTTCAACTTTGGCAGGGGCTTGATGTGGCGTGGTCGCCCGTTGCTGCATTGCAGCGGTGAGAATGTCAAAGCTGAACGGCTCTGCATTCACCACTTCCGGGGTCGCCGCAGCGGGAGCTGCGGTGTCGGCCCAAGCAGCGTTGGACAGGCTTGTGCTGCATTGCAGCAATGCCGCCGTCCCCAGCAAAGCCAGGACAGAGCGGCGGTGGACGATCGCGGACAAACCCGGCTGACCCGGCATATTCACTCCTGCTCCCCGATTCGGGGAAAACTTAACGTAATTCGCAGGTTATCGGAAGTCGCGCCAGATGTCATGCTATGCAACCAGAGCAACCCTGCCATGCCACAATCGCAAAGGAACCCGGACGCGATGCCTAGACCCAATCACGGGTTCAGATGGGGGAGGATGCACAAAAGGTCAATTCCAGATGTGTGAGCGGGCATCACAGGGTGGTGAGATGCGCGAGAACCTGCGCAAATCGTGCTGCAACTGCACAAGGCGCATGTTTGGGACGATTTTGCGATGCATTTTGGCGGTCGCTTTGGTGCGTCGTGTCCCGGCAGAATCGGTATGACAGTGGTGGGAGACGTTACAGCGTCTGCGTCAGCAGAGTCAGCGCGATGAGGGTGATCAGGCAGCCCGCCAATACCTCGACCCAAGGCAAGATTTGCGCCACGCGGTGGAAGGGGAGGTTGGCCAAAGCGCCCTCGCGCGCCCAGACAGCCATGCCTGCGACGGCGACGGTGATTACCGCAGTGCCCAGGCCCATCGCGAAAGCGCCCGCGATGCCCGCCAGCGCGATGCCGAGTTGCCATGTCAGGATCAGCAGGAACAACGCCCCCGAGCAGGGGCGCAGTGCCACGCCGATGATCAAAGCGGCGCGGTCTTTCCAGCTGGTGGCGCGTTCGACTTCGGCAAAGCTGGGGCCATGGGAATGGCCGCAACCGCAGTTGGCGTCGTGATGGTCATGGCTGTGGTCCTGTGCCTGTGGCGCAACCGCCTGCTGCCAGACTTTGCGCAGGCCGCGCGCTGCCAGCCAAAGGCCCACTGCTGCGATGGCCAATGTGCCGATCGGGGCCATCACGTCTTGCGCGACATTTTGGGCGGCGTCGCGGGTCCAGCCGAGCAGGGCCACCCCGGCATAGACCAAAGCCACCGCGACCAAGCTTTGCGCCAGACTGGCGGCGAGGGAAATGCTGGCCAGCGACCAGAATGCCACGCGGCGGCCCATGCCGTAGCCGCCGATCAGCACTTTGCCATGGCCCGGCCCTGCGGCGTGCAGCACGCCGTAGCTGAAGCAGACCGCCAACAGGGCGAAAAGCGCGCCCGGCCTGCCCTGCTTGATCGCGCGCACTCCGGCAGCGAGTTGATCTTGGATGGCGCGTTGGGCTTCGATGACCCAGCGTTCCAGCAGCAAGAGGCCGCCTGTCAGCCAGAGGCCCAGCAGGATCAGCGCGAGGAGTGCGCCGAGGCTGAGCAGGCTTCGTTTCAATTTGGGGCTGAAGATCGGGCGGATCAGGACGGTGGGGGGCATGTGACCTCCATAGCTTCGGCGAAATCGGCCCCGAGTTCGGGATAGGCGGCTTCGGCATCTTGTGGCAGGGCGGCGATGGCGGCATCGAGTTTGGCGCGGGCGGCGTCCAGATCGGGCAGCAGGGTGCGGGCGGTGCAGTCTGCGGCGTTGGTCAGGGTGGTGCCGAGTTTCAGGTCGTAGGCGACGTAGAGGGTGGGATCGTAGACTTGGATCAGCAGCGGTTGGGTCGTTTCAACGGGTTGGGCAAAGCTGCGGTAGTGGGTTGAGAGGATTTTGGCGTCTTTATAGGCGACGGTCCAATCCGAGGGGCCGGAAAGCGGCAGCGGTTGGCCTGTGATGGAGGCATAGGTGTCGCCGGGATAGCCTGCATCCCAGTGCATATCAAAGCCGTTCAGTTGCGCGGTTTCCTCGGGCGTCAGATTGCCGTCGAAATCGGGATCAAGGCCCTTGTCGGTGATGATCTGCAACGAGGTCAAATCATCGTAGCTCCAGGTGATGCGCAGGCCCGTGGCGCGGTGTTGGGTGTCGAAGATCAGCTCCAGCCCGGTGTCGATGAAGACATGCGGATGGGCTTGGGCGGTTTGCGCCCCGCACAGCAGCGTTGCGGCCAAAATCAGCGGTTTCATCGCGAGCTTCCTCATGGTGGGCGAACCCTAGAGCGATGGATGGAAAAGGCCAATCCCGAAGCCGTGAAGATGGCGGAGGCTTGCCATTCTGGCCTGATCAGGATGTCGACACTGGCCCTGTCTATCTGGGTGGTTCCGCTTTAGCATTTGCGCTTACCTTGCAGAGGACGTGTGATGATGGCCGAGAATATGCAGCATTGGACGCCGCGTCCGCGCCCGGAAGCAGTGCCATTGGAGGGCCGTTATGTACGGCTGGAAAAGCTGGAGGCGCGGCACGCTGATCAGCTTTTTGACGCCTCGGCCACCGTGGATGCCGATGCGAAATTCACTTGGCTGCCCGAAACCCCGCCGGAAGATCTGACCAGCTTTCGGGCATGGGTCGAAAGGGTTTCCGCCAGCACCGATCCGATCTATTTCGCCATCATCGACAAGGCGACGGGCAAGGTCGCCGGGCGGCAGACCTTGATGCGGATTGACGCGGCCAACGGCGTGGTCGAGATCGGCAATATCTATTGGGGGCCGCTGATCGCGCGCAAGGCGGCGGCGACCGAGGCTTTGTTTCTGTTCGCGCAGTATGCGTTTGATACTTTGGGCTATCGGCGGTTTGAGTGGAAGTGCAACAATGACAACCTGCCGTCCAAGACAGCGGCGCTGCGGTTTGGCTTTCAGTATGAGGGGCTGTTCCGGCAGCATTTCGTGATCAAGGGGTTGAACCGCGATACCGTTTGGTTTGCGATGATCGACAAGGATTGGGTCAAGTTGAAGCCCGCTTATGAGGCATGGCTTGCGCCGGAAAACTTCGATGCCAGTGGGGTGCAGAAGCGGCGGTTGGAGGATATTCGCGCCGATTTTGCCGCCTGAGGCGGTTGATCGGCGGGGGATGTGGCCGTAACTGTGTGGGTCACAGAAGGAATGTGCGATGGACAACTCCCCTGCCCCGCCGCCGGAACGCAAGCGCGGATCGGGCGTCAAGATGGTCTATGATCTTTTGCGCGACGATATCCTTGATCTGGTGATGCCGCCCGGCAGCCCGATTGACGAGGTGCAACTGGCGGAACGCTTTGCGATCTCGCGCACGCCGATCCGCGAGGCTTTGGCGCGGTTGGCGATGGAGGGGTTGGTCGACACGCTGCCGAACCGCTCGACCATGGTGGCGCAGATCGACTTTGTGAACCTGCACACGTTTTTCGATGCGATCACGCTGATGTATCGGGTGACAACCCGGTTGGCAGCCCAGAACTGGCGGGCGGGTGATCTGGAGGTGATCCGGGCGCATCAGGCGGAGTATGTGGCGGCGTTTCAGGCGCATGATGCTTTGGCGATGATCAGCACCAACCGCGATTTCCACGCCGCCATCGCCGAGGCCGGGCGGAACCCTTATTATCTGGCGCTGTTCCTGCGGTTGCTGGACGAGGGGCGGCGGATTTTGCGGTTGTATTATCAATCGTTTGACGACCGCCCCCCGGCTTCGGTGATTACCGAGCATGAGGATATAATTGATGCGATTTCGGCGCGGGATGTGGGCCGTGCCGACCTGCTGGCCAAGGCCCATGCGGATCAGATCGTCGGGCAGATCCAGCGGTTGATGGCGCGGGATCAGCGGCAGGAGATTGCGCTGTAGCGGCACCTGGAATTTCTTGTCGACAAGAAAAATACAATATGTATATTGAATGGAGAAGTGATTCCTCCGGCAGTTGCCGCATGGCGTCGCGATCCAACCGCAGTTCACAGGGAGCAGCCACATGCAGTCCGCGATCTTTTCAGGGGTGATTCCGGCGTTGATGACGCCTTGCACGGCGGATCGTCGCCCGGATTTCGACGCTTTGGTTCGCAAAGCGCAGGAGTTGGTCGCGGCGGGGATGTCGGCGGTGGTCTATTGCGGCTCAATGGGGGATTGGCCGCTGCTGACCGATGCCGAGCGGATGGAAGGTGTGGCGCGGCTGGTGGCGGCGGGGATCAAGGTGGTGGTCGGCACTGGCGCGATCAATACGGCTTCGGCGGTGGCGCTGGCGCGTCATGCGGCGGAAGTCGGCGCGCATGGGTTGATGGTTATTCCCCGCGTGCTGTCGCGTGGGCCTTCGGCGGCGGCGCAAAAGGCGCATTTCAAGGCGATCCTGTCCGCTGCCCCCGATCTGCCCGCGGTGATCTACAACAGCCCGTATTACGGCTTTGTCACCCGCGCCGATCTGTTCACCGCGCTGCGGGCCGAGCATCCCAATCTGGTGGGGTTCAAGGAATTCGGTGGCCCGGCCGAGATGCGTTATGCCGGGGAGTTTATCACCTCGGCGGGCGATGGCGTGACGCTGATGGTGGGCGTGGATACCGGGGTGGTGAACGGCTTTGTGAACTGCGGGGCTTCGGGGGCGATTACGGGCATCGGCTGCGTGCTGCCGCGCCCGGTTTTGACTTTGTGCAACCTGTCGCGGGCGGCGGCTGCGGGGGATGTCGAGGCGCGGGCGAAGGCTTTGGAGCTGGAAGCGGCATTTGCGGTGTTGTCGTCGTTCGATGAGGGCCCGGATTTGGTGTTGTATTTCAAATACCTGCTGGAGTTGCAGGGTGAGGCCGAATACGCGCTGCATTTCAACGAGTCCGATGCGCTGAGTGCCAGCCAGCGCGGCTATGCCGAAGCCCAATTCAAGCTGTTCACGGCTTGGTATGCAGCTTGGAGCCAACAGGGCGGGGTTGTTGCGCGCTATTTGGCTTGATCGGCTGGAGTCCCTACACGCCGTAGGGGATCCAGATGTTCTTCACCTCGGTCGCGTGGCGCAGCCAGTCTGCGCCCTCGGCGCTGGGGTGGTGCCAGTCGGTCAGCCGCCCGTGATCGACAAACGTGCGTTTGAGGTTGCTGGCTGACAGGCGTTCGACGGATTCCGATAGCGCTTCGGTGCCGAAAGCCCAGAGCGCATCGACATCGGCATGGCTGGCGAGGGCTTCGGCCAAGGGTTGCGGGTCGCCGGTGACGATGTTCAACACGCCATCGGGCAGGTCTGAGGTTTCCAGCACGGAATAGAAGTCGGTGGCCGACAGCGGATGCGGCGCGCTTGGCACGGCGATGACGCGGTTGCCCATGGCGATCAGCGGGGCGGTCAGGCTGATCAGGCCCAGTAGCGGGGCTTCGGGCGGGCAGATCACGCCGACCACACCCACGGGTTCATTCATCGCCAGCGCCACACCGCGCAGGGGCGGGGCGTGGACGCTGCCTTCGTATTTGTCGGCCCAGGCCGCATAGCTGAACAGACGGTCGATGGAGGCTGCAACTTCGGCATCGGCTTTCGCCGTGCTTTGGCCCGTCATAGCGCTGATCCGGGCGGCGAATTCGGTGGCGCGGGCTGAGAGGTTTTCGGCGATGTAATACAGCACTTGCGCGCGATTGTGGGCGGTAGAACTGGCCCAAGCCCCGGCTTTGCGGGCGGCGGCGACGGCGTTGCGGATATCTTTGCGGTTGCCCTCGCCGACTTCGGCGATCAGCGCGCCTTTCGGGGTCAGCACCGGGCGGGAATAGTTGCCATCGGGGCGGGCCTGTTTACCGGCGATGAACAACTTGGCGGTGCGGTCGATGGTCGGGGCGGTGAACTCGGTTGTGGAGGTCGCGCGGGCGGTTATGGGCGGCAACGCGGGGCGGAGTTTGCGGCCTGCCATGGCTTTGGGTTTCAGGTATTCATAAGCGCCTTCGCGGCCACCCTCGCGGCCAAAGCCGGAGTCCTTGCGGCCGCCAAAGCCGACGGCGGCATCGAACAGGTTGGTGGCATTGACCCAGACCACGCCCGCCTCGACCTTCGCCGCGACTTGCAGGGCGAGGCTGATGGATTCACTCCAGATGCTCGCCGACAGGCCATAGCGGGAGTGGTTGGCGAGTTGAATGGCCTCATCCGGGGTGCGGAAGGTCATGGTGACGGCGACCGGGCCGAAGATTTCTTCTTGGGCCACGACATGCGCGGGTTGCACGCCGGTCAGCAGGGTGGGCGGGTAGAAGCAGCCGTTGGCGGGCAGGTCCATCGCTGCCTGATACAGTGTCGCGCCTTCGGCCACACCCTGCGCGACCAGAGCGCGGATGCGGTCGGCTTGCACCGGGGCGACGATGGCGCCCATGTCGACGGATTTATCCAAGGGAGAGCCTACGCGCAAAGTCTCCATCCGGCGTTTCAGGCGGCGGATGAAATCTTCGGCGATGCCCTCTTGTAACAGAAGGCGGGAGCCTGCGCAGCAGACCTGGCCCTGGTTGAACCAGATTGCATCGACGACGCCTTCAACCGCGCCGTCAAGGTCGGCATCGTCGAACACGATGAACGGGGACTTGCCGCCGAGTTCCAGGGTGAGGGATTTGCCGCTGCCCGCGATGCGCTGACGGATCAGGCGGCCGACTTCGGTCGATCCGGTGAAGGCGATCTTGTCGATGCCGGGGTGATCGACGATCAAAGCGCCGGTGTCGCCCTCCCCCGTGACGATGTTGATCACACCTGCGGGAAGGCCAGCGGCTTGCGCGAGTTCAGCAAACAGCAGCGCGGTCAGCGAGGTATATTCGGCGGGTTTCAGCACCACGGTATTGCCCAAAGCCAAGGCGGGGGCGAGTTTCCAGGCCAGCATCAGGAAGGGGAAATTCCATGGGATGATCTGGCCGACCACGCCCAGCGGGGTGTGATCGGGGAAGGCACTGGCTTGCAACTGCGCCCAACCGGCATGGTGGGTGAAATGGCGGGCGGCGAGGGGCACGTCAATGTCGCGCGTCTCGCGGATGGGTTTGCCGTTGTCGATGGCCTCAATGACCGCGATCAGGCGGGCGTGGCGCTGGATCATCCGGGCGAGCGCGTAAAGGTGGCGGGCGCGGGCATGACCGGAGAGTTTCGCCCAAGGGGTTTGGGCTTTGCGGGCGGCGGTGACGGCGGCATCGACATCGGCAACAGTGCCGCGCGCCAGATGTGCCAATGGCTTGCCCGTGGCGGGTTCAAAGGTTTGAAAGCTGTGTTCGGGCGTGGTGAAGCTGCCCGCGATGAAATGCCCAAAGCTGTGGTTGTGGCGGGCGAGCCACGCGCCGGCCTCGGCGTCGGATTCTGGCGAAAGACCATAGGACATATCGTCGAAATACTTTGCGATGTTCATCGGTTATCCGATCGGGTGTCTGTTGAAGGCGGAATAGCCGCCGGTGACATGGGTTTCGAGTTGGCGTTCGATATCGGCCAAAAGGCTCGACGCGCCGATGCGGAACAGATCGGGTTCCAGCCATGGGCGGCCCAGTTCTTCCTTCATTAAGAACTGCTGCATCAACACGTCTTTGGTGGTGGCAATGCCGCCTGCGGGTTTGTAGCCGACCCGAAAGCCGGTGCGATCATGATAGGCGCGGATGGTGCGGATCATCGTCAGTGTCACGGCGGGGGTGGCGTTGGCGGCCTCTTTCCCGGTCGAGGTTTTGATGAAGTCCGCGCCCGCCATCATGCAGACTAGGCTGGCTTGCGCGACGTTGCGCAGGGTTTTCAGATCACCTGTTGCCAAGATGGCTTTGACATGGGCAGTGCCGCAAGCGGCGCGGAAATCGCGCATCTCATCATAGAGGGCGTGCCAGTTGCCAGTCAGCACATGTTCGCGGGTGATCACGATGTCGATTTCAGCCGCACCATCGGCGACCGAGGCTGCGATTTCGCGCAGTTTCACGTCATGCGGGGCAAGGCCTGCGGGGAAGCCCGTTGATACGGCGGCCACGGGAATCC
>CAYLYV010000122.1:0-14399 GCA_964387655.1 uncultured Cypionkella sp. | reverse complement strand
TCTTGCCGAGAAAATTCTACTTATGCAGCCCCTTACTTTCGGGGAGGATTACCCCCCGACGGAAAAATTCCCCGGCCCAAGGTTATTTGAAAGCTCATTGTCAAAAACTGCACCCGTCTTACCTCTGAGGCGAATATGCCGAGACTTGTAGTCGCACAGCCAAGTCAGCACGCCTTCGACCTTGTTTGCACTCACGGTTTCTTCGGTGATTTCCAGTGTCATTCCCGACAAGCTCATCCCCGGCCCAAACGTTGCAGCGAGGTTCGTTGGATCAACCTCACGTACGGTTTCGGGCTTTGAAATATTGTCAAATGTGACGAGTAGTGGATAAGCTTTCGTCGGAATGGGCACGGGCGTATCCAGAGGTCGGGTGCGCAAGTCGGCCATGTTTGACTCGGCTGTAGGGATGCCGGACTTGCGATCCTTGCCTAGTTGAAAGGCGCTGTAGACCAGTTGTCCAGCATCTCCTTTACTATTGTCATCGCCGGACAGTAACGCAAACAGCCACCGCCCCGGTAAAACTTCGATTGCTACCGCCTCGCCACGAACTGTTCCATGCATGCCACGGGCCTCTGGTGGAACCAAAATGCCGCTGGTATTTGTCTTGGTGATTTCGACCACTGATGCGCCACTAACTTTGCCATTGGGAGTGTCGACGATCACCGTCAAGCGCTGGTGCCAGCTTGTAGGGTTGCCTCCGATCAACACACGAAAAGCGAGGAACCCAAACAGGCCAAAAGCAGCAATGACACCGATGATGAGGACCAGATATTTCAAATTTTTGCCGAACGAATGAGTAGTGGGAAGCCTCGAAACATAGCGCGCAAATGGTACAGGTATTGCCAAGATACATTGAAAGATAATCTCGACTTGAACAACACAATAAGCCGGAACGCTTTCGCATTCCGGCTTGAATTTAGCTTGGGTCGGTTGCCCTCTTACCCCTGCCGCGCCGCCGCCACAGCCGCTTCCAGAATATCCATCGCTTCGGCGAAATGGGCATCGGGGATGGTGATGGGTGCCAAGAACCGCACCACGTTGCCGTAGACGCCGCAGGTCAGCAGGATCAGGCCGCGTTTTTGCGCCTCGACGCGGACGCGGGTGGTGAAGCCTGCGTCGGGTTCTTTGTTCGCCGGGTTGGCGAACTCAACAGCGACCATGAAGCCGGGGCCGCGGATGTCCACGATCTCGGGGGTGACAGAGCGGATGGCTTCCAGGCGCTGTTTCAAACGACCCCCGAGTTCATTGGCGCGGGCGCAGAGTTGTTCTTCTTCGATCACGTCCAGCACGGCGTTGGCGGCGGCGATGCCGATCGGGTTGCCACCATAGGTGCCGCCCAGACCGCCGGGATGAGCGGCGTCCATCAGGCTGGCTTTGCCGGTCAGCGCCGCCAGTGGCAGGCCGCCCGCCAGACCCTTGGCCATGGTGGTGATGTCGGCGGCCACCCCGGATTGCTCCATCGCGAACATGGTGCCGGTGCGGGCGAAGCCGGTTTGCACTTCGTCTGCGATCATCACGATGCCGTTGTCGTCACAGAGTTTGCGGACGGCGCGGAGCAGGTCTTTCGGGGCGGGGTAGAAGCCGCCTTCGCCCTGCACGGGTTCAAGGATGATGGCGGCGACGCGGGTGGGGTCGAGATCGGCTTTGAACAGCTTGGTGATGCCCGCCATCGCATCCTCGGTGGTGATGTTGTGGATCTCTTGCGGGAAGGGCACGTGGTAGACATCGGGCATCATCGCGCCGAAGCCTTTTTTGTAGGGATCGACCTTGCCGGTCAGCGACATGCCCAAGAGGGTGCGGCCATGGAAGGCGCCGCCAAAGGCGATGATCGCGTTGCGGCCGGTGGCGATGCGGGCGACTTTCACCGCGTTTTCAACGGCTTCGGCACCGGTGGTCACGAAGACGGTTTTCTTCGGGAAATCACCGGGGACGAGGGCGTTCAGACGCTCGGCCAAGCGGACGTAGTTTTCGTAGGGCAGGACTTGGTGGCAGGTGTGGGTGAATTTCGACAGTTGAGCGGTGACAGCGGCCATGACTTTCGGGTGGCAATGGCCGGTGTTGACCACGGCGATGCCTGCGGCGAAGTCGATGTAGCGGTTGCCCTCGATATCCCACACTTCGGAGTTCAGCGCGTGATCGACGTAGATTTCGGTCTGCACCCCGACCCCGCGCGAGATGCTGTCGGTGCGGCGGCGGGCGATTTCGGCGTTTTTCATGGTGGTTTCCTTGGGTGGGGTCGCCCGGTTGCGATACTGGGCGCGTTTTCTTTGCGCGCATTTGATCAAAGAACAGCGCATCCGGCAATCCACCCAGAGGCGGTTTCGATAAGTCCAGATGGGAGGGGGGTTCAGTCCAGTCTTTGGGGGCCAGTCTGGGGCTTGGTTGCCGTTTGCGATCCCAGTTGCTCGGGATTCACCTGTTGTTAACCGATCCCGTTGCAGACTGCGAATCGTGAATGAGGCGAGGCGCAGATGGCAACGGGTTTGCAGATTCCCCACACCCCCAGTTCCGCACCCCCGGACGCGGACCCCGCGCTGTGGCTTCGCCTCATGCGCTCTCGCAGGGTCGGGGCGGTGACGTTTCATCGGCTGGTGGCGGATCATGGTGGGGTCGAGGGCGCGCTGGCGGCTTTGCCGGGGATCGCGCGGGCGGCGGGGGTGGAGGAGTATAGTTTGTGTCCGCTGGAAGTGGTGCGGGCCGAGATGGCACAGGCGCGGCTGGCACGGGCACGGCTGCTGTTGTGGGGGCAAGTGGGCTATCCGCAGGCGCTGATGGATTTGGCGGATGCTCCCCCGGCGTTGTGGGCGCAGGGCGATATTGGCCTGCTGGCGCGGCCGATGGTGGCGCTGGTGGGCGCGCGGAATGCATCTTCGCTGGGGTTAAGGATGACGCGGCGCCTGGTCGAAGGGCTAGGGCAGGCGGGGCAGGTGGTGGTCTCGGGCCTAGCGCGCGGCATTGACGCCGAAGCGCATCAGGCGGCGCTGGAGACCGGCACGGTGGCGGTGCAGGCGGGCGGGGTTGATGTGATCTATCCGGTGGAGAATACCGAACTCGCGGTGGCGATTGCGGCGCGCGGCTGCCGGATTTCGGAACAACCGATGGGGTTGGTGCCGCAGGCGCGGCATTTTCCGCAAAGGAACCGGATTGTGTCGGGGCTGGCGCGGGCGGTGGTGGTGGTGGAGGCGGCGGCACGTTCGGGCAGCCTGATCACCGCGAAAAACGCGCTGGATCAAGGGCGTGAGGTGCTGGCGGTGCCTGGCCATCCGTTTGATGCACGGGCGGCGGGCTGCAATATGCTGCTGCGTGATGGTGCGATCTTGGTACGCTCGGCGCAGGATGTGCTGGAGGCGATCGGGGTGCAGGGGCATTTCGTGGCGCAAGCGCCGCTGCCCGTTGAAGCGGTTGTCGCGCCCGATGCTTTGCCCGGCCCGGTGCCGCAGCGCCGTCCGCTGGCCGATATTGCCGCCATTCACAGCCAAATATTGGCGCGGCTCGGCCCTAGCCCCCTGGCCGAGGATCAGTTGATCCGCGATCTGGCTTTGCCACCGGGTACGCTGTCGCCCGCGCTGATCTCGCTGGAGTTGGAGGGCCGGATTTTGCGACAATCCGGCGGGCTGCTCAGCCGGGTGGACTGACCGCTTGTCGCGCCCTTGCGGGCGCTCTGCGCTGCGGTTTCATCTTGGGTTCAACACGCCCGCCGAAGGCTTGCTCGATCTGCGTCGGATGCCTCCGGCGGGGATATTTATGCCAATGCGAAAGCATGACGTGCCAGATGTGTGAGGCGTTTTGGCATCGCCCCGGTTGACATCCCCGCACAAAGCCCCACATGGTGCCTCGCCGCCCATAAGCCTGTTTTCAAGGGAATTTCATGCCCGTTGTCGTTGTAGAATCGCCCGCTAAGGCCAAGACAATCAACAAATATCTTGGTTCGGACTATGTGGTTTTGGCCTCTTACGGCCATGTGCGCGATCTGCCGCCAAAGGATGGTTCTGTCGATACCGAGAACGGATTCGACATGCTGTGGGAGGTGGCCGCCGACAGTAAAAAGCACATTCGCGCGATTGTTGAGGCGCTGAAAACCGACGACACGCTGATCCTCGCGACCGACCCTGACCGCGAGGGCGAGGCGATTTCCTGGCATCTGCAAGAGGCCCTCGCCAGCACCTTGAAAAAGGGCAAAAAGGTGTCTCGGGTGACGTTTAACGCCATCACCAAAGAGGCGGTGACGGAAGCCATGAAGCATCCGCGTCAGGTCGATCAGCCCTTGGTCGATGCCTATCTCGCGCGGCGGGCTTTGGATTATCTGGTCGGCTTCACGCTGTCGCCGGTGCTGTGGCGCAAGCTGCCGGGGTCGCGCTCGGCGGGCCGGGTGCAATCGGTCTGTCTGCGGCTGATCGTTGAACGCGAGATGGAGGTTGAGGCGTTTCGGGCGCGGGAGTTCTGGTCGGTCTCAGCCGTGCTGAACACGCCGAGGGGGCAGGAATTTGAGGCGCGGCTGACGGTTCTGGGTGGCCGGAAACTGGACAAATTCGACATTCCGACGGCGGAAGCGGCGGAATTGGCGGTTCAAGCTGTCACTTCTCGAACATTGAGCGTGTTGTCGGTCGAAGCCAAGCCAGCCTCGCGCAATCCCTATCCGCCGTTCATGACCTCGACCTTGCAGCAGGAAGCCAGCCGCAAATATGGCATGGGGGCGAAGGCCTGCATGTCGGCGGCGCAGCGGCTCTATGAGGCGGGCCACATCACCTATATGCGGACCGACGGCATTGATATGGCGCCGGAAGCGGTGACGCAGGCGCGGGCCGAGATTGGTAAACGCTTTGGGGCGGCCTATGTGCCCGATGCGCCGCGCATCTATAAGAACAAGGCGAAAAACGCGCAGGAGGCGCATGAATGTATCCGCCCGACGGATATGGGCGTCGCCCCGGCGGAGTTGCGGTTGTCGGAACGCGATCAGCAAAACCTCTATGAGCTGATCTGGAAGCGCACCATTGCCAGCCAGATGGCCGGCGCGCGGATGGAGCGGACGGTGGTGGAAATCGGCAGCGCCGATGGGCAAGTCGGTCTGCGCGCCAATGGCCAAGTGGTTCTGTTTGATGGATTTTTGAAGGTTTACGAGGAAGGCCGCGACGACGAGGACGAAGACGAAGGCCGTCTGCCGCAGATCATGCAGGGCGAGGCCGCTGCCCCGAAAAAGGGTGGCTTTGAGGCTGCATTCAAGAAGCAGGCCGATGCGGCGGGCAAGGATGATTTCGATCTGATCGAGGCGAAATCGGCGCTACGCCGGGTGCCCTCGGCGGTGATCAGCCCGGATGGCGCGATTTTGGCCAGCCAAAGCCACACCCAACCGCCGCCGCGCTACACCGAGGCGACCTTGGTGAAGCGGATGGAGGAATTGGGGATCGGGCGACCCTCGACCTATGCCTCTGTGCTGACCACGATTGTCGACCGCGAATATGTCCGCAAGGACAAGAACCGGCTGTTCCCCGAGGATAAGGGGCGCTTGGTGACGGCGTTTCTGACCAACTTTTTCCGGCGTTATGTCGAGTATGATTTCACCGCTGATCTGGAGTCTCAGCTGGATGACGTGTCAGCGGGCGAGCGCGATTACAAGGAAGTTTTGGCGCGGTTCTGGCGGGATTTCTCGGCGGCGATTGCCGAGACGGCAGATCTGCGTATCGGCGAAGTGCTGGATAAGATTGACGATTTCCTCAGCCCGCATTTGTATCCGTTGCGCGAGGATGGGTCGGACCCGAGGATTTGCACCTCGTGTGGCACCGGGCGCTTGCATCTGAAAACCTCGCGCTCTGGCGGGGCGTTTATTGGTTGCGGCAATTACCCGGAGTGCCGCTATACCCGTCCGATTTCAGGCGAGGAGGGTGGCTCGGTCGACGGAAGGGTGTTGGGGCTGGATGCCGATGGCGTGGAAATCAGTCTGCGCGCCGGGCGGTTCGGGCCCTATGTGCAGAAGGGCGAGGCGACCGAGGAGGTGCCGAAGCCGCCGCGTGCCAGCCTGCCGAAGGGGTGGGAATCGGGCGCGCTGACACTGGAGCGGGCGATTGAATTGTTGAGCTTGCCGCGCCAGATCGGGCCGCACCCAGAGGATGGCGTGATGGTCGAATCGGCGATTGGGCGGTTTGGGCCTTATGTGAAGCACGGCACGGTTTACGCCAATATCCCGGATGTTGAGGAAGTCTTTACCATCGGCATGAACCGCGCGGTGGAGGTTTTGGCGCTGAAGGCGGCAGGGCGGCGCGGGGCTGCGGTGACGGAACCTTTGCGGGCCTTGGGCGAGCATCCTGACGGCGGGCCGGTGCAAGTGATGCCGGGAAAATATGGGCCTTATGTGAAATGGGCCAAGGTCAATGCGACCTTGCCGAAGGAATTGACTCCTGAAGCGGTGACGTTGGAGGAAGCCCTTGCTTTGATTGCAGAAAAGGCGGGTAAGTCGGGCAAGAAGGCACCTGCGAAGAAGGCGGCAGCGAAGGCTCCAGCCAAGGCTGCGGCGGCGAAAAAGCCTGTAGTGAAGAAGGCTGGGGCTAAGGCCCCGGCAAAAGCTGCGGCTGCGAAGAAGCCGGCGGCAAAGAAAACGGCGGCAAAAGCCGCCGTTTCTGAGGATGTGCTGGACGATTGATTTCAGGCGCGCGGGTTGATGAGTTTGGCCATCAACCCGGCGGCGCGGATCACACCGATATGGGTGCCGTTTTCGGTGACGTTCAACTCTGGTTCGTCATTGCAGAGCCGGGTCATCACCGCCTTGACCGGGGTTTCGCAGTCAACCGACGCCCCGGCGCAGCTGCCCGTTTGCATCACGTCGCGCGCGGTCAAAACCCCGAGCGGGTTCATATGGGCCACGAAATCAGCCACATAATCGCTGACCGGGTTGGCGATGATCTCGCGCGCGGTGCCGATTTGCACGATGCGGCCGCCCTCCATCAACGCGATGCGGTTGCCGAGTTTGAAGGCTTCGTCCAGGTCATGCGACACGAAAATGATGGTGCGTTTCAGCTTGGCTTGCAGATCGAGCAACTCGTCTTGCAAGCGGGCGCGGATGAGGGGGTCGAGGGCCGAGAACGGCTCATCCATCAGCAGGATCGGGGCTTCGGTGGCGAAGGCGCGGGCGAGGCCGACGCGTTGCTGCATGCCGCCGGAAAGCTCGCCGACTTTGCGCTCGGCCCATTGGCTGAGGTTCACCAGCGCCAGTTGCTGATCGACCTTGGCGCGGCGTTGATCGACGGATTGTCCTGCCAATTCAAGACCTAAGCCGACGTTATCGCGCACAGTGCGCCATGGCAGCAGGCCGAATTGCTGGAACACCATGGCGACTTTCGACAGCCGCAGCCCGCGCAGGGATTCGCCTTTGGCTTTGGTGACGGAGACCATCTGGGCGCCATCCCACACCCGCACCTCGCCGCGCACCACCGGGTTCAGCGCGTTCACACCGCGCAGCAGGGTGGATTTGCCGGAACCGGACAGGCCCATCAGCACAAGGATTTCGCCCTCGGCCACCGACAGTGAGCAGTCATGCACGCCGAGGATTTGCCCGGTCTGGGCCTGAATATCGCCGCGCGACATGCCTTGATCCATCAAGGGCAAGGCGCGGTCGGGGTGGTCGCCGAACACGATGGAGACGCGATCAAATTCTACTGCATTTACCATGGCTTACACCTTGCGCTGGAAGGTGGCGCGCAGGGCAATGGCGACCACGACGATGACGAAACCGCTCTCAAACCCTTTGGCGGCGTTGACCGAAGCCAAGGCACGCATCACCGGCACACCCAAGCCGTTCGCGCCGACCATCGAGGCGATCACCACCATCGACAGCGACAGCATGATGGTTTGGTTCAGGCCGACCATGATTTGCGGCAAGGCCCAAGGCAATTCGACCTTCCACAGCCTTTGGCTGGGGGTGGCCCCGAAGGCGGTTGCGGCCTCTAACAGCGCGGTGGGGGTGGAGGCGACGCCGAGTTCGGTCAGCCGGATCGGGGCGGGAAGCACGAAGATCACCGTGGCGATCAGGCCGGGCACCATGCCGATGCCGAAGAAAATGATCGCTGGGATCAGGTAAACGAAGGTCGGCAGGGTCTGCATCAGATCCATGATCGGCGAAAGGGCTTGGTTGAGCCTGGCATTGTGGGCGCAGGCGATGCCGATGGGCACGCCGATGGCCATGCAAACCGCGCAAGAGGACAGGATCAGCGTCAGGCTTTCGGTGGTTTCTTTCCAGTAGCCTTGGTTGACGACGAACAAAAATCCCAAGGCAACGCCAACGCAGATTTTCCAGTTGCGTTGCAGCACCCAAGCGATGATCACAAAAATGGCGATGATGATCAGCGGGTTGGGCGCTTGCAGCAGCCATTTGAAGCCGTTGATCAAGCCTTCCAGCACATCTGCAATGACGTTGAAGATCGCGCTGAGGTTGGTTTTCATCCATGTGAAAACGCTGTTCGCCCAAGCCCCGATCGGAATTTTATAAACCGTCAACCAATCCATTCAATGTCCCCGCAGATGGTGAAAAGCCCGTTGCGGGCGCGTGTTTTGGATAGAAAAAGGCCCCGGCAGCGTGCCGGGGCCTTGATCTGGTTATTGCAGAGCCGCCGTGACAGCCGCGGCGGCATCGCCACCGTCTTTGGTGGTCACGCCATCCAGCCACGGGCCGACGACATCGGGATGGGCGGCGAGCCAGGTTTTGGCGGCTTCACGCGGGTCGGTGCCATCGTTCAGGATCGCGCCCATGATTTCGTTTTCCATCGCCAGCGAGAACGACAGGTTCGACAGCAGTTTGCCGGTATTCGGGCATTCTGCGACATAGCCCGCGCGGGTGTTGGTGGCGACGGTGGCACCGCCCAAATTGGGGCCGAAGAAATCATCGCCGCCGGTCAGGTAGGTCATCTTGAAATTGGCGTTCATCGGATGGGGTTCCCAGCCGAGGAAAACAATCGCCTTGCCCTCGTTATCGGCGCGGGCGACTTCTGCCAGCATGCCTTGCTCGGAGGATTCAACCAGTTCGACCCCGGCGGCTTTCACGCCGAACGCGTCCTTGTCGATCATATCGAGGATCAGCTTGTTGCCGTCATTGCCTGCTTCGATGCCGAAGATTTTGCCTTCGAGATCAGCGCTGTGGGCGGCGATGTCTTTGAAATCCTTGATGCCGAGTTCAGCGCCTTTGGCGTTGGTGGCAAGGGTGTATTTCGCGCCTTCCAGATTGGTGCGCACGGTGTCGACGGTTTTGGCATCGCGGTAGGGGGCGATGTTGCTCTCCATCGTCGGCATCCAGTTGCCCAGGAACACATCGACATCGCCCGAAGCGAGGCCTTCGTAGGTCACCGGCACCGAAAGCACTTTGGTTTCAGTCTCGTAACCCAAGGCTTCCAGCACCAGCGAGGTCGCGGCGGTGGTGGCGGTGATGTCGGTCCAGCCGACATCCGAGAAGGTCACTTTATCGCAGCCCGCCGCGAAAGCGGACCCTGCGAAAGCGAAGGTGACGGCGGACGCGAGCAGCGTCGATTTGAGGGTCATGTTGGGCTCCCTGTTTTTGTTGATTGACGAGTCAATAAACTTCAAGCTAGCTGCCCTTGGCAAGCATTATTATCAAGGGTCGCAACATGCCGAAGCTTGGAATGGAGCCTATCCGAAAGGCGGCGCTCGTCAAAGCCACGATTGTTGAGATCGGGCGGGTGGGGTCTTTGGACGTGACGGTCAGTCAGATCGCCAAACGCGCAGGCATGTCCTCGGCGCTGGCGCATCATTATTTCGGCTCGAAAGAGGAGATGTTTTTGGCGGCGATGCGGCACATTCTGACGCTGTATGGGGCCGAGGTGCGCGGGGCTTTGGCGCTGGCGGAAGGGCCGGACAGCCGTTTGCGGGCGGTGCTGGCGGCGTCTTTTTCGGCGACGAATTTCCGGCGCGAGGCGGTCGGGGCCTGGCTGAACTTCTGGGTCTTGGCGCAAACCGTGCCTGAGGCGAAGCGGTTGCTGAAGGTGTATCAGGGGCGGCTAAGGTCGAACCTTTTGGCGGGGTTGCGGCCCTTGGCGGGAGATCGTGCCGAGCCGATTGCCGACGGTTTGGGCGCGTTGATCGACGGGCTTTACCTGCGTGAAGTGCTGAAATCGGGCCCGCCAGATCGGGAAGCTGCGGTGGCTACCGCATTGAATTACTTGAATTCCAAGTTGGAAGGGGCGCGCCCATGATGGCACAGCCGAAGGCCAGTCATTTTGTTGACGGCAACTATATCGAAGACAAAGCTGGTGCGGTGATTGAGGTGATCTATCCCGCCACTGGGGCGGTGATCGCGGTGTTGCATGAGGCGACGCCAGCGGTGATCGAGCAGGCTTTGGCGAGTGCTTCGCGGGCGCAAGGGGCCTGGGCTGCGACGCGTCCGGTAGAGCGGGCGCGGATTTTGCGCCGTGCCGCCGATTTGATCCGCGAGCGCAACCCGGAATTGGCGCGGCTGGAGACCTTGGATACCGGCAAGCCGATACAGGAAACGCTGGTCGCCGATTGGCCCTCGGGCGCCGATGCGTTGGAGTATTTCGCGGGGCTTGCGCCGACAGTGGGTGGTGAGACGATCCCGTTGGGGCGCGATTTTGCCTATACGATCCGCGAGGCTTTGGGCGTTTGCGTGGGCATTGGGGCGTGGAATTACCCCAGCCAGATTGCCTGCTGGAAATCGGCCCCTGCCTTGGCTTTGGGCAATGCGATGATTTTTAAGCCGTCGGAAGTCACGCCTCTGGGCGCGCTGAAGCTGGCGGAGATTTTCATTGAAGCGGGTCTGCCTGCAGGTCTGTTCAACGTGGTGCAGGGGCGTGGCGCGGTGGGCGCGGCCTTGGTGTCGGATGTCCGGGTGGCGAAAGTGTCGCTGACCGGATCGGTGCCGACCGGCCAGAAGGTCTATGCACTGGCTGCGGCGGGCGTGCGGCATGTGACAATGGAATTGGGCGGCAAGTCGCCGATTCTGGTGTTCGATGACGCTTCTGTGGAAGATGCCGTGGGGGCCGCGATGCTGGGGAATTTCTATTCCGCAGGCCAGGTGTGCAGCAATGGCACGCGGGTTTTTGTGCAAAAGGGCATCAAGGCGAAGTTCTTGAAACGGCTGGCGGAACGCACGGCGGCGATCCGGCTGGGCGACCCGCTGGATGAGGCGACGCAGATGGGGCCGCTGGTGTCGGGGGCGCAGCTTGCCAAGGTGTTGGGCTATATCGAGGCGGCGAAGGCCGAGGGCGCGACTTTGATCTGTGGCGGCGGGCGGGCGGGGACTGAGGGCGCGTTTGTGCTGCCAACGGTGTTCGCGGATGTGACCGACGAGATGACGCTGGCGCGGGAAGAAGTGTTTGGCCCGGTGATGGCGGTGCTGGATTTCGACAGCGAAGAAGAAGCGGTGGCGCGGGCCAATGCGACGGAGTTTGGGTTGGCGGCGGGGGTGTTTACCGCCGATATCACGCGGGCGCATCGGGTGATTGGCGCGCTGCAGGCGGGAACCTGTTGGATCAACGCCTACAATCTGACTCCCGTAGAGATGCCGTTTGGCGGATCGAAACTGTCGGGTGTGGGGCGTGAAAATGGCCATGCGGCGGTGGAGCATTATTCACAGGTGAAAAGCGTCTACGTCGGCATGGGGCCGGTGGACGCGCCTTACTAAGCGCGCCCCGACACGCCTCCCGCCCGCCCACCCTGGCGCGTCGGGGCGCTGTGGTGGTGCGGTAAAAAGATGGAAACTGGAGAAGCTATGACGGCGGAATATGTGATCATTGGGTCGGGGTCGGCGGGGGCGGCGATTGCCTATCGTTTGGCCGAGGCGGGCAAGCGTGTGGTGGTGATCGAGCAGGGCGGCAGCGACTTTGGCCCGTTCATCCAGATGCCTGCGGCTTTGTCTTATCCAATGAATATGGGGATTTACGACTGGGGCTTTCAATCGGAACCTGAGCCGTATTTGGGCGGGCGGCGGCTGGCGACACCGCGCGGCAAGGTGATTGGCGGATCGTCGAGCATCAATGGCATGGTCTATGTGCGTGGCCATGCGCGGGATTATGACACTTGGGCGGAGATGGGCGCGCAGGGCTGGTCCTATGCCGATGTGCTGCCGTATTTCCAGCGAATGGAGACCTGGCACGGCGAGGCGGATGGCGCGGCCTCGGGCGATGCGGCGTTTCGCGGCTCCAATGGCCCGCTGCACATCTCACGCGGGCCGCGCAAGAACCCGCTGTTCAACGCTTTTATCGAGGCGGGGCGGCAGGCGGGTTATCCGGTGACCGAGGATTACAACGGTCAGGCGCAGGAAGGCTTTGGTGCGATGGAGGCGACGATCTGGAAGGGCGTGCGCTGGTCGGCGGCGAATGCTTACCTGCGGCCCGCATTGAAAACCGGGCTGGTGAAGCTGGTGCGGGGTTTTGCACGCAAGGTTGTGATCGAGAATGGTCGCGCGGTTGGGGTGGAGATTGAACGCGGCGGGGCGGTGGAGGTTATTCGCGCCTCGGCGGAGGTGATCGTGTCGGCCTCGTCGATCAACTCGCCGAAGATATTGCTGCTGTCGGGGATCGGCGATGCGGCTGCGCTGCGGGAGCATGGCATTGCAGTGGTGGCGGATCGGCCCGGTGTGGGGGCGAATTTGCAGGACCATCTGGAAATTTACATGCAGTTTCAGGCGGCAAAGCCGATCACTTTGTATAAATACTGGAACCTCTGGGGCAAGGCGCTGATCGGGGCGCAGTGGTTGTTCACCGGCAAGGGGCTGGGGGCGTCGAATCAGTTTGAATCCTGCGCGTTCATCCGCTCGAAAGCCGGGGTGGATTACCCGGATATCGAGTATCACTTCCTGCCGATCGCGGTGCGCTATGACGGCAAGGCGGCGGCGGAGGGGCATGGCTTTCAGGTGCATGTCGGACCAATGCGGTCAAAATCGCGCGGGGCGGTGACGTTGCGGTCAAGCGATCCGAAAGATCAACCCAAGATCCTGTTCAACTATATGTCGGAGCCATCGGATTGGGAGGATTTCCGGGCTTGTGTGCGGCTGACGCGGGAGGTGTTTGAGCAGCCTGCGATGGCGGGGCATGTGAAGGCAGAGATTCAACCGGGCGTGGGGGTGCAGTCGGATGCGGAACTGGATGCGTTTCTGAAAGAGCATGTCGAGAGCGCCTATCATCCCTGCGGCACCTGCCGGATGGGGCGGCGGGATGATCCGCTGGCGGTCGTCGATGAGGAATGTCGGGTGATCGGGGTGGAGGGGTTGCGGGTGGCCGACAGCTCGATCTTCCCGCAGGTCACCAATGGGAATTTGAACGGGCCGTCGATCATGACGGGCGAGAAGGCGGCGGATCATATTTTGGGACGCAAGCTCGCGCGGTCGAATTTGCAGCCGGTGATCAATGAGAACTGGCGGCTGTCGCAGCGCTAGGGTCCCCGCGTGGACCGGGTTATGATTTGCGATTTATCAAAGGGTTAGGTTTTTAGCTTAACGTTTTGTTCATCTTGATACGGCGGGGCGGTCTTGGCCGCCATCGAGGCGGCGCGCGACCGCTGCTGGCGCGAGACGGCTGGGGCCCGGCGGGTTGGCGTGGCGGGGGGGGCCTCCGGCGGGGGTATTTTAGAACAGATGAAATGCAGGGGGTTTTTATTTCATCTGTTGTTTAATATCCCCCGCGGGGCGTTCGACATATCTGCCTGCGCCGCGGTTTTAAATTAGTCGGCGATATCGTAGGGCGGCAGGCCGGGACGGTCGGGATCGACTTTCAGGCGGCGTTCCAAAGGGGGTACCGAGCGCTGGTGGCAGTTTGGGCGCTCGCAGATCCGGCAGGAGATGCCGATCGGCTCGAATCGGCCTTTCAGATCTAAACCGTCCGAGTAGACGAGGCTGGCGGCGTGGCTGATCTCACACCCTAGGCCGATGGCGTAGCGGCGGATCGGGGCGAGAAACGCGCCGCCGGGTTTGGAGACATCGCGCGCAAGGCAGAGATAGCGCACGCCGTCGGGGGTCTCAGCCAGTTGGCGCAGGAAATGGCCGGGGGTCTCGAAGGCGCGATGGACGTTCCAGAGCGGGCAGGCCCCGCCGAAGCGGGCGAATTGCAGCCGGGTGGCGGAGTGGCGTTTGGTGATGGTGCCAGCCTGATCGACGCGGACGAAGAAGAACGGGATGCCCTTGGCACCGGGGCGCTGCAGGGTCGAGAGGCGGTGGGCGACTTGTTCGATGCTGGCGCCGAACAGATCGGCGAGGCGTTCGAGATCGTGGCGGGTGGCTTGGGCGGCTTCCAGAAAGGCGCGGTAGGGCATCAGGGCGGCCCCGGCGAAGTAGTTTGCCATGCCGATTTTGGCGATGTCGCGGGCTTCGGGGGTCTGGAAGCGGGCGAGGTCGAGGGTGGCTTCGATCAACTCGTTCTGGGTTTGCAAGGCCACTTGGTAGAGCAGCT
>CAYLYV010000121.1:855-14458 GCA_964387655.1 uncultured Cypionkella sp. | reverse complement strand
TGGTGTGCGGGGCGGTCATGTTCAGGCCGCGTTCGGCCAGCAGGGCGTCGTGGATGCCTTTGGCGCGACGGCGCACTTTTAGGCCACCTGGCAGGATGCCAGTGCCTTCCATGCCGCGGGAGATGCAGTCGTTCATCACTTGCCACAGCCGGGCGATGCCTTGGTCGATCTCGGCTTTCGAGCGGAATTTCAGCTCGTTGGCGAGTTTCATCTGAGCGATGGACAGGCCCGAGGCTTTCGCCATAGCCAGCATTTCATCGGCAGTCTCAAACGGATAGGGCACTTCGGCTTTGGTCTTGGACTTGCCCGCACCGGCTTCCGCGAGTTCACCCGCAGTCAGCACGAAGCCGCCGCCGATGGAATAATAGGTTTCCTGCAAGATCACGTCGCCTTGCGCATCAGTGGCCTTCAGCACCATGCCATTGGCGTGGCCGGGCAAAGCGGGGCCGTAGTCGAAGGTTAGATCGGCCTTCGGGTTGAAGTGCAAAGGCGGCAAGCCATCGGCGTGGATGGTGTGGCTGTCGTTGATTGCGGCGAGCGCAGTTTCGGCTTTGGCGGCATCATAGGTGGCGGGGTGAAAGCCTGCGAGGCCAAGGATCGTCGCGCGGTCGGTGGCATGGCCGACGCCGGTGAAGGCGAGCGAGCCGTGCAGCGAGGCTTTGACGCCGCCGAACTGAAACGGCGAGGCGCGCATCAGATCGAGAAAGCGGGCGGCGGCGACCATTGGCCCCATCGTATGCGATGAAGACGGGCCAATGCCGACTTTGAACATGTCGAAAACGGAGAGAAACATGGCGGCGATCCGATCAATAGGGGTTCGAGAAAATCGTGCTGGCCAAGCCTTCGGCCTGCGCGCAAGTAATAGCGGCGGGGCGGGTCTCTAAGGCGAGCAGAATTTTGTGCAAGGCGGGATAGTCTTTGGCGGGGCAGGGCTCAAACAGCCAACGCATCAGCACGGCGATGTAATAGCCAAGGATGGAAGGGGCGGTTGAGAGCCAGTCGGGGGCCTCAAGTGCCACCATGTCCTCAAGAGTTTTCACCAGCGATTTCAGGGTGGCTGCGGCTTGGGCCTTGGCGGCGTCGGCGTTTTCTGGGCCTGCGACGCGGTGCGGGTAGTAATAGTTCATCGCCACCGGGTGCAGGTTGCTGGAGGTGAAGAACAGCCATTTCAGGAATTGGCCCCGCTCGGGCGTGTTGGGGGCGGGGGCGAGTTTGCCTGTGATTTCGGACAGATGCAGCAGGATCGCGGCGGTCTCGAACATCACCCCATCAGGGGTTTCCAGCGCGGGGATTTTGCCCAAGGGTTGCAGTTTGCGGTAGCCGGGGCTGTCGAGCGCGCCGCCGTCGCGGTCGATGGGGGCGATTTCGTAGGGGAGGTGCAGTTCTTCCAGCACCAATCGGACGATCAGGGCTGCCGAGTCGGGGGTGTGGTGCAGAACATACATCGCGGGCTCCTCATTTCGCGGCAGTATGGCGCAAGGCGCGGGGGAAACCATGCGAAAACCGACACTTTTTGGTGTGCAGCGGCGGAGGGGTGCGGGCGGCGGGGTGGTTCTGATCTGCGGGTTTCTGCATAAAGGTGCGCGGGGGTTTCACACCCCCGCACCCCCGTGGGATATTTGAGGACAGATGAAGGCAAATTTTAGATAAGTTTTAGAGGGTTGGTTGTGGGGAATGCTTCAGCCGAAGAAATCCCACAGCAGTTTCAGGTTCAGCGCGATGATCACCACGGCGATCAGGATGGCCAGCGCTAGCAGCCAGCGCGGGGCGGCGAGGGCGCCCATTTTGGCGCGGTTGGCGGTGAACATCACCAACGGCACCACGGCGAAGGACAGTTGCAGCGACAGGATGACTTGCGTCAGGATCAACAGTTTGCCGGTGCCCGCGCTGCCGTAATAGATGGTGACAGCGGCGGCGGGGATGATGGCGATGGCCCGAGTGATCAGGCGGCGCAGCCATGGCGGCAGGCGGATTTGCAGGAAACCCTCCATCACGGCTTGGCCCGCGAGGGTGGCGGTGACGGTGGAGTTCAGACCACACGCCAAGAGGGCAATGGCGAACAGCGAGGGCGCGATGCCGGAGCCGAGCAGCGGCCCGAGCAATTGGTGGGCATCGCCGAGTTCTGCGACCTCGGTGCGGCCGGTGGCGTTGAATGAGGCTGCGGCAAGGATCAGGATTGAGGCGTTGATCAACAGCGCAAAGCAGAGGGCGACGGTGCTGTCGATGGTGGCGAATTTCAGCGCCTCGCGTTTTTCCTCGATGCTGTCGCCGTAAGCGCGGGTTTGTACGATGGCGGAGTGCAGGTAGAGGTTGTGCGGCATCACGGTGGCACCCAGGATGCCAAGCGCGAGGTAGAGCATTTCCGGGTTGCGCAGGATCTCGGTGGTGGGGGCGAAGCCCTTGATCACGCCCGCCCAATCGGGATCAGCCATGACGATTTGCAGGCCAAAGCAGATGGCGATCACGCCCAGCAGCGTGATGATGAAGGCCTCCAGCCAGCGGAAGCCTTTGGTTTGCAGCCAGAGGATCAGGAAGACGTCGAGGGCGGTGATCAGAACGCCGAGTTCGAGCGGGATGCCGAACAGCAGGTTCAGGCCGATGGCGGTGCCGATCACCTCGGCAATATCGGTGGCGATGATGGCGATTTCAGCAGCGAGCCAGAGCGGGATCGACACGAAGCGCGGGAAGGCGTCGCGGCAGGCTTGTGCAAGGTCGCGGCCCGAGGCGATGGCGAGCCGGGCGCAGAGCGATTGCAGCACGATCGCCATCAGGTTGGAAATCAGCGCCACCACCAAGAGGGTGTAGCCGAATTTCGACCCACCTGCGAGCGAGGTCGCCCAGTTGCCGGGGTCCATATAGCCCACGGCGACCATATAACCGGGGCCGAGGAAGGCGGCGAAGCGGCGCCATGAGCCTTTCGGCAGCAGCACCGAGCGGTGAACGTCAGCGAGGGCGGCATCCCCACGGGGTTGCCTCCAGTCGGTGCGCAGATTGAAGAGGGAGGACATGCGGGCTCTCTGATATTGAGAATTATTCGCAACTTAACTTTGCCGCGTGGACTGTCAAGGGGCTGCGCGATTCCCCTCTCGCCCCCTCCGCCTGCTTTGCCTATAAGGACGCAACAGCGTAGGAGCCCGCGCCCGCGGTCGGGCGCATCAGACTGAGGAAACCAGATGCCAGCCGAGCTTTCCCCCATCGACAAAGCCAAATTCGTTGCCGCCAAGCGGGCGGTGGATTTCATTGAAAGCGGCATGAAGGTGGGGTTGGGCACCGGATCGACCGCCGCATGGATGGTGCGCTGTCTGGGCGAGCGGGTGCGTGAGGAAGGGTTGAAGATCGTTGGCGTGCCGACTTCGACCCGCACCGCCGAGTTGGCGCGGCAGGTGGGGATTCACGTCACCTCATTGGATGAGGCCAAATGGCTGGACGTGACGATTGATGGTGCGGATGAGTTTGACCAGAACCTTGCGCTGATCAAGGGCGGCGGGGCGGCGTTGCTGCAGGAGAAGATCGTCGCAACCGCCAGCGATCTGATGATCGTGATCGCGGATGCGGCGAAGGAAGTGCAGCAGTTGGGCGCGTTTCCGCTGCCGATTGAGATCATTCCGTTCGGCTGGCAGACCTCGAAAGCCTTGGTCGAGGAAATGCTGGTGTCGATGGATGTGCTGGCGCGCGACGTGACCCTGCGGATGAATGGCGACCGCCCGCTGGTGACGGATGAGAGCAATTACATTCTGGACCTGCACCTGAAGCGGATCGGCAACCCGCGCCAGTTGGCCTTGGTGTTGAACCAAATTCCGGGCGTGGTTGAAAACGGGCTGTTCATAGATATCTGTGACATTGTGATCATCGGCCACGGCGACGGGCGGGTGACGGTGCGCGATATCAACTCGGGGTCGGAGACAGACGACCAGATCCTGTTTGCGCCGACGGATAATATCTTCGCTGATCTGGGGGAGTGATTTGGGGTTGGTGGTTGAGCGAAAACGGAGCGACAGCATATTCTTGATTGCGATGTCGTGCTTCATTGCGCTTATTGCTTTGCTCGGTTTCATACGCGCCTTGCGGCATGGCTTTGTTGGTGGTGTTGGTCCAGCGGTGCTTCCTGTTTTGATGATCGCTGTCGGAATTTATCTGATACGTCGTCGTGCGGTGCTGGCTGAACTGGACGAAGAAAGACTCAGCATCGTCAGGCCATGGTATGGCGAAGACGTGGTGGTGTGGCAGAATTTGAAACGTGTGCGCTTGCTTCCTTTCAACAGAGCCGTTTGGCTGACTTACCGAAACCAGCACGACGTCAAAAGGCACTGGCTTTTTACCAGGGGGCAGGCCGACGATGGTGTTTATGACGAAGTAGTGGAGATGATCCGAGAGTGCCGACCGGATTTGTTTAAGGCTACGGCCAGAGAATTGGGAAAATTATGACTTTCGACTACGATCTTTTCGTCATCGGCGGTGGCTCGGGTGGGGTGCGGGCGGCGCGGATTGCTTCCTCTGAGGGGGGCGCGAAGGTGGCGCTGGCGGAGGAAAGCCGGATGGGGGGCACTTGTGTGATCCGGGGCTGTGTGCCGAAGAAGCTGATGGTGTTTGCCTCGGAATATCCCGAGGAAGTGCAGGACGCGCGGGCTTATGGTTGGGATGCCTCGCTGGGGGCGTTTGACTGGGCGCGGTTTCGCGGCACGCTGGAGAAAGAATTGGATCGGCTGGAGGGCGCGTATCGCAGTACGCTTTTGAACGCTGGGGTCACGATCTATGACGCGCGCGCTGTGGTGGTGGATCCGCACCGGGTGCGGTTGGCCTCGGGTGAGGAATTTAGCGTCAAGCATATCCTGATCGCCACGGGTGGGCGGCCCTTCGTGCCGGAGGTGCCGGGCGGCGAGTTGGCGGTGACCTCGAATGAGATGTTCCATTTGCCGAACCTGCCAAAGCGGGCGCTGGTGGTGGGCGGCGGTTATATCGCTTCCGAGTTCGCCTGTATCCTGCATGGTTTGGGCGTGCAGGTGACGATGATGTATCGTGGGGCGTCGATTTTGCGCGGCTTTGATGATGAGGCGCGGGGATTGGTCTCGGCGGCGATGATCGCGCGCGGGATTGATATTCACTGCGGCGTTGACGTGGCGCGGCTGGAGCAAGGCGCGGATGGCATCCTCGCGCATGGCACCGATGGCAAGGCGCGGGAGGTTGATCTGGTGATGTATGCCACCGGGCGGCTGCCGAATTCGGGCGGCATGGGGCTGGAGGCTTTAGGCGTTGGCATTGGCGCGCGCGGGCAGGTGCTGGTGGATGAATGGAGCCAGACTTCGGTGCCGTCGATCTATGCGGTGGGGGATGTGACGGACCGGCTCAATTTGACTCCGGTTGCCATTCGCGAGGGCCATGCGTTTTCGGATACGGTTTTTCGCGGGGTGCCGACCAAGGCGGATCACGCACTGGTGGCCTCAGCGGTGTTTACGCAGCCGGAGTTGGGCACCGTGGGGCTTTCGGAAGAAGCGGCGAAGGGCAATGGGCCGATTGAGATTTTCAGCGCCAGCTTCCGTCCGATGAAAAGCCTGTTTGCGGGGCGGCAGGATCGGGTGTTGATGAAGCTGGTGGTGGATCAGGCTAGCCAGAAGGTTCTGGGCTGCCATATTGTTGGCGCGGGCGCGGGAGAAATGATCCAGCTTGCGGCGATTGCGATCAAGATGGGCGCGACCAAGGCGGATTTTGACCGCACGGTGGCGGTGCATCCGACGGTGTCGGAAGAACTGGTGACGATGCGAAAGCCGACAAGAGTGGTCTGATGCGGCAATTTGCGCGGGGTATCTGCTTGATTTTCCGCATCGAGTGCCCAATTCAGGGGCAAGCATAACAAGACGAAAGGTTTATCAATGGCGGGTAGTGGCGGCCCTTGGGGCGGAAATGGCGGTTCTGGTGGGGATGACCGGAATGGCCAGCGGCCAGAGGGCGACCGTCCGGGTCAGCGTCCGGGTGGGCGCAAACCGGGCGAAGGCCCGCAGATGCCCGAGATTGATGAGCTGATGAAGAAGGGCCAAGAGCATCTGCGCGTGCTGATGGGCGGGCGTGGTGGTGGCAATGGCCGTGGGCCTGCGGGCGCAGGCGGCGCTGGGCCGATGTTCAGCAAGCAAGGCTTGGCTTTGGGCGCGATTGTGGCGCTGGGGCTGTGGGTGTGGTCCTCGGCCTATTCGGTGAAGCCGGAAGAACAAGCGGTGACGCTGATGCTGGGCAAGTTCAGCGGTGTCACCGAAGAAGGTCTGCATTTCGCGCCTTGGCCGGTGATGACGGCGGAAATCGTTGAAGCGCGCAAGCAGCGCACCACCGATATCGGCAATGGCGTGGCGGGCGAATTGGACAATGGTTTGATGCTGACGCGCGATCAGAATATCGTCGATATCGAGTTTCAGGTGGTCTGGAATATCAGCGATCCGTCGAAGTTCCTGTTCAACCTGGCCGATCCTGAGGACACCATTCGCGCGGTATCCGAATCCGCGATGCGCGATATCATTGCGCGGTCGGAACTGGCCCCGGTGTTGAACCGCGACCGGGGGGTGATTGCCTCGGAAGTGACCTCGGCCATTCAAGGCACGCTGAACAGCTATGATGCCGGGATCAACGTGATCCGGGTGAACTTCGATAAGGCCGACCCGCCGCGCGAAGTCATCGACAGCTTCCGCAAGGTGCAGGCGGCGCAGCAAGAGCGCGACCGGTTGGAAAAAGAAGCCGATGCTTATGCCAATACGATTGGGGCAGCCTCGCGTGGTCAAGCGGCGCAGTTGTTGGAAGACGCGCGCGGCTATCAGGCGCAGGTGGTGAACAACGCCGAAGGTGAAGCCAGCCGGTTCTCGTCGATCTACGCCGAATACATCAAGGCCCCGGAAGTGACGCGCAAGCGGATGTATCTGGAAACGATGGAGAAAGTGCTGGGCGGGATGAATAAGGTGATCCTGGATGGCGTCTCGGGCAAGGACGGGCAGGGCGTGTTGCCTTACCTGCCGCTGGAGGGTCTGGCGAAACCTGCAACCCCAACCGGAGGGTCGAACTGATGCGTGCGATCTATATTCTTCCCGGCCTGATCCTTGCGGGGGCCTTGCTGCTGTCGTCGGTGTTCATCGTCGACGAGCGTGAAAAAGTGCTGGTCTTGCAGTTTGGTGAAGTGAAGCAGGTGGTGGACAAGCCCGGTTTGGGCTTCAAAATCCCCTTCGTGCAGGAGGTTTTCCGCTACGATGACCGCATCCTTGGCCTGCCGACGCAGCCTCTGGAAGTGACGCCGCTGGATGACCGCCGTTTGGTGGTCGATGCGTTTGCGCGCTGGCGGATCGTTGATCTGGAAGCGTTCCGGCGGGCTGTTGGCTCGGGCGGCGTAGAGGCTGCGCGCAGCAACCTCGACAAGATCATCAATGCCGAAATCCGTGAGGTTCTGGGTGGGGTGAACAGCCAGAAGGTGCTGTCGGAAGACCGCACCTCGCTGATGAACCAGATCCGCGACAACAGCCGCGCCAAGGCGGCGGGCTTGGGCGTTGACGTGATCGACGTGCGGCTGACGCGCACCGATTTGCCCGAACAGAACCTTGAAGCCACCTTTGCGCGGATGCGGGCCGAGCGGGATCGTGAAGCGGCGGATGAGATTGGTCGTGGTAACGAAGCCGCCCAGCGGGTGCGGGCAGCGGCGGAACGCTCGCGGGTCGAAATCGTCTCGCAGGCGGGCAAAGAAGCCGAGGTTATTCGCGGTGAAGCCGATGCCAAGCGCAACGCGATCTATGCCGAAGCTTTCGGCCAAGACCCGGAGTTCTTTGCCTTCACCCGGTCTTTGACCTCGTATGAGCGGGCGTTGCAGGCGGGGAATTCGTCGATGGTGATGCAGCCGGACAGCGAGTTCTTTGAATATCTGCGCAGCGAGAAGCCGCCGGTTGCGGCCCCTGCTGCTCCGGCTGTGCCTGCCGCGCAGCCGTAAGCGGGGATTAGCTCGATAGACTTGAAAGGGCTGGCCTCTGCGCTGGCCCTTTTGCTTTGTGGCGAGGATTGGCGCAATATGCCGATGGCGCTTGCACATCGGCTCACGCGGGTGACAAATTCATTCACGCAGGGTTGAGGCGGCGCGATCTGGTTTGCATTGCACAATTTGGCCCCTAAATGAATATGCGGATGTGATCCGATGCGGCGGGCGATGCAGATCGCGCCCCGCACTACGAAAAGGAGTTCGGACGTGCTTCAACTATCTCCCGTGCGTGCGCTGACGGTTCCAGCCATCGCCACTCCCAAGCGTCCCCGGCTGATGCTGGCGCTTGGTTTGGGTCTGTCTCTGGCGTTGGCCGCTGGGCCTGCGCATCAGGCGCTGGCGTTTGGCGCTCCGGACAGCTTCGCCGATCTGGCGCAACAGATCAGCCCTTCGGTTGTCAATATCACCACATCTTCAATGGTCGCCTCTGCCACCGATGGCGGGCCGATGGTGCCGCCCGGCTCGCCTTTTGAAGATTTCTTCAAGGATTTCATGGACCAAAACGGCCAAGGGGGCAACGAGCCGCAACGCTCGGAAGCTTTGGGGTCGGGCTTTGTGATCTCGGCGGACGGTTATATCGTGACGAATAACCATGTCATCGAAGGCGCCGATGACATCGAGATCGAGTTCTTCTCGGGCAAGAAGCTGAAGGCCAAGCTGGTCGGCACCGATTTGAAAACCGACATCGCGGTGTTGAAGGTCGAAAGCCCCGAGCCGCTGCCCTTCGTGAACTTTGGCAATTCGGATGCGATGCGGGTCGGCGATTGGGTGATGGCGATGGGCAACCCGCTGGGGCAGGGTTTCTCTGTTTCGGCAGGGATTGTCTCGGCGCGCGGGCGTGAGTTGAACGGCGCTTATGACGACTTCATCCAGACCGATGCGGCGATCAACAAGGGCAACTCGGGCGGACCTTTGTTCAACATGGAGGGGCAGGTGGTCGGCGTGAACACCGCGATTCTGTCGCCGACGGGCGGCTCGATCGGCATTGGTTTCTCGATGGGATCGAACGTGGTGTCGCATGTTGTGGATCAGTTGAAAGAATTCGGCGAAACCCGGCGCGGTTGGCTCGGTGTGCGAATTCAGGATGTGACGCCGGATGTGGCCGAAGCTATGGGTCTGACCGAGGCTAAGGGCGCGCTGATCACCGATGTGCCGGATGGCCCGGCGAAAGCAAGTGGGATGCTCGCGGGCGACGTGATCTTGACCTTCAACGGCAAGGAAATCACCGATGTGCGCAGCTTGACGCGGACGGTGGCGGACAGCCCGATTGGCGAGGAAGTGCCCGCCGTGGTGCTGCGCGATGGCAAACAGCAGACCTTGCAGATCAAGCTGGGGCGTCGGGAAACCGATGAGGCTGGCAAGCCGGTGCCTGCGGCGCAGAAGGATACTCCGGTCGAGCCGCAAAAGGCGGAAGTGCTGGGGCTGACCTTGGTGCCGGTGGATGATCAGGTGGCCAAGGATCTGAAGCTGCCAGCCGGGGCGACCGGGCTTGCGGTAACGCATGTGGATGGGGCTTCGGAAGCGTCGGAGAAGGGCGTCATGCCGGGGGATGTGATTGTCGAGGCGGGGCAGCAGAAAATCCTGAGCATCAGCGATCTGCAAGACCGTCTGTCCGAGGCCAAAGCGGCGGGGCGCAAGTCGATCCTGCTGTTGGTGCGGCGCGAGGGTGATCCGCGCTTCGTGGCGCTGTCAGTCGAATAGGATCGAAATGTTGCGCGGAAAGGGGCGGCGGGGAAACCTGCCGCCTTTTTGTTGTGGCGGCTGTGTCCGCGCGTGGACAAGTCGGCCAGTTAAGCGATTTCAAAGGGTTAGCGGGAGGCGATTCATCCACCGTTAACTTTTGCCCCAGCAGGTCTCAGGGCCGTGGCAGCAGGCGGGCTTGCGCGCGGGCGCCCAAAGCAAAGCCCGTGCAGGTGATCAAAACGCAGGTGGCATAGGCGAGCGCTGTGACGGTCAGGATCGTCAGCGGGCGCTGGGCCAGCATCCGCGCGGTTTCGGCAGGATCTTGCCCGATCCACAGCCGCAGGGCGATGCCGTGCAGCAGGAAGAGGATCAGGGCCAGCAGCGCAAACCACGCGCCATAGGCCAGCACGGGTTTGACCCCGGCAAGTGTTTGGTTGCGGATGACCCAAGTGCTGCCGCAGGAGCGGGCAGCCGTCAGCAGGGGCAGCACGACGACGAGTGCGGTGCCAAAGCTGAGTTGGGCCTGGATCACGGCCTCGAACATGGTGATCAGGGCGATGGTTGCGGCGGCGGTCAGCACCAGCACAAGGATGAAACGCAGGGAAAGCCGGGCCGTCATGGCTCAGCCGATCTCAAACAGCAGGCGGGTGCGGAAGGACAGCATCCAGTCGGCGCGCTCGGTGGCCATGGCGCGACCGGGGGCAGTCTGCATGGTATCGACCAGCTTGAGCAGTTTGGTCTCGATATGATCCAGCGCGAAGGCACGATCATCGCGCGCACGGTGCAGTGCCATCGGGTCTTCGGCATCAAACAAACCGCCGCCCATCGCGCCCGAGACATGGAACATCCGGGCGATGCCAATGGCGCCCAAAGCTTCCAGCCGGTCGGCGTCTTGCAGCACGCGGGCTTCGGCGGTCATTGGGGTGATGGCGGCGGAAAAGCTGTGCGCGGCAATGGCGTGACCTACGGCGGACAGTTTGGCTTCGGGGAAACCATCGGCGCGCAGAAAGTGGCAGGCGGCCTCGGCGGAGAGGGTAGAGGCACGGGCGCGTTCGGGGTGGGATTTTGGCAGATTGACCAGATCGTGAAACATGCAGGCGGCCAGCAGAATCTCCAGATCGCAAGGCTCATCCATCGCGATCAGCTTGGCGCGCGCCCAGACCCTACGCAGATGGCCCAGATCATGCGCACCATCCGCCGGATGGGCGGACCATTGCCGGATCACTTCGGCCTCGTAGCGGGATTGGGCGGCGGGTAAGGTCATAGGCGAGATACATCCGTTGCGATGATGCCAAGCTCTTTGGCGGCGGAAAGCGAAAGTTCCGGGCTGTCGAGGCCGCGTTCGGCTTGGAATTGCCGGATCGCCTCGGCGGTGGTGGCATCCATCACGCCTGTCACCGGGGCCATATAGAGGCCACGGGCTTTCAGGGCGCGTTGCAGCGTGGCCACGAAATTTACCGTCATGTCTTGCGGGCAGGGCGCGCGGAACCAGACTTCCTCGTGGTCTTGCAGCAGACGCTGGTGGGTCTTGGTCTGATAGGTGGCGGGCGCGGTGACTTTGCCTGCTGCATCGCGCTGCTCATCGGTGACGACAAGCTGCTCGGTGGTGGTTTCGATCACGGCGGGGGTGGTGTCTTTGGCCCAGCATGCGCCTTCGGATTGCGGCGGGTGCTGGCCTTCCTTCAGCCGCACAAGATCAATGCCAAGGTTGCTGACGACCGGAGCCGTCACTGAAACCTGCTGGGTGCAGCCCGCCAAAACCAGAGCACAGCCAAAAATCAGACGAAAAATCATGCCATGCCCGTATTGCGCCCCGGTTGCTCCGGGTCCTGTTGGGTCCAGCTTAACCGCAAACGGGGGCTGTGCAAAGACGCTTGGGATGTGGGGGGCCGCGGGGGATCGGCGGTGGTGACGGAATTGCACCGAACTGTGACGGTGGTGCACTGGCAAATGCTGCGGCTTTGGCCTATGTCGGCGGCAGAGCCGTTGGGCACGAGAAACAGGGAAATCAGCATGGCGAAGATCGTTTACGTCGAATTTGGTGGCAAGGAACACGTGGTCAACGTCGCAAACGGCCTGACAGTGATGGAAGGCGCACGCGACAACGGCATTCCGGGGATTGAGGCCGATTGCGGCGGGGCCTGTGCCTGTTCGACCTGCCATGTCTATGTTGATCCGGCTTGGGTGGATCGCTTGCCTGCCAAGGACGCGATGGAAGAAGATATGCTGGATTTCGCCTGGCAGCCCGATCCGGTGCGCTCGCGTCTGACCTGCCAGATCAAGGTCAGTGATGCGCTGGACGGGTTGCGGGTGCAGATGCCGCAGAAGCAGATCTGAGCCTTTGCTCTTTTAGAAATACTCTGGGGGTTTGGGGGCGAGCCCCCAATGAAATTCGTCTTTCTATGAATTTCGTCTTCGCTTCAGAACGGATGCGCCCGGCCGTCCCAAGTCTCAAAACAGCCGGTTGTCGCCAGTGACAAGGCGGCAAACCGGGCGGCTAGACCCAGTGCGGATTGGGCTTCGGTGATATCGGCGGTGGCGCCGCCCATATCGGTTTGCACCCAGCCGGGGTGATAGATGCCCACCGCGATGCCTTGCGATTTCAGATCAGTGGCAAGGTTGCGGCCCAGATTGAGGGCGGCGGCTTTGGACGCGCGGTAGATATAGCTGCCACCGGGGGCTGTGGTGTCTGAGGCCATTTGCGACGAGATGATCGCGATTTTGCCCCGCGCACGACGTAGGGCGGGCAGCAGGGATTGCACGCTGAGAAACACGCCGACGACATTGGTGTTGAAACCCTCGGCCCAAAGGGCTGGCGCATAGCCGTCGTCCAGCCGCTGCCCGCGATCCGGATAGACCCCGGCGTTGCAGATCAAAAGATCAAGCGTCTCAATGCTTTGCCCCAAGGCGCGCTGGCCTGCGGGGTCGGTCACATCCAGCGTTGTCAGCCCCGGCGTGGGGGTGCGGGCGGTGCCGATCACCACCGCGCCCGCCGCTTGATAGTGCTGCATCAAGGCGCGACCGATGCCGCGGGTGGCCCCGGTGATCAGGGTGGTCATCAGTTGGCCTTTCGCGGCGGCATGAAGGGCAAGGGGGCCACCGGCACGCCGTCTTCGATCAAGGCGCGGGCCTCGGCGGGCTTGGCCTCACCATAGATCGCGCGCGGGTCGATCTCGCCATCGTGCATCCGGCGGGCCTCAGTGGCGAAGTTCAGTCCGACATATTCCGAGTTCGCCTCAACCTGACGGCGCAATTCTGCCATAGCGGCTTCCAGCTCGGATGTGGGCTCGCTGAGTTTTGGCTTGGTAGCGGCCTCGCCTGCCTTGCGGGCGGGGCGCACGGCCGGGGCCATCAGGGTTTTCTCGATACTGGTATCGCCGCAGATCGGGCAACTGATCCGACCCGCAGCAAGCAAGCTTTCATAGGCTGCGGCAGACTGAAACCAGCTGTCGAAACCGTGGGACTTGCTGCATCGAAGGGAATAGCTGATCATGCTTGGGCCAAAACTGGATAGGGTCTTTACCTAAGCAGGCTGCGCCGCTTTTCAAGCCGTTGCAAGCGCTTGCTCGGCCCTAAGTTCGGGCATCGCCGCCAAAAGATTGGCGCTCAGCCCAGCCAGCAGCTGGCGCAGTTCCGGCTCCATCACCATGCGGGCGGCTTTCTCGGCGGCAAACCATTTGCGCCGACGTTCCTTGCGTTCGGGAAATTTGTCGACAAGCTCGGAGACGCGCAGCGCAAACACCTTGACCACACATTCGCAGCTGCGTTTTGGGGTCAGCAGTTTGACATAGTTGAACGCCCCGATGGCGGTGTCGGCGATGTCACCGCGCACCCCGGCTTCTTCCCAGGCCCCTTGCGCGGCCGCCCGCGCCGGCGAGCGTTTGTCCCACGGCCAGCCCTTTGGCGTCCCCCAACCCCCCGGTTCCC
>CAYLYV010000121.1:0-845 GCA_964387655.1 uncultured Cypionkella sp. | reverse complement strand
GACCTTGAGGCGGTCGAGGATCAGCCGCCGGGCGCGGGCCGCCTCGGAGGGCGGGCTTTTTCCCACCGGCCAGCCCTTTGGGATAACCCAGGGCCCGGGGTCGCGGCTGGTGATCAACAACACCTCAACCTTGCTGCGGTGCATCCGCCAGCAGATCGCGCCGTATTGTTCCGGGTGAACGGCCTCGTCCCGAGGTGCTATGGGTAGGGTTTGGTTCATCTGCATCGGCCTTCACTCGTACATTATAAGCTGCGGTTCTTCAGAGCCGCATTCAAGAGCATCTATCGCATATTCTGTATGATTTGCATAGCATAGCAGCAGGATTTGCGGTCAACACCTGTTACAAAAGTGTTACAATTCTGTAGCGGCGATCAAAAAGGCGGGAATGGCTTGGGTGCCGCATTGTTCATCGGATCAGAAATTTATCGCGGGTCCAGCTATGGTGGGGCGCATCCGTTGCGGGTGCCGCGCGTGTCAACCGTGATGGATCTGGCGCGGGCTTTGGGTTGGCTGGACGGGTGTTACCGGAGCAGCCCGCGCGCCAAGCCTGCGGCGCTTTTGGCGTTTCACACGCCGGAGTATGTTGCGGCCCTGCAAGCGGCAGAGGCGGGAGAGATCGCGGCGGCGGCCATGGCGCGGCATCAGCTTGGCACCCTGTCCAATCCGATCTTTCCGCAGATTTACAGCCGTCCGGCGACGGGGGCGGGTGGGGTGTTGCTGGCGGCGGAGTTGTTGGCTGAGGGCGGTGCCATGCATGTGCCGGGCGGCGGCACGCATCACGGGTTGCCCGACCGGGCCAATGGCTTTTGCTAATTCCATGAGGCGCATGCTTGGGATTTTAGGCA
>CAYLYV010000120.1:0-14533 GCA_964387655.1 uncultured Cypionkella sp. | reverse complement strand
TTTATGGATGGGCTTGCGCTGTCCGAGGCTGGGTTAAGGCCCTCAGTCGCCCCCTTGGGCACGGCTGTCACCGAAGACCAGTTGCGGCTGATGTGGCGGATTTCGGATGAGCCGATCATTGCGTTGGATGGCGATACGGCGGGCATTCGCGCGGCGTTGCGGGTGATTGATCTGGCTTTGCCGCTGCTGGAGGCGGGCAAGGGCTTGCGTTTTGCGGTGATGCCGGGAGGGATGGACCCTGACGATCTGATCAAGGCGCAGGGTGCGGGCGCGATGAAGGCGGTGCTGGATCAGGCGGTGCCGATGGTCAAACTGCTGTGGCAGCGCGAGATCGAGGGCAAGCAGTTTGACAGCCCGGAACGCAAGGCGGCGTTGGATAAATCCTTGCGTGCGCATCTGAAGCGCATCGTTGATCCGTCGATCCGCAGCCATTACGGCGAAGATATCAAGCAGTTGCGCTGGGAGTTGTTTGGCCAGCGTCCGCGTGCCTCTAAGCCGTTTGTGCCGCGCCAGCCGGGGCAGAAGGGGCGGTTTGGGCCGACGGTTGAGATGCCGCCCGTGGCCTCGACCAAGGATTCGATGCTGGCCACAGCGCCAGAGCGGGCCGAGGAGGTATTGCGAGAGGCGGTGATCCTGGCCGCGCTGATCTTCCACCCCCGCTTGATCCGTCGCTTTGAATCCACCTTGGAGCGGATGGAGTTGATTGGCGAGGGTCATCACGCCCTGCGCGGGTTGCTGCTGATCGGGCATGAGACCGACGCCCCCCAGCTTTATGACCAAATTCAACAGGCAGCGCCCGCTGCCCTTGATGCGTTGCTGGCCCGCCCCCATGTTCAGATCGCGCCGCCGGTCAGGAACCGCGCCGACAGTGACCTTGCCGAATTCTGCATTGCCGAGGCTCTTGCGCATCTGGAAGCCAGCCGGGGCGCGCGACGCGAGATTGCCGAGGCGATGGAAGATATCGAAGGTCTGGCCGATGAGGGCCTGACTTGGCGTCTATCGCAAGCCAATGTGGCGCGCTTTACCGCCTCGGCGGGGCCTCAGGGCAAAACTGCCGAAGCGGTTATGGCCAGCAACGGTGTGCAGATGGATAAGGACGAATTGGAGGGGGCTCGCAGCTTGTGGGACAGCATCCAGTTCTCTAAGGACGGCCCGAAGCGCTAGATGCGGGGAATCTCACTGATTCGGCTTTCCCCCGCCGTGATTCGCGCTATTGATTCGATTTGACTGACTCTGATTCGCAGATACGACCCGACCACCCCGTTTTGACCTAGGAGCGCTCATGGCCTCGAAAGACACCGACGACGGCAAACCCGAAGCCGATGAAGCGGATGTTTCCCTTGATATGAGCCAAGCGGCCGTCAAGAAAATGATCGCCGACGCGCGTGAGCGGGGCTACATCACCTACGAACAGCTCAACAATGTGATGCCGCCCGAGCAGGTGTCGTCCGAGCAGATCGAAGACGTGATGTCGATGCTGTCCGAGATGGGCATCAACGTCATTGAAGACGAGGATGTTGAGGAAGGCGAGGCTGTGGTGGGCGGCGATCTGGTGGAAACCGGATCGGGCGCGCGCGATGTCGCCGTTGTCACCACCACGACCGAGGCTTTGGATCGCACCGATGACCCGGTGCGGATGTATCTGCGCGAAATGGGTTCGGTGGAATTGCTGTCGCGCGAAGGCGAGATCGCGATTGCCAAGCGCATCGAGGCGGGCCGCAACACGATGATCGCCGGGCTTTGTGAAAGCCCGCTGACGTTTCAGGCGATCATCATCTGGCGCGACGAATTGCTGTCGGAAGACATTCTGCTGCGCGACGTGATTGATCTGGAGGCCACGTTTGGGCGGTCTTTGGATGGCGAGGAAGGTCTGGTTGGCGCCGATCTGGAAGGCGTCGATGTCGAAGCTGCGCCGCGTCGGGCTGGCGGGGACGAGCCGGAGCTGGATGCGGACGGCAACCCGCTGATGCGTTCGGACGATGAGGATGACGAGGATGATGGCACCTCGATGTCGCTGGCGGCGATGGAAGCGGCGCTGAAGCCGAAGGTGCTGGAAACGCTGGACCTGATCGCGCGGGATTATACCAAGCTGGCCGAAATGCAGGATCTGCGGATGTCTGCGACGTTGTCGGAAAAGTCGCGGTTCTCGGCCACCGAGGAAACCGCCTATCAGAAATTGCGTAGCGAAATCGTGGTGTTGGTGAACGAACTTCATCTGCACAACAACCGGATCGAAGCGCTGATTGACCAGTTGTACGGCATCAACCGCAAGATCATGGCGATCAATTCCGGCATGGTGAAGCTGGCCGATGCTGCCCGGATCAACCGCCGCGAGTTCATCGACGAATATCAGGGCTATGAGTTGGACCCGAACTGGCTGGACAAGATGGCCGCCAAGGCGGGCCGGGGCTGGCAGGCGCTGATCGAGAAAAGCCGCGAAAAGGTGGAAGATTTGCGCGCCGAGATGGCGCAGGTCGGCACCTATATCGGCGTGGATATTTCCGAATTCCGCCGGATTGTGAACCAGGTGCAGAAGGGCGAGAAAGAAGCCCGTCAGGCCAAGAAAGAAATGGTCGAGGCCAACCTGCGGTTGGTGATTTCGATTGCGAAAAAGTATACCAACCGCGGTCTGCAATTCCTTGATTTGATTCAGGAAGGCAATATCGGCCTGATGAAGGCGGTGGATAAGTTTGAATATCGCCGGGGCTACAAATTCTCGACCTATGCGACGTGGTGGATCAGGCAGGCTATTACGCGGTCTATCGCTGACCAAGCCCGAACCATCCGTATTCCAGTGCATATGATCGAGACGATCAACAAGCTGGTCCGCACCGGTCGGCAAATGCTGCACGAAATCGGCCGCGAGCCGACGCCGGAAGAATTGGCTGAAAAGCTGCAAATGCCGTTGGAAAAAGTGCGCAAGGTGATGAAAATCGCCAAAGAGCCGATTTCCTTGGAAACCCCGATTGGTGACGAAGAAGACAGCCAGCTTGGCGACTTCATCGAAGACAAGAATGCGATTCTGCCGCTGGATTCGGCCATTCAGGAAAACCTGAAAGAGACCACGACGCGGGTGCTGGCCTCGCTGACGCCGCGTGAGGAGCGTGTGCTGCGGATGCGGTTTGGCATCGGGATGAACACCGATCACACGCTGGAAGAAGTCGGTCAGCAATTCAGCGTGACGCGGGAACGGATTCGGCAGATTGAGGCGAAGGCTTTGCGGAAGTTGAAGCATCCGAGCCGTTCGCGCAAACTGCGGAGTTTCCTGGATCAGTGATACTGCCCGATTACCTGGCTCCGGGATTGGCTGCAATTTTTTGTGGAACAGCCCCGGGCACAACTTCGGCGGCTGTCGGGCATTACTATGCATTCGCGGGAAACAAGTTCTGGCGGACGATCTATGAGATTGGCCTGACAGACCGAATGTTGCAGCCCGAAGAAGATGCGGAGTGCTTGAAGTACGGGTTTGGCTTTACAGATGTGGCCAAAACTGCCTCCGGCATGGATCGGGCCATCCCAAAACAAGCGTGGATGCCACGCAACGTGCACAGGGTGTTGGAAGTGTATCGCCCGCGCGCCTTGGTGTTCAACGGCAAGAAAGCGGCCCAGATGGCATTTGCTGAAAAGCAGCTTTCCTATGGGCTATGGCGGATGGTTGAGACAACAAATATCTGGGTTATGCCGTCAACCTCCGGCGCGGCCCAAACCTTTTGGTCCATAGACCCTTGGCGCGAAATGGCACAGTCTCTGCGACAAAACTAGCGGAGCATACTGCGCCGTCTTGCCGATGAATGGTAGGTCCAGAGAGACTCGAACCCCCAACTAGGGCGTTATGAGCGCCCGGCTCTCACCATTGGGCTACAGCGAGTAGGGTGGGTGCCACCCACCGCGCGGATGGTGGGTGGCACCCACCCTACCGAAGCTTGCCCGCGAAAGCTGGAGCATCCGTCGAGAAGTCGGAAGCTAAGTTCGTTTCTGGATCAATAGGAAAGGGTGCCCCGTGGGGCGCTTTTTCATTTTGGGGCAGGCGTCCCGCGCCGGGGAACAGAGGCTTGAGACGCTGCGCGGCGTGACGACGACTCGGTTTGAACTGTGCTATCCTGACCTTGGGTTTTCTGAAAGGGAGGGGGCCATGACTGTTATGAACGTGGTACATATGCGGGTAAAACCGGGTAAGATGGATGAGTTTGTTCGGTTGCACGAGGATTTTGATCTGAAAGCGATGCCGGGGGGCCGCAATTTCTGGCTGATGAAATCTGGCGAAAACAGCGTTGTCGTGATCGGAGAATGGGACAACTCGGCGGCGCTTGTCGCGGCGCGCTCGGCGATGATCGCCAGTTTGGAGAAGTTGCGCCCGATTCTGGAGGACCTTGGCGGCGGTCGGGGTGTGACCGAACCCTGGTCTGGCGAAGTTCTGCTGCATATGGGCTGACGGTTGCTGCGCCGATCAATGCCTAACAGCGCGGTGGGTGGGTTGCACTCACCCGCTCCAATCTTGACATTACGTACGTAATCCTGTACATTATCTGCATGAAAACCCTCTCCTCCACCGATCTGCGTGCCAATCTCTCCGCTGTGATGGACCAGGTGAACGACGACCACGAGCCGGTCATCGTCACCCGCGCCAAGGGGCGGCCTGTGGTTATGGTCAGTCTTGAGGATTGGGCCAGCATGGATGAGACGGCGTATTTGCTCACCAGCCCGGCGAACAAAGCAGCCCTGATGGCCGCCCTTGCGGATGCCGAGGCAGGGCGTGGGGTGGTCAAGACGATCGAAGATCTTGAGGCGATGGAGCGCGAGTGAACCTTGTTTTCCGCCCTGTCGCTTGGGAGCAGTTTCTCTATTGGCAGGAAACCGACAAGGCGATGTTTCGCAAGATCAATGGGTTGATCAAGGAATGCCTGCGCCATCCGTTTGAAGGCACAGGTAAGCCTGAACCGCTGAAGGGTGATCTATCGGGATATTGGTCACGGCGCATCGACCGCGAGCATCGGTTGGTTTGCCGCGCCACAGCGACGGATTTGGAGATCATCCAGTGCCGCTATCATTACGGCGCATGATGAATGGTAGGACCGGAGGGACTCGAACCCCCAACCAAGGCGTTATGAGCGCCCGGCTCTAACCATTGAGCTACAGTCCCATCCTGCCTTTGCCTATCAGATGCGGGGGCGGGGTCAAGGATTGCGGTTACAAAACCACGTCCGAATGCGGCCCTGCGTTGCGCCAAGGCGCGGGATGGCTTATGGGGGCGGCAACTGCCTTTCAGCTTGGGGAATCTGCGCATGAGTACCGGACACAATGGCCTGACCTATGCCGATGCGGGCGTGGATATTGATGCAGGCAATGCGCTGGTCGAGCGGATCAAGCCTGCGGCCAAGCGCACCCGGCGGTCTGGCGTGATGTCGGGGCTGGGCGGGTTTGGCGCGTTGTTTGATCTGAAGGCTGCGGGCTATCAGGACCCGATTTTGGTGGCAGCGACCGATGGTGTCGGCACCAAGCTGCGGATTGCGATTGATACCGGCCGCGTCGATACCATTGGCGTCGATCTGGTGGCGATGTGCGTCAATGATCTGGTCTGCCAAGGGGCCGAGCCGTTGTTGTTCTTGGATTATTTCGCCACCGGCAAGCTGGATGTTGAGGAAGCGACGCGGATCATCAACGGCATTGCGGCGGGCTGTGAGGCTTCGGGCTGCGCGTTGATTGGCGGCGAGACGGCCGAGATGCCCGGGATGTATCACAAGGGTGATTTCGATCTGGCGGGCTTTGCCGTGGGCGCGATGGAGCGCGGGGCGGATTTGCCGAGCGGCGTGGTCGAGGGCGATGTGCTGCTGGGGCTGGCCTCGAATGGGGTGCATTCCAACGGATATTCGTTTGTGCGCAAGGTGGTGGAACTGTCGGGTCTCGGGTGGGATGCCGCCTCGCCGTTCTCGGACGGGACTTTGGGCGCGGCACTGCTGGCACCGACGCGGCTTTATGTGAAGCAGGCACTGGCTGCGGTACGGGCGGGTGGGGTGCATGCCTTGGCGCATATCACCGGCGGCGGGTTGACGGAAAATCCGCCTCGGGTGATCCCGGAAGGGTTGGCCTGCGAGATTGATTTGTCGGCCTGGGACTTGCCTGGTGTGTTCCGCTGGTTGGCCACGACCGCCAATATGAGCCAGCCGGAACTGCTGAAAACCTTCAACTGCGGCATTGGGATGATTGCGGTTGTCGCGGCGGACCGGGCCGAGGCTTTGACTGCATTGCTGCAGGCTGAAGGCGAGGCTGTGGTTCAGCTTGGCCGTGTGGTGACGGGTGAGGGTGTGATCTACAAAGGCCGCTTGCTGTGAAACGGGTTGCCGTCCTGATCTCGGGCGGCGGATCGAATATGCTGGCCTTGCTGCGCGATATGGTGGCGGATCATCCGGCGCGGGCGGTGTTTGTAGGCTCTAACGACCCAACCGCGCCGGGCTTGCTGCGGGCTGCCGAGATGGGCGTGGCGGTGGCGGCGGTGGATCATCGGCCGTTTGGGCGGGATCGGACGGCGTTTGAGGCGGCTTTGCTGGAGCCGATTTTGGCCTCTGAACCCGACATTTTGTGTCTCGCGGGTTTCATGCGGGTGCTGACGCCGGCGTTTGTCCGCCGATTTGAGGGGCGGGTGCTGAATATTCACCCGTCACTTTTGCCGAAATATCCCGGCCTGCATACCCATGCGCGGGCTTTGGCTGCGGGGGATAGCGAGGCGGGCTGCACGGTGCATGAAGTGACGGCGGAACTCGATGCTGGGCCGATTTTGGGACAGGCGCGGGTGCCAGTGTTGCCGGGCGACAGCGAGGCTGATCTGTCTGCGCGGGTGTTGCTGCAAGAGCATCGGCTGTATCCGGCGGTGCTGCGGCGGTTTGCGCTTGGGGATCGCAGCAGGTTGGATCTGTAACGGGGGCCTTCTCGGGGGGCATCGAGCCCCCGCTCGAAGGCTTTGGTGTGGGTTGTGCGGTTCAGCATTCATTTTCAACGGTGCGGTTGTTGATGCCGCGCAGCCTCCGGCAGGAGTATTTTTCAAAGAGCAAATTGCTAGGAGTTTTTCGCGTTTAGGTGCGCGCGCATATAGGCGTTGTGACGGCTTTGGGTCTGTGGCGTTGCTGCCGCCCACCTTCGGTATTTGGCAAAGAGCAAGCGGTGGGGCTTTTCTTGGGCAGCAATGCTGCCTATAGCGAAAGGGCGGGATGCCCCCGTGAGCCCTTTGCGAAAGACGCCCATGCGCACGATTACCACCACCGAAGACCTTGCCGCTTTTTGTGCAGATGCCAAGACCAAGCCCTTCGTCACCATTGATACCGAGTTTCTGCGCGAGCGGACCTATTGGTCAAAGCTGTGCCTGATCCAGATGGCTTTGCCGGGGAAAGATGGCGATGCGGTGCTGATCGACCCGATTGAGGGCTCCGCGATGTCGATGGAACCGCTGTATGATCTGTTCCGGCACGAGGCGACGGTGAAGGTGTTCCATGCCGCGCGGCAGGATCTGGAAATCTTTTTCGTCGAAGGCAATGTGTTCCCGAAGCCGTTGTTTGACACGCAAGTGGCAGCGATGGTCTGCGGCTTTGGTGAGCAGGTTGGCTATGAGACTTTGGTGAAGAAGATTGCCAAAGAAAATCTGGACAAGACGTCGCGGTTTACCGATTGGTCGCGCCGCCCGCTGACCTCGGCGCAAAGCGAATATGCTTTGGCGGATGTGACGCATCTGCGGGTGATCTATGAATTTTTGGCAGCACAGTTGGCGAAGAATGGGCGGCAAGCTTGGGTGGAGGAGGAGTTGGCGGTTCTGACCGATCCCGCCACCTATACCGTGCATCCAGAGGAGGCTTGGCTGCGGGTGAAAACCCGCACAACCTCGGGGCGGTTCTTGGGCGTTGTCAAAGAGTTGGCGCGATTCCGTGAGGAATATGCCCAAGGCAACAATGTGCCGCGCAGCCGGGTGATGAAGGACGATGCGTTATTGGAGCTGGCCTCGACCCGGCCAACCAATGTTGAGGAACTGGGCCGCTCAAGGCTGTTGTTGCGCGAGGGGCGCAAGACCGAGATTGCCGAGGGGATTTTGGCTGCGATCAAGGCGGGGATGGAGATGCGGCAGGAAGATTTGCCGAAACCGGATTTGTCGAAGGATCAGATGCAGGTCAATCCGGCTTTGGCCGATTTGCTGCGGGTGTTGTTGAAGGCGAAATCCGAGAGCTTGGGGGTGGCGCCGAAACTGATCGCCTCTGCCTCGGATTTGGACGCGATTGCCGCCGGAGAGCGCAATCTGGAGACGCTGAAGGGCTGGCGCGCCGAGGCATTTGGCGATGATGCGATGCGGCTTTGCCGGGGGGAGATTGCGCTGTCGGCGAAGGGCAATGACGTGCGGGTGGTGCGGATTTAACCCCGCACCTCTCGCCTACCTGCTGCTGGCGCGGGCGTTGCTGGCACCTTGCACGACGATCTGATTGATCTGTTGTAGTTTGATGTCGGACAGGTTGTAGGCCACGGTAATCTCGCGCGATTGTTGGTTGACCACGGCTGCGGCACCTACGGGCGGGAAGACGTGGAATTCCAAGACCAGCGTGCCTTTTTCATCAACTGGCTGCGGCACCAGTTCGGCGCTCCAGAAGCCTTGCGTCGGGGGCAGGCCGGTGGCACGCACAATCGCCCCGCCGGGATAGGCTTCGATCTTCATCGACAGCACATTGGCGACCAGCGGGCGCGGGTCGGCCGGGGCTTCGGTGCTGACCACTTCGGCAGGGGCCGAGCGTTTGAACCATTTGAACGGGTTCAGGCGGCTGGAGAAGCCGCCACAAGCGGTCATGGCGGTCAAAGCAAGAACGGCGATGGGCAGGCGAAAGCGCATATGGACACCCCTTTGGCGGTGTAAGATCGGTAGCCGATTGAGGGCGGTTTGAAAAGCCCGCTTGGGCTGGACCTTTGGCCTTGGGGACACTACCTGAGGAGCAGTGATGGAGAGACGCATGGCCACGCCCGCCTTTGAAGAGATTGCCGAGACCTTTGAGTTCCTGGAGGACTGGGAAGATCGCTATCGCCATGTCATTGATCTGGGCAAAGCGATGCCGCCGTTGGACGACAGCTTTAAGGTGCCTGCGCTGAAGGTGGATGGCTGCGCCAGTCAGGTCTGGCTGCGCCCGATGATTGCCGAGGGGCGGTTTGAGTTTCAGGGCGAGTCGGATGCGATGATCGTGCGCGGGCTGATTGCGGTGCTGCACGCGCTTTATGCCGGTCTACCGCTGGCCGAGGTGGCGCGGGTCGATGCCCATGCCGAGTTTGGGCGGCTGGGGCTGAATGAGCATCTGTCGTCGCAACGCTCGAACGGGGTGCGGGCGATGGTGGAGCGGATTCGCAAGGTTGCGGCAGAGGCTTAGATCTTTTCGACTTCGGCCAGCGTGACCTTGTCGGGGTAGAAGGCGAGGTGGCCTGCGATCTGTTCCATGCCGGGGATTGGCGCCTCATAAGACCAGACGGCGTTTTCCAGCAGGCCTTGTGGCGTTTTGACCGAATAGTAGCTGCACAAGCCCTTATGTGGGCAGGTGGTTTGACGGTCGGTTTTCACCAGCAGGGCCATATCGACATCGGCGCGGGGGATATAGATCACGGGTGGATAGCTGCCTTCTTTCAGTTCCAGCGCATGATGGGTTTCCCCAAGATGGGTGACGCCCGCTGTGATGGTCAGCGGGCGTTTTTGCGGGGTGATGGTAATGTAAGCCATGCGCGCCTCCTGTGGTTGGCAGAAGGGTAGTGCGGTTTGCGGCCTTTACAATGGGGCGCAGGCGGCTTGGCACCATGCGAGGGCCTCGGAGGACAGGCGGGGGGCCAGTTTTTCCAAGGTTTCAGCATGATAGGCGTTGAGCCAAGCGCGATCACCGGGGGACAGTTCGGCGGTCAGGATCAGGCGGCGATCAAACGGCACGAAGGTCAGGGTTTCAAAGCTGAGTTGATTGCGCTCATCATCGCCGCCGGGCAGTTTGGGCGCGGGTTGCACCACGATCAGGTTTTCCAGCCGGATGCCGAACTCACCCTCGCGGTAATAGCCCGGCTCGTTTGACAGGATCATGCCGGGTTCCAGCGGCACTTCCGAGATGCGGGACAGGCGCTGCGGGCCTTCGTGGACGCTTAGGAACGCGCCAACGCCGTGGCCGGTGCCGTGGTTGAAATCTTGCCCCGCCAGCCACAACGCATAGCGCGCCAGCGGGTCGAGATCGCGTCCGGCATAGCCTGCGGGCCAGCGCAGGCGGCTGATCGCGATGGTGCCTTGCAAAACCCGGGTGAAGCAGGCGCGGGCGTAGTCGCCGGGGTCGCCAACAGCAATGGTGCGGGTGATGTCGGTGGTGCCATCCAAATATTGCGCGCCGGAATCCACCAGCAGCAATTCATTGCGGCCAATCGGGCGGTTGGACTCTTCGGTGACGCGGTAATGCATGATCGCGCCATTCGGGCCAGAGCCGCAGATGGTATCGAAAGAGATGTCGTGCAGCACATTGGTGGCGCGGCGGAAACCTTCCAGCGCGCGCACCACGTCGATCTCGGACAAACCTGCCTTCGGGGTCTGCTGATCCAGCCAGCACAGGAATTCGACCACAGCCGCGCCGTCGCGCAGATGCGCCTCGCGCATGCCTTCAATCTCGGCAGCGGTCTTCTTGGCTTTCGGCAAACGGCAGGGATCGTCGCCCCAAGCGACCGTGATACCCGCCTCGGTCAGTTCGGTTGAAACCGCCAGCGGGGCGGTGCCACGGTCGACCTTGACCGCACCCAGCAGGGTGCGCAGCGCGGGCACAAAGGCCGCAATCGGGCGCAGCAGCACATCGTCGCCCAGATGCGCGCGGGTGGCGTCGTCGAATTTCTCGGCATCGGCGAACAGCGTCACATGGGCGTTCTCATGCAGGATGGCAAAGCCGTGCAGCACGGGGTTGCGTGGCACATCGGCACCCCGGATGTTCAAAAGCCAACACAGGGAGTCGGGCAGAGTGATTACTGCGGCGGATTGGCCTGCGGCTTGCAAGCCTTCCGCCAGCCGCGCGCGTTTCTGGCCGCTGGACTCCCCGGCAAGGCTGTCGGGATGGACAAAGGCACGGCCGAGTGGGGCTGGCGGCTGATCGGGCCAAATCCGGTCGATCTGGTTGGCACAGGCGCGCAGGATCACGCCGGTGCCCTCCAAAGCGGCTTCCAGCTTGGCGATCTCATCGGCGGTATGCAGCCAAGGATCGAAGCCCACCACGCCATCGGTCAGGTTCTGTTTTAGCCAAGCACCCGCGCTGATTTCGGGCCACGGCACCGGAGTGAAATGCGCAAGATCCACCTGACCCTTGACCTGCGTGCGATAGCGCCCGTCGATGAATATCCCGGCGATGGCTGGCAGCACGATGCAGAACCCTGCCGAGCCTGTGAAGCCCGTCAACCACTGCAGACGCTCATCGCGGGCGGCAACATATTCGCCTTGATGCACGTCGGCACGGGGCACGAGGAATCCCGACAGCCCCTCGGCGGCCAGAACCTGACGCAAAGCGGCCAGTCGCGCGGGGCCCTGAGCAGGCGAGGCATGGGTGTCAAAGCTTTGAAACATCGTGGTCCTTTGTGCTCTAATATCCGGGTGCGCGCGCCAGAGTCCGCATTTACCCGGCCCGGCGCATTCCCAACGCCTTGGCGCGTTTGCGTGGATCAACCTCGAACAGCCCGGCCAGTTGTTCGGTCATCGCGCCCGCCAGTTGCTCAACATCAGTGATCGTCACTGCGCGCTGATAATAGCGGGTCACGTCATGGCCGATGCCGATGGCGATCAACTCCACCGCCTTCTTGCGCTCGACCATGGCGATCACGTCGCGCAGGTGTTTTTCCAGGAAATTCGCGGGGTTGACCGAGAGAGTGCTGTCATCGACCGGCGCGCCGTCGGAGATCACCATCAGGATGCGGCGGGCTTCGGGGCGGGCCATCATGCGGCGGTGCGCCCATTCCAGCGCCTCGCCGTCGATGTTCTCTTTCAACAGGCCTTCCTTCATCATAAGGCCCAGATTGGGCCGCACGCGACGCCACGGGGCGTCGGCGGATTTGTAGATGATGTGGCGCAAATCGTTCAATCGGCCCGGTTGCTGGGCGCGGCCTTGGGCCAGCCAGCGTTCGCGCGATTGGCCACCCTTCCAGGCACGGGTGGTGAAGCCGAGGATTTCGACCTTGACCGAGCAGCGCTCCAACGTGCGTGCCAAGACATCGGCACAGATGGCGGCGATGGAGATCGGGCGGCCGCGCATGGAGCCGGAATTGTCGATCAGGAGCGTCACGCAGGTATCGCGGAATTCGGTGTCTTTTTCCTGCTTGAAGCTGAGCGGCGTTGTCGGGTTGGCGATGACGCGGGCGAGGCGGCCTGCATCAAGGGTGCCTTCTTCGAGATCGAACAGCCACGAGCGGTTCTGCTGGGCTTGCAGGCGGCGTTGCAGTTTGTTCGCCAAACGGCTGACAGCGCCTTTCAGGGGTTCCAACTGCTGATCAAGATAGGCGCGCAGGCGTTCGAGTTCGGCGGGTTCGGCGAGGTCTTCGGCTTTGATTTCTTCATCGAAATCCGTGGTGTAGCCGGTGTAATTCGGGTCTGCGTCGGAATAGGGCGCGGGTGGGGGTGGATCGAGCGGGGCCTCACCTTCGGGCAGTTCGGCCTCGTCGCCCTGCTCCATATCCGCCGAGTCTTCCATGGTGACTTGGGCTTGGGATTGGTCTTGCTGGTCTTCTTGCGATTGTTCGGGCGAGGCTTCGGAATCCTCAGACTCCTGCTCGTCAGAGCCTTCGCTGTCGGGCGCGTCCTGATCTTCTTGCGCCTCGTCGCCGGAGTCTTCTTCATCGGGCTGGTCGGGGTCGTCGCCCAACTGGTCGCCGTAGCCCAGATCCGCGATCACCTTGCGGGCAAGGCGGGCGAAGGCAGCTTGATTGTCCAGCACATCGTCGAGCGTGTTCAGCGTGCCCGAGGCTTGGCCTTCGATGAAATCGCGCCACATCTCCATGACATTGGCGGCACCTTTCGGCATCGGGCGGCCCGTTGCCAGATGGCGGACAAGGTAGCCTGCGGCGACCGATAACGGCGCATCCTCGCGCTTGGTGATGCTGGAATAGCCTTTGCGATCCGCTTCATAGGCGATTTTGGCGTCGATGTTGCCTGCGGTTCCGGGCATGGCGCGCGCGCCGACAGCTTCGCAGCGGGCCGTTTCCATCGCGTCGTAGATTTCGCGGGCGAGCGGCCCGGTGGGGGCGTATTTGGCGGCGGTGGATTCGTTATGGAACTTGCGGCGGAGTGCAAAAGCGTCAGCGGTACCGCGGGCGAGCAAGACCTCATCCCGCGTCATCCGGCGGCTGACCTGCGGCAGGCGGATGCCTTCTTTGTTCATCCCCGCCGGATCGACCGAATAGGTCACCGTCATTTCGGGATCGTTGGCCATGGTCTTGGTGGCCTCGGCGAGGGCCTTCTTGAACGGATCGGCGGGGTTGTCGGTGGGTTTGGTCATTTGTAGGCCCAGCCTTGATCAAAAGGGTAGGGTGGGTGTTAACCCACCACTCTGTAAAGGTGGGTTAACACCCACCCTACATTATTTCATCGCCATGCTGGCCGCTGACTCCGGCAGTTCTTCCGCAAAGCAGCGCTGGTAGAACTCGGCCACGGTCTGACGCTCCAATTCGTCGCATTTGTTCAGGAACGACAGACGGAAGGCATAGCCGACGTTGCGGAAGATCTCGGCGTTTTCGGCCCAGTTCAGCACGGTGCGCGGCGACATCACGGTGGAGAGATCGCCGTTCATGAAGGCGTTGCGGGTCAGGTCGGCGACGGTGACCATTTGGCTGATCACCTTGCGCCCCTTGTCGGTGTTGTAATGCGGGCGTTTGGCCAGAACGATGGCGGCTTCGGCGTCATGCGACAGGTAGTTCAGCGTGGCGACCAGCGACCAACGGTCCATCTGGGCTTGGTTGATCTGCTGGGTGCCGTGGTAGAGGCCGGTGGTGTCGCCCAGACCCACGGTGTTCGCGGTGGCGAACAGGCGGAAGGAGGGGTGCGGGGTGATGATTTCGTTCTGATCGAGCAAGGTCAGCTTGCCGTCATGCTCCAGCACGCGCTGGATCACGAACATCACGTCCGCGCGGCCTGCGTCGTATTCATCGAACACGATGGCGACGGGGTTGCGCAACGCCCACGGCAGGATGCCTTCGTGGAATTCGGTGACCTGTTTGCCGTCGCGCAGCTTGATCGCATCTTTGCCGATCAGGTCGATCCGGCTGATGTGGCTGTCGAGGTTCACCCGCACCGTCGGCCAGTTCAGCCGCGCGCCGACTTGCTCGATATGCGTCGATTTGCCGGTGCCGTGATAGCCTTGGATCATCACGCGACGGTTATAGGCGTAGCCTGCGAGGATGGCCAAAGTGGTGTCTGGATCAAACTTGTAGGTCGGGTCAATCGCGGGCACCCGGTCGGTGGCGTCGGAAAACCCTTTCACCTTCATGTCGGTGTCGATGCCAAAGACCTCGCGAACCGAGATTTCTTCGGTGG
>CAYLYV010000119.1:0-14576 GCA_964387655.1 uncultured Cypionkella sp. | reverse complement strand
AACGGAACCACCCCGTGAAAGGCATCGCCTCCTCGTGGCGCAAAGGCAATGTCGTCGAGATGGACGGCAAACTTTACGCCGTGCTGAAAGCCGAAAATTTCCACCCCGGCAAAGGCACCCCCACCACCTCCGTCGACATGCGCCGCATCTCGGATGGTGTGAAGGTGGCCGAACGCTGGCGCACCACCGAGATGGTGGAAAAGGCCAACGTCGATGACCGTGAATACGATTTCCTTTATGAAGACAGCGAAGGCTTCCACTTCATGGAGCCCACCACCTATGAGCAATTCGCCGTTCACCCGGATGTGGTCGGCGACGACAAGGCTTTCCTGACCGACGGCCTCAAGGTTTACCTGAAAACCTACGATGGTGTCGCCATCGCGCTGGAACTGCCGCAGCGCGTGAACGTTGAGATCGCCGAGACCGAACCGGTCGTCAAAGGCCAAACTGCCTCGTCGTCGTACAAACCCGCGATCTGCACCAACGGTGTCCGCGTCATGGTGCCGCCGCATATCGGCCCCGGCGCGAAAATTGTGATCAATACTGAAGATTATTCCTACTACGGCCGCGTGCAGGACTAAGTTCCCTACAAACTGCAGAAGCCCGCCCGCATTCCGCACGGCGGGCTTTTTCATATAAAATTTCAAATAATTAGTCTAAAATTTGCTTTCACATTGGCTCAAATATCCTCGGGGTCCGGGGGCGAGCCCCCGGCGTTTGTCCCCAAAACCACCCTCTCAAACCCGGCGCAAATCATCCTCGATATACGCCTGCAATATCTGATCAAAACTCTCCTCCGCTCGAAACCCCAAAGCCTTCGCCCGGGTTGCAGCGAACCGCCTCGGCCAGCCTTGCACAATCGCCCAAACCGCCGCATCCGGCACGTCCCGGATCAAGCCCGCCACCTCCGCCCCCGCCGCCCGCGTCAAAGCCGCAATCTGCTCGCCCACCGTCACCGCCACCCCCGGCAACGTCAGATTGCGCCTTGGCCCCACCGAGCTCAAATCCAACTCTGCCGCGTGCAGGAAGAACCCCACCGCCGCACGCGGGCTGGCCATCGTGTGCAACCAATCCCGCGCCACCGGCAGATCGGCGGGCAAGCCATTCAACGGCTCGCGGATGATACCGGAAAAGAAACTCGACGCCGCGCGATTGGCCTTACCGGGGCGCACACAGATCGTCGGCAGCCGCAGACCGATGCCATCAAAGAACCCCCGCCGGGAATAATCCGCCAGCAACGCCTCACCAATCAGCTTTTGTACGCCGTAAGACGAATGCGGCGTTGGCGCGAAATCATCGGGAATTTCCTCGGGGAACGGCCCGCCAAAAACGGCGGTGGTCGAGGCATAGATCAGCCGGGGCGCATAACCTGCAAGTCGTATCGCCTCAAACAACGCCCGCGTGCCGTCGACATTCACCGCATACCCCAGATCGAAATTCGCTTCTGCCTCACCCGACACCACCCCGGCCAGATGAAAAATCACCTCTGGCCGATGCGAGATCAATCCCGCTGCAACCCCCGGCTGCGACAAATTCCCGACCAGAGTGACATGCGGAGACACCGCCTCCACCTCCACAATATCATGCAAAATCAACCGACTAATCTGCTTGCCCAGCACCGTCCCCCGCGCCATCAGCGCCGCTGTCAGCTTGCGGCCAATCATCCCCGCCGCCCCCGTGATCAAAACCTGCATCGAACCCTCCCGTTTTGCCCACACCAAAGCACAGGCCAACCAAGCCACAAAGCCCCGTCTGCAAAATGACATCTACCGTCACCCGCGCAAGATCGCTTGCCCGATGTCGCAAGCCGCGTATTCTACACCCATGTTGCAGATATTTCGATCAGCCCTTTGCAAGATCGTGCAAGTTGGCCTGCTGGCCGCCCTGCCGCATCCCTCCCATGCCGAATTGCGCGCGGTCCTGGTCGGGGTCAGCGATTATCTGACCTTAGATGCAGACCTGAAAGGCCCCGCCAACGATGTCCGCCTGATGGCCGAGGTGCTGACTGCGCGCGGCATCCCCGCGCAGGAAATCACCGTACTCACCTCTGATCCCAGCAACCTGCCGACGGGCGTGACCACCGCCGCCCCTCCGATCAAAGCCGCGATGATGGCCGCTCTGGCCAACATGGCAAGTCGCGCCCAACCCGGCGATACTCTGGTGTTCTATTTCTCCGGTCATGGCGCACAGGCCCCAGACCAAAACGGCGATGAAGGCGGTGGCTATGATGAGATTTTCCTGCCCGCAGACGCAACAGGTTGGAAGGGCGATGTGGGCAGCGTTGAAAACGCTCTGCTCGACGATGAGATTCAAGCATGGGCGCAACCCCTGCTTTCGCGCGGCATCAAACTGGTCGGCCTGATTGACGCCTGCCATTCCGACACCGGATTTCGCAACCTACCGAATAGGGCAGGCGTGGCGCGCGGCCTCAGTCCGCAGGATCTCAACATCCCCGACAGCGCCAGCTCGACCCCCACCTCACCAACCCCGCCCCTCAGCGGCGAGTTCGTGTTCCTCTACTCCTCGCAATCCGACCAGCGCTCGTTTGAATATCCGGTCGGAGACAGCGGCCTCTGGCAAGGTGCCTTCACCCGCCAACTCGCCGAAGTGCTGCGCAGCACCCCCGAAGCGCCATGGTCACAAGTTCTGGCCGCCACCGCCGCCACCATGCAACAAGGCACCGCAGCACAAATGCCTGACGGCGAAGGCCCGATGCTGACTGAAAACCTGTTCGGCACCCCGGCCCCGCAACGCTTTCTCGTCCAAGGCAGCAGCATCAAAGCGGGCCTGCTGCAAGGCCTGAACCCCGGCGACAAACTCTCGCTCTACGCGGCACCCGAAGGCGGCACGGCCTTGGCGCAAGTGATCCTGAGCAAAGTGGAGGCGCGTAGCAGCACCCTGCCTCTAGATTCACCGGCCAGCAGCGCTTGGGCTGAACTGGATCTACCCAGTACGCCGCCGCCCTTGCACCTCGCCGCCCCCCAGCTTGCCGACCCAAACGATCCCTTGGACTACACTCCATGGATCGCCGCCCTTACCCCACATACGACCGAAAACGCCGCCGACCTGACCCCAATCCTGACCAGCGGCCAGATCGCCCTCGCAGGCCCAGACGGCCAGCTCGACCCCGCAGGCCCCGATTCCACCCCACGCATCACCCTGCAAGACGGCGAAGCTCCTAGCCTTGCCGTTGAGCGCATCTTAGCGCAGGCCGCCCACAGCCTGCGTCTGCGCCGGCTGTTCGCCTCGGTCGCAGGGCGCAGCCTGACCGTGCAAGCCCCGCTGAAACTCGACTGGCAGCGCAAGCCCATGCCCGATTGCACCAGCCTCGGCCCCGCCGAACCCGTCGATCCGGCCAAAGCCCTGCAGCCCTGCGATCAGCTTTGGCTTGGCTTCCAAAACACCTCAGGTCGAGATCTCGATATCTCGATCCTCTACTTCAACGCCGATTTTAGCATCACCCCGCTCTGGCCCACCCAAGGCCTCTCCAACCGCCTCGCCGCTGGAGAAAGCGCCAAAGCGGGTTTCCAGATCGACGCAAACTCGCCCCCCGCCGACGAAGATATCCTCGTGCTCGCCGTCCCCGTCGAGCCGGGTGCCGCGCGGGTCGATCTGACCCCACTCGCCGACGCGGCCGCCACGCGCGGCGCGGGCGATTGGTTTTCCAACCGCCTGAACCCCGACGCCCCCACCCGCAGCTTTTCCACCAAACCCGCGCCATTGCTGATGATCCGCCAAACCGTGCGGATCCGCCCCAGCCTCCAGAAACGGGCGCCACAGGGAGATGAATGATGAAAGCAACCGCACTCGCCTTTCTGACCCTCGCCACCCCCGCGGTGGCTGAAGTCAAACCGGATTTCAAACAGATGCCGCCCTCCGCCTTTGCTTGGGCAAAAAGCGGTGAGAAGGCCGCCTATGGTGCGAAAGCTGCGTCGGGAGGTAAAGTTCTGGGCGGGAAAGTCTCGGCCAATGGGGCGTGGCCGTGGCAGGTGGCGCTGCTGGTGGGCGGGGCTCCGGTCGGGCCGGATGCGCAGTTTTGCGGCGGCAGTCTGATCCTGGAGGAATGGGTGCTCACGGCGGCCCATTGCGTCCACATGCAGGACGCGCAGGGCAACTGGGGCGATCTCGACCCGAGGGACATCTCGGTGATGCTGGGCAGCAATATCATCGCGGCGGGCAAGGGTGAGGTGATCGCGGTGAAGGGGGTGTTCCGGCATCCGGATTATGTCGGCACTGCCTTCGATTTTGACATCGCGCTCTTGAAGCTCGCCCGCGCGCCACGACTGCCGCATCAGGTGATCCAGGTGCCCGACGCGGCGTTTGGCGAGGAATTGGATCAGCCGGGGGTGGTCACGATGGTGACGGGCTGGGGCTTGGTAGAAGGTGGCGGGCATCCTGAGGCGCTGCATGAGACGGAGATTCAGATGCTCGACCGGGGCCTGTGCAATCAATCCCTGATGGCCGCGCGGACGGAGGCTGCGGCGGAGGGGTTTGGCTATGCGGCGGGGATTCTCAGCTTGAAGGATGAGGATGCCTATCAGATCTGGGATGATCTGGTCGGTCGGGCGCCGCCGCCGATGAGTGAGAATATGCTGTGTTCGGGCACGTTCGAGGGCGGCAAGACCGCCTGTTCGGGGGATAGTGGCGGGCCGTTGGTGGTGCCGTTGGAGGATGGGACCTATATTCAGGCCGGGATCGTGAGCTGGGGGCTGACCGCGAAAACGGGGGAGGGCTGCGAGGAAAGGGCGTTGTTTTCGGCCTATACGAAGACGGCGAAATTTGTGCCTTGGTTGGATCAGGTGATCAGCGAAAATCCATGAAACTCAGGCGGTCCCGAGTTGGGACCGCACGAAAATTGTTTACTCTCAGTATGTTGTAAATTTTTTAAACATTGATTCACCACGATTGTGCCCTTAGGCGCAACGCTTCAGGCGAAGCTGCGGATGTCAGACCGTGGGCACGGTGCCGCCATCAATCACATATTCCGTACCGGTGATCGAGGCTGCGCGTGGCGACACCAGAAAGGCGATCAGATCGGCCACTTCCTGCGGTTTGGCGGGACGCCCAAGTGGGATGCCACCCAGACTGTCCATGATGATCTTTTTGCCGCCCGCATAATCGGTGCCAGCCTGATCTGCCAAGCGCTCGGCTAGGGCCACCGAGGCTTCGGTCTCAACCCAGCCGGGGGATACGCGTACGACGCGGACGCCCTTGGGCGTCACCTCTTTCGACAGCGCCTTGCTGTAGGTCGCAAGGGCGGCTTTGGCTGCGGCATAGGCGATGGTGGATTCCGGCAGCGGCAGTTGCGCTTGGATCGAGGTGACGTGGATCACCACGCCCGCGCCGCGTTCAACCATGCCCGGCAGCAAAGCGCGATCCATTCGCACCGCCGCCATCAGGTTCTGATTGATTTCGCGCAACCACAGATCATCGGTCAGCACGCCAAAACCGCCGCCGGGCGCGGCAGAGCCGCCCACCACATTCACCAGAATGTCGATGCCGCCCATGGTTTCCAGCGCCGCTCTTGCAAGTTGTGCGCAGCCTTCAGCCGTGGTCAGGTCTGTCGCGCAGAAGGCCACGTCTGCGGGCAAATCATTGGGCCGGGTGCGCGCGCTGGTCATCACATTGGCCCCGCCTGCGCGCAGGGCGGCGACGACCGCCTGCCCTACACCTTTGCTGCCGCCTGTGACCAAGGCCCGTTGGCCGCTCAGATCAATCCATCCCGACATCAGTTGATCTCCAATTCTGTGATCAGGCCCGCGTTCAGCGCAAAGCTGAAATCAAGCGTCACCGGACTGCCTTTGAAGCTGCCGGAAACCTTGGCTGTGACGATGCTGTGCCCCGCATCTTCGCGCAAAGACAGCGGGAGGACTTCGCTTACCGGGGCGTTTGCGGCGATGTGCCAAGCCTTGATTTCGGCAAGGCCGCGATGGGTTTTGGCCTCATCCTGCACCACGGCAGTGGTGGCAAAGCAGGTGTCGAACGATTGCCGCATGGTGTCTTGGGTGGCGGCAAAATAGGTGACAAGGGCGGGGGGGAGTGCGATCATTTTGGCATCCTTTGCGTCGCGGGTGACGCGGTTGTTGCAATGAAGGCGTTATCGCATTAGCTGTCGATTATGGAAAGAACACACGAAAAAGTAGGGTACTTACCTGAAGGTAAGCCCGATGAAAGCACCGCCAAATCGCCCGACGCCCTGTCGGCTGCGGTGGGGGTTGAGACTGTCATTCGCATGTTGGAGGGTCGCTGGAAGCTGGTGATCCTGTTCCAGTTGTTTGGCGGCAAGTTGCTGCGCTTTTCAGAGTTGGAGCGGGCGATCCCGTCAATCTCGCAGAAGATGCTGATCCAGCAGTTGCGGCAGATGGAGGCTGACGGCATCGTCACGCGGCTGGTGCATCATCAGGTGCCGCCGAAGGTGGAATATGGCCTGACGGCTTGGGGGCAATCTTTATGCCCGGCACTGGATGCTTTGTTGCAATGGGCGGGTAACGCGCCGGTTGAGGTGAGTTTGGGGTTGGAACATTTCGTTCCGCGCTAAGGGGTTAGGCGGGATGGCTAGGTGGTCAGTTTCGGCCACAGCATTTCCACCGTCAGGCCTTTTTCGACCTGCGGCAGCGTCAGTTTCGCGCCGTGTCTTGCGGCGATGGCGCGGACGAGGGCGAGGCCCAATCCATGACCTTGGATGCCGCGATCTTGGTCTCGGGGCGCGCGGGTGAAACGCTCAAAGGCAGCGTCGCGCAGGTCGGCGGGGAGGCCGGGACCGGAATCGCTGAGGGTCAGGCGATGATGGTCAGCCTCTTGGGTGAGCGTAAGGCTGAGGCTATCGCCGGGGGCGCAATATTTGATGGCGTTGTCGATCAGGTTCGACAGCATCTGTGCGATGAGGTTGCGGTCGCCGAGGACATGCAGATCGGCTTCGGTTTGCAGGGTGCAGCGCAGGCCTTTGTCTTCGGCGAGGGGCTCGTACAGATCCCAGACTTCGGCGGCAACGGCGGAGAGGTCGACGGGAAGCAGGCCGCCGCCGCTGCCCTGATCCGCCTCGGCGCGGGAGATGTCGAGGAGCGAGTCAAAGACGCGGATGGCGTTGCGCATCTCAGCCTTGAGATCGGCGGCGAGGCTGGGTTGACCTTCGATCTGCGCGAGTTTCTGCATCATGCGGTTCAGCGGCGTGCGCAGTTCATGCGCGATGGTGTCTGACAGGCGGTGCGTGGCGCGGTTGAGGTTTTCGATGCGGTCAAGCATGGCGTGGACATGGGTTTCCAAGAGGCCAAATTCATCGGGGCTGCGCGGGCCGGGAAGGCGTGCGGTGAGGTCTCCGGCTGCCACCTGATCGGCAAGCGTGTTGAGGCGGGTGATGCGGGTCATCACGGATTTGGCCGCGAGGGTGCCGATCAGCGCGCCGGCCGCGATCAGGGCGATGCCAAGGGCCGCCATGCCTTTGCGCAAAGATTGCAAGGTCGCGTCCACCGGGGCCAAGGAGCGCGCGACCAAGAGCGAAAAGTCACCCGGTAAGATGCGCGCAACGCCGAGCCATGCGCGGCCCTGATGGGTGAAGCGTCGCGCCGTGTCGCTGGAAAAATCGGCATAGCTGGCGGTGGGGTCGCGCGGCATGATGGCCTGCGGCCAGACGGTTTCAGTTCCCGCCAGCCGGACGTGGTTGCGGTCTTGCAGCAACAGCAACTCGTCAGTGGCGCTGGCGCTGCGAAAGTCGATGGCTTGCCGCAGGGCAATAATGCGGCGTTGTTGGTAAAGTGCAGAATATCCGGCAAGATCGGCGCTTAAAGCGGCTTTTGTGGCCTCGGTCAGTCGGGATTCTACAAGCCGATATTGCAGCGCCATCGCCAGCAGCGACAGGATGCTGATGGCGAGGGCCATGGTGGCGGCGAGTTTCAGGGTGGAGCGGGCGATCATGCTGGCGGCAGGGGGGCGAAGATATAACCTTCGCCGCGGGCGGTCTGGATGGCTTGCGATCCGGCGTCTTCCAGTTTGCGGCGCAGGCGACCGACGTGGACATCGACGACATTGGTGCCGGGGTCGAAATGCAGGTGCCAGACGTTTTCCAGAAGCTGCATCCGGGTGACGATTTGGCCCGCGTTCTGCGCGAAATAGGCGATCAGTTCAAATTCCTTTGGCGAAACAGCCACATGCGCGCGGTTGATATGCACGGTGCGCGCCTTCATGCGGATTTCCAGCGGCCCAAACACCAGCAGATCATTGTCCTGCCCCTGCATGGTGGCGCGGCGCAGCAGGGCGCGCAGGCGGGCGCGGAGTTCTTCCGGCTCGAAGGGTTTCGGGAGGTAGTCGTCAGCGCCTTTCTCCAGCCCTTCGACGCGGTTGGCGGCGCGCCCTAAGGCCGACAGCACGAGGATCATGGCTTTCGCGCCTTGGCTGCGCATTTTGACGATGGCTTCGACGCCGTCGCCACCGGGCAGCATCCGGTCCAGCACGATGACGCGGAAGTCTTGAGCGGAAAGGGCGATGCCTTCGGGCAAGGTGGCGGCGAGGGTGGCGGTGCAGCCAAGGGCGCGCACTTCTGCGGCGATGGCTGCGGCGGTCGCGGGGTCATCCTCGATGATCAGGATGCGGTCGGTTGCGGTGGGCATGGCGGTTCCTTCGCTTTGGCAGATGTCAGAACACCACCACGTCGCGGTCAAGCACATTCGCGCCGCCAACGGGATGCAGCGTTTTGGTGGTGGCCCAAGGGTCGATCAGGACATGGCGGGTGTCGGTTGCGCCTTGGATCAACAAGAGGACGGGGCGGGTGAATGTTTGGCTGAGCTGGGTTCGCGCGGGTTGGCCGTCGATTTGCAGGATGGTGTCTGTGGCGGTGAGGCCGGCGTTGAGGGCGGGTGAGTTGGCGGTGACAGTGGTGATTTGGGTTTGGTCCAAGGCGAGGCCGAGGGTTTGCAGGGTATATTCGGCGCGGCGTTGGGGGGCTTTGAGGTCGCGCAGAGTGACGGAGGAATTTGCTTCGGTGAGGTCGGCGATCAGGATTAGAACGGTGCCTGCGCGCAGGATGGTGAGGTCGAGGCGGTTTTGGGATTGGGCGGACTCAAGGACGAACACAAGATCGCCGGGTTTGGTGAGAGGGGCGGCGTTGACGGCGAGGATGACATCGCCGGGGTGCAGGCCTGCCTGTTCGGCGAGGCTGGCGGGGGCTACGGCATCGACCAGCAGGCCGGTGGCAGCGATGTTCAGCGCCTCGGCGAGTTGGCGGGTGACGGGGCGGGCGGTGAGGCCGAGTTTGGGGAGCGGCAGCAGGGATTCGGCGATCAGGCCTTGGACGATGCGTTTGAGGTCGGCGCTGGGGATGGCGTAGGCAATGCCGATGAACATGCGGCTGCCGTCGGCGATCTGGGCGTTCATGCCGACCAGTGCGCCTGTGCTGTCGATCAGCGGGCCACCGGAGGAGCCGGGGTTCAGGGCAGCATCGTGCTGGATCATGCGGATCGGGGTGGCGGGGTCGGTTTGACGATCTAGGGCGGAAATGCGGCCTGCGGTGACGGTGAATTCCACGTCGAGCGGCGCGCCGAGGGCCCAGACTTCGGCGCCGAGTTGCGGTGGGGTTGTGGCGGGGATCAGGCCGCCCTGCCCAGGCTTCACCGCGATCACTGCCACGTCGCGCGAGGGGTCGGCGGCGATGACTTGGCCGAGTTGTTCTTCGCCAGCGGCGTTGGTGAGGCGGACTTCGGTGGTTTGGCCCACGACATGGGCATTGCTGACGGCGACTTCGCCATCGGCCCAGAGGAAGGCCGAGCCGAGGAAGCGGTCTTCGGCGTCAGCGCTGTGGACGGTGAAGACTTTTGCCATCGCGGTTTCCAGCATGGGGGCGTCGGCGGCTTGGGCGGGGGGTGTGAGCAAGAGGACGGCGAAGATTGCGCGGCGCAGGGTGGAGAGGGAAACGGGCATGAATATCCTCGGGTTAGGTCTTGGCGGTGAGGGTAGCGCGAGTGGGGGGGCATGGCCCGTGACAAAGGCTGTCATTGGATGGTTGGCGGTGGAGGGGGCCAGCCCCCTCGCCCTGCGGGCTCACCCCCAGGATATGTGAGCGCAGAGGATGACATAGAAGGGGCGTGAGATGGGGGCGCTGCGTCATGCCCACTGTGGTTTAGACGGATTTGGGTTGCGTTTTGGACATCCGGGCAGTTTTGCAATACCGCTGGCGCTACATAGTGGCCGCGATGCAGGCGGCTTTGCGTGCGCAGAGCCAGATCAGGGCAGCCCGCGAAGATGTGACCAAGGCTGCGACATTTTCCGCAAAGCGCGTGGTTGGGTTTCGGGCTATGCTGGCGCAAATCAAGGAGTACTCCGATGCTGATCCGCCCCACGCGCCGCCAATTTCTAGCCTCTGCCGCAGCCCTGCCCTTGGCGGGTTTGGCGCGGCCTGCGCGGGCGGAGGTGGCGGAGATGAGGATCGGCACGCGGCAGATTGAAGTGCTGGGGCGAAGCGCGACGGTTTACGGCATCAACGGCTATGATGGCCAGTTGGGGTTTTATGGCCGCGCGGGGGATCGGTTTCAGTTGGGGATCCAGAACGACACCGATATTGGCATCGTCACGCATTGGCACGGGCAGGTGATGGCGGCAGAGGGGCAGGATCGGGCCTATACGGGTGGCGGCGAACTTGCGCCCGGTGCGGTGGATCAGGTGGATTTTGAACTGACCCCCGGCACGCATTGGATGCATGCGCATCAGTTGAGTGAGCAACTGCTAATGGCAGCGCCGATGATCTGCCGGGAGGCGGATGCTGAGGATATCCAAGAGCATGTGATCATGCTGCATGACTTCAGTTTTCAGACTCCCGAGGAGATTTTGGCGGGTTTGGGTGGCTCGGACATGCACGGGCACGGGGCGGCTGCCGACATGGGTATGGCTGGCATGGACCATTCTGCCGGCGATATGGCGGGGATGGATATGCCCGGCATGGCGATGAGCGGCGGCATGATGGTTCATGCCAATGACGTGGCCTATGATGCTTATCTGGCGAATGACCGCACTTTGGCCGATCCCGAAGTGGTGCAGGTCGAGGCCGGTTCTCGGCTGCGGCTGCGCATTATCAATGGCGGCACGGCGACGGCGTTCTGGATTGATCCGGGGGTTTTGGACTCGGTGGCGATTGCGGTGGATGGCAGCGCCTGTGCGCCGTTGCAGGCCAAGGCCTATCCGATGGCGCAGGGGCAACGGCTGGATCTGGTGGTGACGATCCCGACGCAGGGTGGGGCGTTTCCGATCTTTGCCCAAGTTGAGGCGGCACGGATGCGGACGGGGATTGTGCTGGCAACGGCGGGGGCAAAGCTGGCGCGGCTCAGCGATATGGCCGCGGCGGACAGCCCGCATCTGGACACCAGCTTTGATGCGGGTTTGCGCGCGGTAGAGGCTTTGCCGGCACGCGCGGCGCGGATGGCGCATGTGACTTTGGGCGAAGAGTCCGGCTATCGGTTTACCATCAACGGCGCGGCCCATGGCGAAGACACCCCGATTGCGGCCAAGTTGGGCGAGCGGTTGGAGTTGATGTTCATGAATCCGACCATGATGATGCATCCGATGCATCTGCACGGCCATCATTTTCAGGTGGTCGATGTCGGGATGGGGCGGTTTAACGGGCCGAGGCGCGATGTGGTGGTGGTGCAGCCGGGCGGCATGGTGACGGTGGCGGTCGATCTGGATAAGCCGGGAAGTTGGTTCCTGCATTGTCATCATCTGTACCATATGGCGACGGGCATGATGACGGAAGTGCGGGTCAGCTGAGGCGCGAAACGTTGAGCACCTGAAGCTTTGAACGCGTGACAAATGCCGTCATCGCGATTTGGCAACTTTACAGGACCAGCGCCGCGCCGCATCTTTGGCCGGTGATTTTAACCCGAGGCTTTGACATGCTGCGCCTGTCGCTTTTGCTTGCCCTGATGGCTCTGCCCGCAGGGGCAGCTCCGTTGTCGGGGGTGAAAACCGCTGAACTCTCGGCGCAGCTTTATGCGGCGGGGGTGGCGGCGGCGGATCCGCTGTTGCAGATCGCGGCGGCGAAGCTGCGCAAATCGGTGGCGTTTCGCGGCCCGGAAGGCGGGGCTCCGTTGGGATGGCAGGCGATGCTGGCCTCCGCCGAGGCTTTGGCTGCAGGCGATGCGGCGCTGCTGGGGCTGATCGGCGATGTCCGGGCGGAGACGGTGAAGGGCGTCGCCTCGGGGCCGATGTATCAGATCGGCACATTGGCCAGCGGCGGGGTGGATCGCTTCCCCAGCGTCGGCTTTGCGGCGGGCGATTATGCCGAGATTTATGTCGAGGCGAAGGGCGAGGCCGATCTGAACCTGCAGGTGTTCGATGCCCAGGGCCAGTTGGTCTGCGCCGATACTGACCCCAGCCCAATCGCCTATTGTGGCTGGACGGCGGCGGGCGGTGAAGGGTTTGTGATGCAGGTGGAAAATGCGGGCCCGCAGGATACAGCTTACGCGCTGATGACGAATTGACCCAATGACATTACGAGAGAAAATACGCGCGGGGATTATGGGGATCGGCTTGGGGCTGGCCGCGCTTCCGGCCCATGCGCGCGAGAATTACGCGCTGCTGATCGGGGCGGCGGAGTACAAGAACCTCGATCAGAAATACTGGTTGAAGGGGCCAGCCAATGACGTGCAGTTGGTGCGGACGTATCTGACCACAACCAGCCCGGTGAAGTTTCCGCCGCAGGATGTGATCCTGCTGGCGGACGGCGTCGAGGGCGCGAAAGCGCCGACTCTGGCGGCAATCCGTGTGGCAGTGGCGGATTTGACAGCGCGGGTGCGGCCGGGGGATTTCGTCTATCTGCATTTCTCGGGGCATGGTTCGCAATCGCCCGCGCTCGACCCTGAGACTGAGTTGGATGGGCTGGATGAGACCTTTATGCCCTCGGACATCGGGCCTTGGGATGATGCGGTCGGCCATGTGCAGAACGCGCTGGTCGATGATGAGATCGGCGCGATGATCAACGGGCTGCGCGCCAAGGGGGCGGATGTCTGGGCGGTGTTTGACAGCTGCCATTCCGGCACGGTGACGCGGGGGGTGGAGGAAGATGACGTGCGGTTGCGGGAGCTGCCGGCAGAGGCTTTGAGGATTCCGGCGGAGTTGATGGAGGTTTCGACGCGGGCGTTGCCAAAGTCGGAAGCGCCGTTTGATGAGGTGTCTAAACCTGGTATGGGCAGCTTTGTGGCCTTCTTCGCAGCACAAACCAACGAGGTGACGCCCGAGAAGAACCTGCCGAAAGGCAAGCCGGGGCGGGTGCCGCAGGGGGTGTTCACCTATACTTTGTTCGAGGTGCTGGCGCAGAATCCGGGGGCGAGTTACGGCCAGATCGGGCAAGAGGTGCTGCGGTCTTATGCCACCAAACGGCTGGCGACGACGACTCCGCTGTTTGAGGGCGATCTGGACCGGGTAGCGTTTTCGGGGGTGGCTCAGGCGCGGGTGGCACAGTGGACGGGGGCGGTTGAGGGGGCGGAGTTTTCGATCCCGGCGGGGTCTTTGCATGGGCTGGCTGCGGGCGCGGTTTTGGCGGTAATGGGATCGGCGACGGATCCGGATGAGGCGGCTTTGGGGTTGGTGAACCTGACTTCGGTGCAGACGTTTTCGGCGAAGGGCGTGGCGGTTGTCGGGGACAAACCACTGCCTGCGGAACTGCCGAAGGGGTTTTTGCTACGCAAGATCGGCAGCGATGTGGACTTCACTTTGACGATTGCGTTGCCGAAGGCCGAGAATTCACCCGTGGTGACGGCCCTGAACCAAGCGATGGCTGCGCTGAAAGCGGGCTCTGGGCCTCGGATGGTCTATGTCGCGGCGGGTGAGGAGGCCGATCTGCGATTGGCGGTGATCAAGGACAGCCCGAGGCCAGATGCGATCTGGGTGCTGCCTGCCACCGGGCTGATCAGCGATTTTGCGACCACGCCTTCGGTGTCGACCGCAGATAAGGATGCGGCAGAGTTGGGCGCGGTTTTGGCCGATACGCTGAGCACGATGGCGCGCGCGATCAACCTGCAACGCTTGGGGGCGGCAGTGGGGTCGGGTAACCTGAATGTCGATGTCGAATTGCTGACGGGCAAGGATAAGAACAGTCTGAAGGCGGCCAAGGCGGCGGAAGTGCCACGGCTGGTGCCGGATGATCAGGTGCATATTCTGGCGCGTAACAATATGGATCAACCTGTTGATATCAACGTGCTTTACATCGCGGCGGATTATGCGATCAGCCATTGGTTCTCGGGGCGCTTGCAGCCGGGGGATGTGCTGAAAAAGGGGCTGTTCAAGATCGGGAGGGATGTTCTGGGCGATGAGCGGATGATCGTGGTGATGACCCCTGCCCTGCCGCAATCGCCCGTGGAAGACCTTAGTTTCCTCGCGCAAGATGCGCTGGACACCACGCGCAGCCTTGGCGGCTCGACACTCTCAGCGGCATTAAGCGAGGCTGGGTTCGGCCAGACTACGCGGAGTGCGACGGCACTGGAGGATGATACGGCAGGCCCTACGCCGGGGATGATCGAGTTGGAATTACGCACCGGGTTGGCGGAATAGGTTCTGCCTCTGCGCATTGCTCTTTTTGAAATACTCCCGCCGGAGGC
>CAYLYV010000118.1:0-14692 GCA_964387655.1 uncultured Cypionkella sp. | reverse complement strand
ATGGAAGTCACCGGTGAGCAGGTGGCGATTGATGCCGAAGGGGTGGCGGCGGCGTTGAACGGTGCGGATTCCATCATCATCATTCCGGGTTACGGCATGGCGGTGGGGCAAGCGCAGCACTCGGTGTCCGAGTAGACCCGGAAACTGCGGGCGGCGGGCAAGACCGTGCGCTTTGCGATCCATCCGGTGGCGGGGCGTCTGCCCGGCCATATGAACGTGCTTCTGGCCGAGGCGAAGGTGCCTTATGATATCGTCATGGAGATGGACGAGATCAACGAGGATTTCCCGACCACCGATGTGGCGATCGTGATCGGCTCGAACGACATCGTGAACCCGGCGGCGCAGGAAGATCCCAATAGCCCGATCGCGGGGATGCCGGTGCTGGAGTGCTGGAAGGCCAAGCAGGTGTTCGTGTCGAAGCGCGGGCAGGGCACGGGCTATTCGGGGATCGAGAACCCGTTGTTCTATAAAGAGAACACAAGGATGTTCTATGGTGACGCGAAGAAGTCGTTGGACGCTTTGTTGCCGATGATCGACTAAACGACGGGGTGCGTGCAAGCACGCACCCTACGCCATTGCGCTTAGCTTGCGCTGCCGGTTCCGCCTGCGCTGGCGGCGCTGAGCGAGACGAAGTTGGCCGCCTGTTGCCGCAGGGCTGCGGCCAGCGCTTGTTGTGCCGTAAGATAGCTGCGCTCGGCGGTCAGGACGTTGGAAAACTCCGTGCCGCCGGCGCTGAAGTTGGTGCGGGTCAGGTCCACGGCCTCGGCTGAGGTATCGACCAGACGCTGTTGCGCCGCCACATTGCGGTTGTCGCGGTGATAGGCGGCGAGGCTGCTTTCCACCTCTTCAATCGCGTTCAGCACGGCGCTTTCCCAGCCTAACCGCGCCTGCACCGCCCGGCTTTCGGCTTTGTTGAGATTGGCGGTGTTCGCGCCAGCGGTGAAAATGGGCAGGTTGATCGCGGGGCCAACCGCCCAAGTGGTGATACTGCTGCCGCGAGAACCATTGGTCGGGGTGATGTTGCCGGAAAGCGAGATCGACGGGTAGAACGCGGCTTTTGCCACGCCGATCGCGAAGACGGTGGAGGCATAGTTGCGCTCGGCCACGCGCAGATCGGGGCGGGCGCGGATCACATCGGCGGGGATGCCAATGCTGGCCGAAAACCGCGGCCGGGGCTGGGCAGCACCACGTTGCAGGATCGGGCGCAGATCGGCAATTTTGCGGGCAGTCAGCGTGGCAAGCCGCGCCAGCGCCTGATCAAATCCGGTCTCATAGCCCGGCAGTTGCGCTTCCCCTTCGGCGACCAGTTGCTCGGCTTGCAGCACGGCGAGACGGTCTGTCGCGCCTGCGTCGAACTGGCTTTTCGTCAGCCCCAGACTGCTGCGCCGACTTTCCAGCGATTTGTGAGTCAGCGCGATGCTGGCCTGCTGAAAGCGCAGATCGACATAGGCATTGGCGATGCCGCTTTGCATCACCAACCGCGCCACATCCGCCGTGGCATAGGCGGCGTCTAACTGTGCCGCTGCCGAGCGGCGGGCATTGCTGTTGGCCCCGAACACATCCGCCACCCAAGAGACATTGCCCGCCACCGACGAGGTTTCGCTGATGCCTGCGCCTTGGAGGTCGCCGCGTTGCGCTGTGCCTTGGGCGGAAATCTGCGGAAAGTCGTTGGCGATCACCCCTGCAGAATTTGCGCGGGCCTCGTTGATAGCCTCAACCGCTTGGCGCACATCCAGGTTGCGGGTTATGCCCGCGTCGATCAGTTGGTTGAGCGTGGTGTCGCGGAAAGCCAGCCACCAGTTGCGCGTGGCGGCGGCGTCTTTGCGGGCGGGGGCACCTTTTTCAAAATCGGTCGCGATACTGGGCGTGGGCGATTCGTAGGCGATCTGCGTGCAGCCTGCCAATGTCAGGGCAGCGCCCGACCACAGCAAAAGGGTGCGGCGCGAGGGATGGGCCGGGGATATAGAAAGGCCTTGCGTGCTTGGGATTGCAGCCGGATGCTGGCGCATGGGGGAAACTCCTGAATGTGCTGTCGCGATGTCTGGCTGGTGCATCGGGAACGGTCCCCTTGTATCGGCCATGAATTTTTCAGCGCCTCTTTACATACATCCGTGAATGTTTGTAAAGAGGCGCAAAGCCGCCGGAGATTCGTATGCGCAGAAGCAAAGAAGATGCCGAACAGACTCGCTGCGCGATTCTGGATGCGGCAGAGCAGATGTTTTGCGAACAGGGGGTGTCCGCCTCGACGCTGGAGAAAATCTCACGCAGGGCCGGGGTCACCCGTGGCGCGCTTTACTGGCATTTCAAAGACAAGATCGACCTTCTGCGCGCCCTGCACAAACGCAATGAGCCACCGCAAAAGATGCTGATCCGCAAGGCGGCGCAAGAGGGTCACAGCGATCCGCTGGGGTTGCTTGAGCTGGTCGCTGAAGAAGTGCTGGTCAGTTTTGAACAAGACGAGCATCAGCAGCGGATCTTTATCATCCTGAACGCGCATTCTGCCGATGCGGAAGGCATGGCCTGGATGCAAGAGATGAACGCCGACATGTTTTCGACACTTTCGGCTTTGATGGGGCTGGCCCATGAACAGGGCACACTCTCGGCCGATTTCACTCCGAAAGAAACGGCGGGAATTTTGATGGCGACGATGAACGGTTTGCTCAGTGAGTGGTTACGCTCGGGCAAATGTTTCTCGCTGTCTGACCTTGGCACCAGATTTCTACACAAGCAAATGGCGCTCTTCCGCAGACCCGCCAGCTGATCTACGCTTTACCAACCTTGTCCCGACACCTCCTCATTGCGAACAGGCCAATCCATGCAAAACTTCCTCCGACATGCACCGTTGCGTGCATCCTTTATCGCGCTGGCGCTTTGCGTGACACCGATTGTGGCGCTTGCCCAGCAAGCCCCGCCGCCGCCCGCCGTGGGGGTATTGGCCGCGAAAGTCGGCGAATATACCCTGACCACCCGTCTGCCGGGCCGGATCAAAGCCTCGACCGTTGCAGAGGTCAGACCGCAGGTGTCCGGCATCATCCGCGAACGCATGTTCGAGGAAGGCACTTGGGTCGAAGCGGGCCAGCCGCTGTATAAGATCGAAGACGAGCTTTATGCCGCCACCGTTGCTGCGGCCAAAGCCGCTGTGGCGCAGGCGCAGGCCAACTATAACCTGGCGCTGTCGGACGGAAACCGCGCCGAGGAATTGTTGTCGAGCAATGCGGGGTCTGCCGCCAATCGCGACAAAGCCATCGCCGCGCGGGATGCGGCGGCGGCGGCGCTGCAATCGGCCAAGGCGCAGCAGGTCAGCGCCGAGATTGATCTGGACCACACCACGATCCGCGCGCCGATCACCGGGGTGATCGGGTTGTCGCAAGCCAATACCGGATCACTGGTGGGCGCGCAGCAGGCGGCGACGCTGGCAACGATCCGCACGCTGGACCCGATTTTCGTCGATGTCACCCAATCGGCAAGTGATCTTTTGCGCTGGACCAGCCCCGGTGCTGCGCGCGACTTCATGAAAAGCGCCGAAGCCACGATGATCCTGCCGAATGGCACGGCCTTTGACCAGAAGGGTCAGCTGAAAGCGGCCGAGCCGCAGGTGGAGCCGACCACTGGCATGGTGACGTTGCGGATCAGTTTTGCGAACCCGAATTTCACTTTGCTGCCGGGGCTTTATGTTGAGGTCGAGTTGCCGCAAGCCACCGAAAAGAACGCAATCCTTGTGCCGCAAAGCGCAGTGATGCGGGATGTGGACGGTGGGGCGAATGTCTGGATTGTCGAGGGGGGCGGGGAAGGCGGCAAGGTTGCCGTGCGTCCGGTCACCATTCTGGGGGCTTCGGGCAGCAACTGGGTGGTGACCTCGGGGCTGAACGCCGGCGATCAGATTGTGACCTCGGGCTTTCAGAAGGCCGGGCCGGGTGCTGATGTTGTGATCTTGCCGCCTGAAGGTGCCGCTGCGGCGGCTCCGGCGGTTGCCCCCGCTGAAGGGAACTGATCCATGTCGCGTTTCTTTATCAATCGCCCGATCTTTGCATGGGTCTTGGCGATCATCGTGATGGCGGTGGGCGTGTTGTCGGTGATGCGTTTGCCGATCTCGCAATATCCGTCGATTGCGGGGCCGTCGATCGTGATCAGCGCGAGCTACCCCGGTGCTTCAGCGGAAACCGCGGCTGATACCGTGGTGCAGATCATCGAGAAAGAGATGACCGGCCTTGACGGGCTGCGCTATATCAACTCGTCGACCACCTCGACCGGACAAATCTCGATCACGCTGACCTTCCGCATCGGCACCGATCCTGACATTGCGCAGGTGCAGGTGCAAAACAAGCTGGCGCAGGCCGAGGCTGGGTTGCCCGAAACCGTGACGCGGCAGGGCGTGACCGTTGAAAAATCCGCGACCGGGTTCCTGATGATCGTCGGTCTGGTCTCGGACGGCGGCGCGCAAAACGACATCGACCTTGCCGACTATCTGGCGTCCAACATGGTCGAACCGGTGTCGCGTCTTGATGGCGTGGGCAAAGTGCAAGTGTTCGGCTCGGAATATGCGATGCGGATCTGGCTCGATCCCTTGAAACTGAAATATTACGATCTGTCGCCCGCGACCGTCATCGCGGCGATCCGGGCACAGAATGCGCAAATTTCAGCAGGCAGCTTTGGGGCGATGCCTGCGCCAGCGGGTCAAGAGCTGAACGCCACGATCACCGCGCAATCCCTGCTGAAAACACCTGAAGATTTTGAACGCATCGTGCTGCGTGCCGATACCGACGGTGGCCTTGTGCTGCTGCGCGATGTCGCGCGGGCGGAGTTGGGGGCAGAGACCTATGAAATCTCGGGCTTTTACAACGGCAAACCGGCGGCAGCCATGGCGATCCAGTTGGCCTCCGGCGCGAATGCGATTGAGACTGCAGATTTGGTCAAAGCAAAGGTCGAAGAACTGTCGCGCAGCTTTCCGGCGGGCACAAGCTATGTCATCCCCTATGAAACAACACCCTTCGTGCTGCTGTCGATTGAGGCGGTGATTGAAACGCTGATCGAAGCCATCGCGCTGGTGGTGTTGGTGATTTTGATTTTCTTGCACAACTTCCGCGCCACGCTGATCCCGACGCTGGCGGTGCCGGTGGTTCTGCTGGGCACATTCGGCATCATGGCCAGCTTGGGTTTCACCATCAACACCCTGACCATGTTGGCGATGGTTTTGGCCATCGGCTTGCTGGTGGATGACGCCATTGTGGTGGTTGAGAACGTCGAACGCGTCATGCAGGATGAAGGGCTGGGGCCAAAAGAAGCCACCGAGAAGTCGATGGACGAAATCTCGGGCGCGCTGGTCGGCATCGCGATGGTGGTCTCGGCGGTGTTCGTGCCAATGGCATTCTTTGGCGGTGCCACCGGCGAGATGTACAAGCAATTCGCCGTCACCATCGTCTCGTCGATGGGGCTTTCGGTACTGGTGGCATTGATTTTTACGCCGGCGCTGTGTGCGACGATGCTGAAACCACACGCGCATGGGGCGAAGCGTCAGGGCATACTGGCGAAGCTGGGTAACGGCTTCTCTGGCTGGTTCGAACGCAACTTTGGCCGCCTGACGCGTGGGTATGCTTGGCTTGTGCGAGGCGCGACGGTCAGACCTTTGACCATGTTGGTGGCCTATGCCTTGATTGTGGTAGCCATGGCGGTTTTGTTTTTGCGCACGCCGACATCGTTCCTGCCTGATGAAGATCAGGGCGCATTGATCACCATCGTTCAACTGCCTTCCGGGGCGACCGCCGGGGCGACAGAAAAGGTTCTGCGTAAAATTGAAGGCTACTACATGCAAGGCGAGGCCGCGAACACCGATGCTGTGTTCTCGGTGCGCGGCTTTTCGTTTGGCGGGCAGGGGCAGAATATGGGGCTTTTGTTCACCAAGCTGAAAGATTGGGATCTGCGCAAAACCGCTGAATCATCGGTTCAGGCCATCGCGGGGCGCGCTTTCGGCCCATTGTTCTTTGGCATCAATGAGGCGATGGTGGTGCCCTTCGCACCGCCAGCGGTGCCCGAGTTGGGAACCTCGAACGGCTTCAGTGCCTATCTGCAAGCCACCAGTGGCAAGACCCATGAAGAATTGCTGGCGGCGCGCAATATGCTGCTGGGCATGGCGGCACAAAATCCGATCCTGAGCGGTGTGCGGCCAAGTGGCGTTGAGGATGCGCCACAGTTCCGCCTGAACATCGACTGGGCCAAAGCCGGGGCGGTGGGGGTGACGGCGGCGGATGTCGGCACCTTCCTGAACACCATTTGGTCCAGCGCCTATGTCAACGACTTCCTCTATCAAGGCCGCGTCAAGCGGGTATTTGTGCAGGGCGAACCAGCGGCACGCTCGACCCCGGAAGATCTGGCGCTGTGGCGGGTGCAGAACGTGAACGGCGATTTTGTCGATTTCTCGACCTTCGCAACGCAGGAATGGGTCTATGGGCCGCAACAAGTGACCCGCTACAACGCCATGCCCTCGATGGGCATCGACGGAACCGCAGCACCCGGCTACACCTCGGGTGCCGCGATTGCCGCGATGGAGGAACTTGCCACCCAACTGCCGCCGGGCTTCACCCTGCAGTGGACAGGCATGTCGCTGGAAGAAAAGGAAGCCGGAGCCGGGGCGATGGCGCTCTATGGTCTGGCGCTTGCGGCGGTGTTCCTGTGCCTTGCCGCCCTTTATGAAAGCTGGACAATTCCGATTGTGGTGCTGCTCGCAATGCCCGTCGGTGTGTTGGGCGCGTTGATTGGCGCGTGGATCGGCGGGCAGTCGAACGGGGTCTACTTCCAGGTTGGGCTTCTGACCGTGGTGGGTCTGACCGGCAAGAACGGCATCATGATCGTGGAATTTGCCCGCGAGCGGATGGCCAGCCTTGGCGAGTCGGCGGTGGAAGCGGTGACGCAGGCGGCCAAGCAGCGCTTCCGTCCGATCCTGATGACCTCGCTGGCCTTTGGTCTGGGGGTGGTGCCGTTGGTGCTGTCGTCGGGTGCCGGGGCAGGGGCACGCCACGCCATCGGCTATGCGACGCTGTTTGGCACCATGACGGGCACCGCATTGGCCGTGATCTTCGTGCCGGTGTTCTTTGTGCTGATCAATCGCCTGTTCTCGCGCGGCCAGACCAAGGCCGCGATCCCGACCACAACCGTCTAAAGCGAACCCAAGCGCTTTAGGCCCTGCGCCCCGGCTGGAAACGGCCGGGGCGTTTTTGCCTGCAACGCGATCTTTGCGGATGCGAGTGGCAAGCCGGGTGTGGTGATCTTTACCGACAGCCCCTATGCGATTGCCATCGCCAAGGCCGACAAGATCACCCTAGGCTTATGCCAGACCCCGGTGGCAACACCGGGGTTTTGCTTTTCTGCAACAGCGGGGGTGCATACGCGGGTATTCCACGAAAATGCTGGCGCTGGCGGCGCGGAGCCGAGCAAATGGGTCACTGCTTCTGACGTAAGGCCCGATGATGACCCCCGATCACCCTTTGCGCTATGCGCTTGTCAATGAACTGCACGCGCGCCCGTTCCCGGCGCTGAGCGCGCCCTGCGTGGCGGCTTACATCGCAATCAAGGAACCGGTGGAGGCGCAGAACCGCGACCGAGGCGCGGACCGCGCGCATTTGCTGGCGCTGCTGGATCGCAATGGCTCGGCGCATCCGCAGCCGGATGCCACGCATTTCTCGGGGCCTTTGGGGCGGGCGGATGTGAAATGGGAAAGCCATACCGAGTTCGTCACCTATTCGGCCTTCACCCCGGTGTTGTCTGCGCGGGCGTTTGATCCGGCTGAGATGGAGGTTTTCCCCGAGGATTGGGTCGAGGCTGCCCCCGGCAAGCGGGTGGCGGCGGTGCTGATCCGGGTCGAGGTGATGGAAGACGAGGCCGCGATGTTGGCCAAGCTGGAGGAATGGTTCGTGCCCGAAAGCCTTGCGGTGGCGCGGGTGGTGGATGGGGCTGCGCTGATTGCCGGCGATTTTCGGATTGATCCAGCGGGGAACATGCGGTTCGCGGTATTTGTGCGCCCGGATGCAGGCGCGCGGCGGATTGGCCGGATTGTGCAGCGGTTGTGCGAGGTGGAGACTTATCGCGCGATGTCGATGCTGGGGCTGATGCGGGCGCGCGGGCTGACGGGGCGGTTGAACGCTTTGGACCCAAGGCTGTCGGCTTTGGTCTCGGGGCTGGACGGGGTGTCACGACCAGCGGAAGCTGCCTTGCACGAACTGCTGGCGATCTCGGCGGAATTGGAGAGCCTCGCGGTGCAGCATTCGTTCCGCTTTGGCGCGACCGGGGCCTATGAGGCGATCGTGAACCAACGGATTGCGGCTTTGCGCGAAGAACGCGTGCAGGGGCGGCAGACCTTTGGCGAGTTCATGATGCGGCGCTATGATCCGGCGATGCGGACGGTGAAATCCGCCGAAGCGCGGTTGGGGTCGATGGCGGAGCGGGCGCAACGCGCCGCCGAGTTGCTGCGCACGCGGGTTGATGTCGAACGATCCGCGCAGAACCAGAAACTGTTGGAAAGCATGGATCGGCGTGCCGATCTGGCGTTGCGGTTGCAGCACACGGTTGAGGGATTGAGCGTGGTGGCGATCAGTTATTACGCGGTGTCTTTGGCGGGGTATGCCGTCTATCCGGTGATTGAAGGTCTTGGGGTTTCCAAGGGCGTGGCGATGGCGGTTTTGACGCCCTTGGTGGTGCTGGCGGTCTGGGGGGCGTTGCGGCGGATCAAGGCCGGGATGCACTGACCTCACCGCAGAGAATGCGGGCGAGGGCGGCTTGGCGCTGCTCTGCGGGCAGGCTTAGCACATGCGCCAGTTTGGTATAGGCTGCCTCGGGCGTCATGTCGCGACCGTCGATCACGCCGGATTCCAGCATGAGGTTGCCCGCCGCATAGGTGCCCAAAGCGATGCCGCCCTTGGGCGATTGGCTGATGGCGATGACAGGCGTGTTGCGGGCTTGCGCGGCAAGCAGGCCCGCGCGCAGGGCGGGGGTTTCGGGGATTGTGCCTGCACCAAACACCCGCAGCACCACCGCGTCGAGGGTGGTGAGGGCGTGGCTCAGGAAGGCCTCGGATTGACCGGGGGCCATGCTGAGGATAGCGATTTCGCTGGGCTTGTAGGGCGTCAGGGTTGGGGTCTTGCCAGGTTGCAGCGGTGGGAGCGCGCTGCGGCTGGCGGTGAAAGCGTCCAGCGCAGAGCTATGGGCTTTGCGGACGCGTGCGCCGTGCAGCAGTTGGCCCGCAAATTGCACCCAGATGCCGGGCGGGGCAGAGGCTGCGGCGTTCAGCGCGTCTTGCAGGTTCTGCACCCCGTCGGAATTCTCCACCGTCAGCGGGCGCATCGCCCCGGTCAGGATCACTGGGCGTTTCAGACCTGCGAGTGCAAAGCACAAAGCGCTTGCGGTGAAGGCCAGGGTATCGGTGCCGTGGGTGACGATGAAGCCGTTGTAATCGCTGTGATTGTCGAAGATCGCTTGCGCGATGCGGTTCCAATCGGCAGGCGTGGCTTGTGACGAATCAATCAGCGGCAGCAAGGGCAGCAGGGTGACATGGCTTGCGCCGAGATCGGCCAATGTGGCCTCAATCACGCCGTCAACGGGCGCGAAACCTGTCGGCGTCGCCAGCATGCCAATGGTGCCGCCCGTGTGGATCAACAGTAACTTCATAGAATATCAGCGCCCCCGGATGCGCGGGTCCAAAGCGTCGCGCAATCCGTCTCCGATATAGTTCACCGAGAGCACCGTCAACGAGATCGCAAGGCCGGGCCAGATCACCCGCTCGGGGTAGACCTGCATGTAAGACAGGCCGTCATACAGCAGCCGCCCCCATGTCGGGAAATCCGGCGGAAAGCCAAGGCCGAGGAAGGACAGCACGGATTCAGTGATGATCGCTTCGGCAATCCCCAAGGTGGCGGCGACCATGACGGGCGAGACGACATTCGGCAGGATGTGCCGGGTGATGATCCGGCGCGAGGCCGAGCCGATAGAGCGGGCGGCGAGGACATATTCGCGTTCCTTCAGCGCCAGCACCTCACCGCGCACAATCCGGGCGGCCTGCATCCACGAGGTGATGCCGATGGCAAACACGATCAGGGTAAACGCGCCCAACTCTGGCCCCAGAATACTGGCGGTGCGGTCACGGAACAGCATCATGATCACCAGCAACAAGGGGACCAAGGGCAGGGCGAGGAACATGTCGGTCAGCCGCATCAGCGGGCCGTCAAGGCGGCGGTAATAGCCCGCCAGCACGCCGATCAGCGTGCCGAAGATGATCGCGATCATCATGGCGACAAAGCCCACGGCAAGACTGACTTTGCCCGCTGCAATCATCCGTTGCAGCATATCGCGGCCCAACTGATCGGTGCCTAAAGGAAAGCGCAGCGAGGGGCCTTTGTTTTTCGACTTGATCGCCTCAACCACCGTCAGCTTTTCGGGCTGCCACAGGTATGGCCCCAGCAGCACGGCCAAAATCAGGATCGACAGCACGACAAGGCCGAACACAGCGCCCTTATGGGTGCGGAATTGGTGCCAGATCGCGTGCAGGGCGCTGTCGGGTTTCGGGATGGCGGTGGTGACCTCAGTCATAGCGGATCCTTGGGTCGAGCAGGCCGTAAAGCACATCGGCAATCAGGTTGAAGCTGACAATCAGCACGGCGAAGATGAAGGCGAGGGTTTGCACCATCGGCAGGTCGGAGGCATGGATCGCCCCGATCAGCGCTGCCCCGATGCCGTTCACCCCGAACAGGTTCTCGGTGATAATAGCCCCGCCGAAGATCGAGGGGATGCCGAGGGCGATCACCGTGACCACGGGGATCATCGAGTTGCGCAGCACATGTTTCAGCACCACCACACGTTCAGACATGCCCTTGGCCCGCGCGGTGCGGACATAATCCATCCCCATATTGTCCAGCATGGATGATCGCATATAGCGGCTGATCACGGCGGCATTGGCGAGGCCCAGGGTCATCACCGGCATCGCCATTTGCTGCAACTGTTTGACGAAGCTGGCCCAGTCGGTGACATGCAGGTTGGTGTCATATTTCGTTGGAAACCACCCCAGCGTGACGGCGAAGATGATGATGATGAGCGTGCCGGAAAAGAACGTCGGCACCGAAAAGCCGATCATCGCGAACAAGGTGCCGAACTGAACGAACAGCGAATATTGCCGGTAGGCAGAATAAATCCCGAACGGCAGCGCCATCAGTACGCCCACCCGAAAAGCGGTGCCCAACCCCGTCAGGGTTCGCGGAAAACGCCCACCGGAAAAGGGGAAACACCGGGGCCCCGACCACCCACACAGAATGCGCTGCTCGCCGCCTGCCCAGTTGGTGCCAAACCAGCCGTCCAGCAAAGTGGCGGGTTCGACCCAGAAGAACTGCCGCAGCCACAGCACATAGCGCACGAAGACGGGTTGATCTGCCCCCAATGCCTCGATCATTTTCTTGCGCACTTCTGGCGGCACGGTCAGCGGGATCTCCGACATCGGCGAGCCGGGTGCGAGATCGACCAGCAGAAAGATCACCAAAGAGATGACCAAAAGCGTCGGGATGGCCAGTAATAACCTGCGGAGCGTGAAGGTGAGCATACGCGGCGACGCCTTTGGTCAGATCTTGCGGGAAGGGTGAGGTCGGCGGAGAGGGGGCAGCGGGTGAGGGGGCTCGCGATGGGAAATGAACGCAGAGAGGGACGGGCGAGCGGGTGGACGGCGGCAGACGGCGGTGAGGCCATCGAGACCGCAGCGGAGTACGGAGCAAATGCAGGAAAGTGGCGGGGCCAATCACTGGCCCCGCCGAAAGCCTTTACTTCACGCGGAACCAATCAGCCACGTTCCACATTTCCGAATCCCAAGCGTTGATCTTGACGCCGCCAAGGCTGTTGGAATGTGCCGACAGCGTACCGCGATGCACCAGCGGGATCACCGTCATGGTGTCTTTCGTCACCATGTCATTGAGTTCCTTGGCGATTTTCTGACGCTCGGCCACGTCAACCGTGGTCGAAAGCACTTTGACCTTGGCGTCATAAGCCGGGTCGCAGTAGCGGTTCATGTTCTCACCCTGCCATTGGTTTTCAGGCGAAGGTGCGTTCACGCACTGGTATTGCGACAGATAGGTTTCCGGGTCGGTGCCGTCCGAGTTGTTGGCATACATCTCAACATCGGCATAGAACTTCTGGAACGTGTCGGGCGAGCCTGCATCGCCGCCGAAGAACACCGAGGGGTCAATGGCTTTCAGCTCAACATCGACGCCAAGTTCGGTCCACCAATCCTTGATCAGGGCCTGGAAATCCTGACGGATCGGGTTGACGGTGGATTGATACAGGATGTGCAGCTTCTTGCCGTCTTTCTCGCGGATGCCATCGGCACCGGGAACCCAACCCGCCTCATCCAACAGCTTTTTCGCGCCTTCCATATCCTGCGCGATGCAGCCGGTGTTGTCAGATGCCCAAGCCGCCGGGGCAGGCACGACGTTACAGGTCGGTGCACCGCCCGCGCCATAGCCGACGTCCGACAGGATCTGACGGTCGATGGCTTTCGACAAAGCGGTCCGCACTTTGATATCCGACAGCACCGGGTGCGGGTGCTTCGAGGTCGAACGCTCACCTTCCGGCAGCGCCGGGTCGGGGTCGGTCATGTTCATCTCGATGCGCTCAACCAGCGTGCCGAAGGCCACCACGAACTCGCCCTTGCCAGCGGCGGTCATCGAGGCTTGGCTGTCGGGCGGGATTTGGGTGTTCCAGGCGTAGTCGAACTCGCCGGTTTCCATCACGGCGCGGGCCGAGCCTTCAGCATCGCCACCGCCTTTGATCACAGCCGAAGCAAACGCGGGCTTGGCCGGGTCGCGGTAGTTTTCGTTCATCGCCAAGGTCACGGTGTCATTGACGGTAAAGCCGGTGACTTTGAACGGGCCAGTGCCGATTGGCATGTTGTTGGGATCGGTGCAGGTCGGCGCAGCAGCCCCTTGGCAGGCCGCGAACTGCGCCTTTTGCAGGATCGGCGACAGCGCGCCCACGAAAGCGGTATAGGGGTTCGGCTTCGGCCCGGTGAAGGTGACTTTCACGGTCGAGGCATCGACAGCCTCTACCTTCGCCACGCCGTCAAATTTCGACAACTGCGCGCAGCCGCCTGCCGGATCCATGCAATAGGCGGCGGTGAACACCGCATCATCGGCGGTGACGGGCGAGCCATCCGACCATTTCAGATCGGGCAGCAGTTTCCAGGTGATCGAGGTCAGGTCTGCCGAGATGCCGCCATTTTCCACGGTCGGGATTTCGGTGACCAGCTTCGGGATGATGTTGCCATCGGCATCAAAGCCCGCCAGCGGTTCCAGCACCAGCGACGCCGCGTACACGTCCTTGGTGCCCGAGGACAGGAACGGGTTCATGATCGAGACCGCCTGCGGGAAGGTGAACTTCACCTCGCCGTCGGTGCCGCGATCTGCGAAAGCGGCAGGCGCGAAGCTGAGCGCGCAGGCCGCCCCGAGTAGGGCTGTTTTCAGTTTCATTGATACTCTCCTTGTTGGTTGTGCTCTTTGGCCTCGGATTTACCGGTTGTTCCGGTTTTCGGCGGGTAGAGGAAGCAGGCGACATGGCGGCCCGGTTCAACCTCTAGCAATTCGGGTTTCTCAACATGGCAGCGCGCGAAGGCTTTCGGGCAACGGGTGGAAAAGTTGCAGCCGATCGGCGGCCGTGCCGGCGAGGGCACATCGCCTTTCAAAATGATGCGCGGACGACGGGCGAGCGAAGGGTCGGGCTCGTTCACCGCCGACAGCAAAGCCTCGGCATAGGGGTGCAGCGGCTTGGCGAACAAAGCATCGCGCGGCGACAGTTCGGCGATGCGGCCCAGATACATCACCGCCACCCGGTCGGCGATATGACGCACCATCGACAGATCATGGCTGATGAACAGATAGGTGAGGCCCAGCTTTTCTTGCAGATCTTCCAGCAGGTTGACCACCTGCGCTTGAATCGACACGTCCAGCGCGGCGATAGGTTCATCGCAAACGATGAACTTCGGATTCAGCGCCAAAGCCCGCGCGATGCCGATGCGCTGGCGCTGACCGCCGGAGAATTCATGCGGAAAGCGGTTGGCGAAACGGCGGTTCAGCCCCACCGCATCCATCAACTCATAGACCCGTTCCAAACGGCGGTCGGCGTTCCAGTTGGTATGCTCGACCAAGGGTTCAGAGATGATATCGGCCAAAGTCATCCGGGGATTCAGGCTGGCCTGCGGGTCTTGAAACACCATCTGCATGGTCGGGCGCTTCTTGCGTAGGGCTTCCGGTGAAAGCTTGGCAATATCCTCGCCCTCGATCACCACAGCGCCAGCGGTCGGCTCATACAGTCGCAACAAAGCCCGGCCCACGGTGGATTTACCACAACCGGATTCGCCCACCAGACCCAGAGTCTCGCCTGCCTGAATGTCAAACGACACCCCATCCACCGCTTTCACATCGCCGGTATGGCGGCGCAGGATGCCGGAATAGATCGGGAAATACATCTTCAGCCCGTCAACCTGAACCAGTGGTGCGGTGGCGGCATCAAACATGGGCGGTCTCCGCTGGGGCGGGTGCCGCGACCCAATGGCAGGCAACGTCATGGCCTTGGCCCAAGGGCAGCCGATCAATGCCGTGGCGCTTGGGGTTTTCCCCCGCACAGAGGGCAAAGGCATGGGGTCAGCGGGCGCGGAAGGCGCAGGCCGTGGGGGCAG
>CAYLYV010000117.1:0-14760 GCA_964387655.1 uncultured Cypionkella sp. | reverse complement strand
GTGCGCGACCCACAGGTGTTTTTGTTTGACGAACCGCTGTCCAATCTGGACGCCGAACTGCGGGTGCAGACGCGGGTGGAGATTGCCAAGCTGCATCAGGCGCTTGGTAATACGATCATCTATGTGACGCATGATCAGACCGAGGCGATGACCCTCGCCGATCAGATCGTCGTGCTGCGGGCCGGGCGGATCGAGCAGGTCGGCGCGCCGATGCAGCTTTATGACAACCCCGACAATGCGTTTGTGGCGGGCTTCATTGGCTCTCCCCGGATGAATTTTCTGTCTGCGACGGTGACCGGGCAGGGGCTTGATCTGGGCGGCATGACCGTTCCGCTGCCCGCTTTGCTCCGCGCGCCTATGATTGGTACATCTGTGCAACTTGGCATCCGGCCTGAACATCTGGACCAAGCTGACGGCATCCGCCTGCCTGTGACGGTCGAAGTGGTGGAAAAGCTGGGCGGCACCGCTTTTGTCCATGCGCGGCTTGGAAGTGGTGAGGCTATCGTGGCCGAGCAGCGCGAAACCAGTGCCCGCCCCGGTGCCAGCCTTGATCTGCATTTCGACCCCGCCCGCATGCGGCTGTTTGATACGGCGGGTGCGCGGCTGCGCTAATCGGCTTGGCTTCTGGACCGCAGCACGTTAATTTGCCCGCTGCATCGCCGCCTTTGCGGCCAAGGATGGGTTAGATTTTGCAAGGCTTGGCGCAGAACACTGTGATTTCAACGGCTTCCACGGCGCACCGTTTGTCTGTGGCGCCGATGATGGAATGGTCTGACCGTCATTGTCGGTTCTTTCACCGCCAGATGACCCGCCGTGCCATGCTCTATACCGAGATGGTGACGGCGGCTGCCATTCTGCATGGGCCGACACATCGTCTGCTGGATTACAGCGATCAGGAACATCCGATTGCGCTGCAAATCGGCGGCTCTGATCCGCGGGAACTGGCGGAGGCGACGCGGATTGCGGGCGCTTGGGGCTATGACGAGATCAACCTGAACGTCGGTTGCCCGTCGGATCGGGTGCAGTCGGGGTGTTTTGGTGCGGTGCTGATGGAGCGTCCGGCGCTGGTCGCGGAATGTGTTGCGGCGATGATTGCTGAGGCACATGTGCCTGTGACGGTGAAATGCCGCATTGGGGTGGATGATCAGAATCCTGAGGTGGTGCTGCCGGATTTTCTGGAGAAGGTCTCGGCGACGGGTGTTTCGCATTTCATCATCCATGCGCGCAAGGCTTGGCTGAAGGGGCTGTCGCCCAAGGAAAACCGCGAGATTCCGCCGCTGAATTATGATCTGGTGCTGCGGATGAAAGCGGCTTTCCCGCATCTGACGATCTGTATTAACGGTGGAATAACATCGCTGGGGCAGGCGCAATCGCTGCTGGATCAGGGGTTGGATGGCGTCATGCTTGGGCGGGCGGCTTATCACGATCCGGCTTCGGTGCTGGTGGGGGCCGATGCTTTGTGGGGCGAGGTTTCGGGCGTGGATGCCTTTGGCGCGGTTGACGCGATGCGGCCCTATATCCTTGATCATATCGCCCAAGGGGGGCGTTTGCACCAGATCACCCGGCATATGCTCGGGCTGTTCACCGGGCGCCCCGGCGCGCGGGGTTGGCGCCGGGTGTTGTCGGAACGCGCCAACAAACCCGGCGCGGGGTTGGATGTTTTGGACGCTGCTTTGAGCGAGCTTCAGACGGCAGTCACCGCAGCGTGACGCGGGATCAGTCGCGACAACACCAAGGCAATCACGCCGCACAAAGCAATCGCGCCCAGCATCGGCACCACTGTGCCATCCATGAACGGCCCGGTTGCTGCCACCAGAACGCCCGCTGCGACCATCTGCATAGTACCGCCCAAAGACGCCGCCAAGCCCGCGTGTTCGCCTTGTTCCTCTAGGGCCAGCACTTGCGCGGTCGGCAAGACGACGCCGAGGAACATGTTTGCCAAGAACAGCCCGGCGATGGTGACGTAAAGATTGGCAAAGCCGAGTAGAGCCAGCGCGAACAACCCAAAAGTGGCAAGCGCAAAGCCGGTGGTCGCCCGCACGATCATCTTCTTCGCACCAACCCGGCGGCTGATGGTGGCGGCGAATTGCGACGCCGCGAAGAAGCCGAAAGCGTTGATAGCGAAGGCCAGCGAGAATTGTGTCGGGCTGAGGCCGAATTGCCCGGTGTAGACGAAAGAGGCCGAGGCGATGAAGACGAAGAAGCTGGCGAAGGCAAAGCCCGCAAGGAAGGTCATCGCTAGAAAACCTTGGTCAGTGAACAAAACGCCGAGGCCCTTGCGCATGGTGATCAGATCAAAGCGCTGACGGTTTTCGGGCGGCAAAGTCTCATCCACCATGAAATAGATCATGAAGAAGCTGAGGCTTGCCGCCAACAACAGCGCCCAGAATACCAGCCTCCACGACCCGAACGCCATCAGGGCTGAGCCCGAAAGTGGGGCCAGCAGCGGCGAGATGGCGATGACGATCATGATGGTGGACATCATCCGGGTGGCATCGGCTCCGGTTGCCAAATCCCGGATCATTGCGCGCAAGACCACCATGTTGGCTGCCCCGCCAATGCCTTGGATAAAGCGGCCAAAGATCAGCACTTCGACCGTTGGGGCCAGCGCACAGATCACCGTGCCGATCATGAACAGGGCCAGCCCCGCATACATCGGCGGCTTGCGGCCCGCTTGATCTGCCCAAGGGCCATAGACCAGTTGTGCGACGCCAAACGCCAGAAAATACGCGACAATCGTCCACTGCACCGCCTGCATCGTGGTCGCGAGATCGCTTTGGATCATCGGCATTGCGGGCAGGTACATATCAATCGCGAAGGGGCCGACGGCGGCAACAAGGCCAAGGATCAGCGAATAGCGCATCAAGGATACGGATTTTGGCATGGGGACCTCAAATGTCGGACAAGGGCGGAGGTTTAGCTTGGATTGGGAGGGAGGGAAAGGTCTGAACGGCTGGTATGCGCCGCGAAGGCGGGCTAAGTCTGGCACAATGTTTCGTATCCGAAAGAGGAGCCACCATGCCCGAAATTTCCACGCTTTTGCCGATGGTGGCGTTGTTGTTTGTGATCGGCGGAGTGGCGGGAGTGGTCGCAGGGCTGCTGGGGGTGGGCGGCGGCATCGTGTTGGTGCCGGCGTTTTTCTATGCCTTCAGCCATCTGGGCTATGAGGGGCCAAAGCTGATGCAGATTTGTGTGGCGACCTCGCTCGCGACGATTGTGGTGACCTCGCCGCGGTCGGTCGCGTCGCATCACAAGAAGGGGGCGGTGGATTGGCAGATGCTGCGCGATTGGGCGCCGTTTATTGTGGGCGGTGCGCTGGCGGGGACTTTGGTAGCGGCACTGGTCAAGTCGGTGGTGTTGCAGGTGGTGTTTGGGGTTCTGGCGGGGCTGGCGGGGCTTTATATGGCGTTCGGCAAGCCGGGGTGGCGGCTGGGCACGCAGCTGCCGGGGCAGCCGACACGCGGGATCATGGCTTCGGTGCTGGCGTTTTGTTCGGCGATGATGGGGATTGGCGGCGGCACGTTTGGGGTGCCGTTGATGAGCCTTTATGGCGTGCCGATCCACCGGGCGGTTGCCACGGCGGCGGGGTTGGGGGTGTTGATTGCGACGCCTTCGGTGCTGGGGTTCTTGTTCGTGCCGATTGAAAACGCGCCGCCTTATACTTTGGGGGCGGTCAATATCCCGGCGTTTTTGGTGGTGATCGGGTCCACCATGCTGACGACGCCTTGGGGGGTCAAGCTGGCGCATGCGATGGACCCCAAGCCGTTGAAACGGGCATTTGCGGTGTTCATCACTTTGGTCGCGCTGAATATGCTGCGCAAGGTTTTGGGCTGGTAAGGGCAATTTGTCCACGCGTGGACAGTTTTAGCGGCCCGGAAAATCAATAGCTTGCGAGGCTGAGGTAACGGATTATTAACATGTGCAACCTTAGGTTGTTATGATAATCTGGATACAGTCGTGCAGAATGGCCATGCCAACTGCGCGAAATTGCCCAAGTTTGACCACGAAGTTCGACCACATCTTTCCTAGGTTGATCCCGGCGCTGCTGCGGGGGTCATTCTGCGCTGGCATGGGCTGGGGGGTCTTGTGCCAAGCGTTTGGGCGGATGTGTTCAGAAGGCTGCTTGGTATGGGGTTTTCAGCTGCAACGGCGACAAGCGACATTGCGATGATCAACATCGTGATGAAGGCGGCGGATGGATCGGGCGGCACCTGGCAAGACCCGGTGCAACTGATCCCGCAAGACATGTATGGCAACCCCGAGCAATTCGTGGCCGGGATCAAGGCATCCCTGCCGCTGGTGAACAATCTGCGGGTGCAGTTCAACGAATATTCCTTCAACGCCGATGGCTCGCTGCATCCGCAGATGGAGCGGTTTCTGGAGGCGGCTACGGCGGCGGGCTATCAGCTGACCATGGTGTATGCGGGCGGCGATGCGCAGAATATCGGGCGCGGCATCGAGGGTTGGCCTGCGCTGACCAATGCCGAGGCCTACGCGGCGCTTGAGACCAATTATAGCGATGTGTCTGGGGCTTGGAGCAAAATGCTCGACTGGATGGATCAGCATACGGCGGTTGAGGATGCGGTTTATGGCTGGGAGTTGATGAACGAATCCGCAGGATACAAGCATTCGGTGCGCGCCAATGGCACGCAGGGTGATTTGAACAAGGCCGATTTCGTCAAGCTTTACGCCGATCATGCGATTGCGCTGACCGAGCTGATCGAGGCGCGGGCCGAGGGTAAAATACTGGTCGGCGGCTGGGGTTATAACGGTGATTTCCTGACGCTGGCGGGCACGATGATTGAGGGCGTCTCGGCGCTGGATTATCTGCGGGCGGGCGTGGGTGACAATCTGGTGTGGTCGTCGCATCTCTATCCCGGCTGGATGGGCACGGATTTGCCGACCACCAGCGCAGAGCTTTCCACCTTGCTTGACTCGTTGTTTGCGTCGGTGGCGGGTGATGCGGTGCTGATCACCGAGACCAACGCCGATGGCAAGGTCGATGATCCGGGATCGCTGTTGAATGAGGACGATCTCGCGGCCGCCAGTTATGAATGGTTCGCCGCGCATGGCATGGGGATCGGCTGGTTTCCGGGGCTGCAAACCGGGGCTTCCAGCCTGATGGTGATCAATGCCGACGGGACTTTGACGGCGCGGCACCAACATTCCTTGGCGCATGCGATGGATGCCTATTCGCTGGGGCAGCGTGGCACAGCGGCGCAGGCGGCGGGCGAGGTGGTGGCGGTCAGCCTGACCAAGATGACCCTACGCAATGAGGCCTATGAGATGGCCGCTGGCGAGGCGGGCACTGATGCTGCGGAATATGCCGGATTTGGCTTTGGCTATGGCGGCAATGATACGATCAATGGCCGCGCGATCTCGAATGATTTTCTTTATGGCGGCACTGGCAATGATCAGCTGTCGGGGCTTGCGGGCGATGATTTTCTGTTTGGGCAGGATGGCGCGGATCAGCTGATCGGCGGCGGTGGGATTGATGCGCTGTTTGGCGGGCGCGGCCATGATCGGTTGGATGGCGGCTTGGGGCGTGATCAACTGTATGGCGGTATTGGCAATGACACTTATATCGTGGATCAGACGGCGGATTCTATGCGCGAACTGGTCGGCGAGGGCGTTGATACGGTGCTGAGCACGGCGCGGGTGTATTCTTTGACCCGTCCGGGGCTGGAGGTGCAGACTCAGGTGGAGCATCTGACGTTTATCGGGGTAGGAGATTTCACGGGCACGGGCAACGCGCTGGCCAATCGGCTGACCGGGGGGGCGGGCAATGACCGTTTGTTCGGGCTTGCGGGCCAAGACAGTCTGATCGGCGGCGCTGGGGCTGATCGCTTGGATGGTGGGGCGGGGCGGGATTTTCTGACTGGCGGTGCGGGGGCGGATCAGTTTTTGTTCGCGAAAACCTCTGGCGCGGATCGGGTGCTGGATTTCGAGGACAACGTCGATGTGCTGGTGCTGAATGGCTTTGCCGGGGTCAGCACTGTGGCGCAGGCGTTGAGCCACGCTTTGCAATACGGTGCGAATGTGGTGTTCAGCTTTGGCGAGGGCGATGTGCTGACCGTGCTGAACACCACCAAGGCGGCGTTGATGGAGGATCTGCTGGTCAGTTAACGCCTGCGACGTGGGGGCGGGGCTGGCATGGCGAGGGTCATTTTGGTGGCGATTGCGGGCAGGGTGTTGTTGATGCTGCCAGTCATATGACCCGGCTCGGCGTCGAGAACGTAGGTCTCGGTGGTCTCGCCATCGGCAGAAGGCTCCCACTGGATTGAGAGGCCGGGGCGGGACTCATTGAGCGTCACCACGCCCTGCATCATCGCCCCGCGCACCGGTTGGGTCAGGATATTGGCGGGGCGGGTGGTGGTGTAGAACACGACGTATTGGTCGGAGATATAGTAGAAATACGGGTCAGTGATGGTTTCAATCTGCCACCAGCCGACGGCCCAATCGGGCATAGGATCGCGCGCATCATCGCCCGTGCAAGCCCAAAAGATGATGCGGGGGACACCGAAGATGCCGCGTTCCGACATGCCCGCGCCGTTGGAGCCGGGGGCCCCGTTCTGGATGATATGCTCGCCGTTCCACAATTCGGTGTGCAAGCCATAGCCGTTGTCGCGGAAGGTGATGATGCCGGAGCGGCCTGCCAGACGCGCCTTGATCGCGTGGATATCGCCGTGGGCGGGGCCGGAATAGACGGTATCGCCGCGCCCATAGCGGTTGGTGAGGTAAGTTTCCAATTCATCGACAGCACCGAGGTAGTAGTTTTGGCCCAGCTTCGCGCAGGCACGGCGGTAGCTGCGCGGCGGGATCTTATGCTCGGCCCCCGCGAGGTTCAGGGCTTCGGAGATTTGGAAGCAGCAGGGCGTGTTGCGCGGCCCGGTGTTGCCAACGTTCAGCGCGTCCATATAGTCGCCGATGTGCTTGGGCAGGCGGTTGTAGGTGGGGTATCCGGCGCGCAGGGTGGCGAAATCCAGCGGGATTTGCCCGAGGGTGGGAATTGGCATGGCAACCTCATATCGCTGAAAACGGCTTTGAAATATGAGGGAAGGCTGGGCCGATCCGCGAGTCGTGTCAACCTTTGCCGCCAAGGCGGGCCATGCGGCCGCCCCGGCGTTTGGTTAACGTGGTGGCGCGGGCGGGCAGCTCGGCCATGATGGCTTGGCGTTCGGAGGGGGTCAGGCGGGACCAGGTGGCGATTTCGTCAATGCTGCGGAAGCAACCGACGCAGATGCGGGCCTCGGGATGGACGACGCACAGCTTGACGCAGGGGCTTTGGATTTCGGCGCGTTTCCAGACTTCGTCCATCTTAGCTGTCGTCCTGTTCGGGGGCTGGCGGGGTGCGGCTCATGTAGCTGAGCCGATCCAGCGCGCCTTGTAAGATATAGCCTGCGGCGACTTGGTCAATGACTTCCCGGCGACGTTTGCGTGAGGTGTCGCCTTCGAGCAGCGCGCGTTCAGCCGCGACGGTGGAGAGGCGTTCATCCCAGAAGGTGATTGGCAGCTCGGTCAGTTTGATCAGATTGCGGGCGAAGGCGCGGGTGGATTGCACGCGGGGGCCTTCAGAGCCGTCCATATTGAGGGGCAGGCCGAGGATGATGCCGGCGATGTTGCGCTCGGTCAGCACGGCGAGGAGTTCGGCGGCGTCGGCGGTGAATTTGGTGCGGCGGACGGTGTGGATCGGGGTCGAAACGCTCCGGCGCAGGTCGGAGACGGCGATGCCGATGGTTTTGTCGCCAAGGTCGAGGCCGCAGATGGCACGGTTGGGGGGCAGGGCGGCGAGGAAATCGGTGATGTCGGTCAGGATCATGGGGTGACCCCAGCGGTGGAAGCTGCGGCTTCGATCAGGCCCAAGGCGGCATCGTCGGCTTGGAACACGGTCAGCGCCTTGTCATAAGCGGCCTTGGCGCGGGTTTTCTCGCCGATCACGCCCAGTGAGGTGATCAGTTTGGCCCATTCCTCGACCGGGCCGCCCTCCGAAGTCAGGCGGGTTTCCAACTGGCCGACCATGCCTTTGATCATGTCTTGCCGATCTGCTGCCGACATCTCACCCGCGTTGGCAACCTCTTCGGCGGTGGGGCCTTTGCTGGCGGGGAGTTGGTATTTGATGCCAGCGGCATCGGCGGTGTCTTGCAGCATGCCGCGAATGGGGGCGATCCATGGTGCATCGGCGGGGCCTTCGCGCAACAGCGGCTCCCACAGGGCGAAGGCGCGGTCGGGGCGGCCGATTTCGGCGAACATCAGGCCAGAGAAATAGCGGGCAAGCGGGTTTGTGGTGTCAAGTTCCAGCGCGCGGATCAGGTGTTTTTCCGCCTCTGGCGTGACAAGGCCGCCTGCGGCGAAGATCATGGTTTGCGCGAGGCTTGCGTGATCATTGGCACTGGCTTTGTCGCCCAGCAGGGACAGCAGATGTTCTTGGGCCTTGCGGGCGGCGATGTAATTGCCAAGCTGGGCTTCGTTTTTTGCAAGCAGGGCAAGGCCTTGCGGATCGTCCGGGCGCGCGATCACGGCGGCGCGCAGTTTTTCCATTAGAGCGGCGTATGCGGGGTCGGGCTGCACGGGGCTGGGCTGGGCAGGGGCGTTGGCCTCGGCTGCGGCTTGGCTCGGGCGGTCGCGGTAGGCTTGGTCGGCGCGGGCAAGACGGTCGGTCAGCGGCAGGTCGCCATAACCGGGGGCGCCGATGCGGTCGTAGGTGTAGAGGGCTGCTAAGGCTGCGAGGGTCAGGGCGAGGGCCGTGGGCCAGAGTTTGCCGTGGCCGTTTGTGGCAGGGGCTTGGCGGGCGCGGTCGGCATCGAGCAGGCGGCGGGAGACTTCGGTTTTAACCCGCTCGGCCTCGGGGGCGGAGATCACGGCGCGGGCAAGGTCGCGGTCAACCTCGGCCAACTGGTCACGGTAGACTTTCAGCGCGGCCTCATTGTCGGCGCTGGCATCGCCGCGGCGGTAGGCTTGCAGCAGGATCGCGCCCACTCCGGCTGTCAGGGCCACAACTGCCGCCCAAAAGATCCAATCCTGCATCATCCGCCCCTTAATCGCTGGCCCCGATGTAGGCGCTTTGGCCGCCCCGCAAAAGGGGGGATTCTGCCGCAGTCGGGCGCAGGGGTTCAAAACCACCAGACATGTCGTAATTTTCCCGATTGTGCCGCTGCTGTCGCGGGATAAAAACAGGGATCACGCGATAAGCGACGCAAGATAGGGGGGCCAGCCCATGAAACGCTATTCGGTTTTCGCCATCGCCAAACAGGCGCTGAATTATCACCTTGGATGGGAGCGGGCCTGGGCCGCGCCTGCGCCGAAAAAGCACTACGATGTGATCATCGTGGGGGCCGGTGGGCATGGTTTGGCGACCGCCTATTACCTCGGCAAGAATTTCGGCATCACCAATGTCGCGATCATCGAAAAGGGTTGGCTGGGCGGTGGCAACACCGGGCGGAACACCACGATTATTCGGTCGAACTACCTGCAAGACCCTTCGGCTGCGATCTATGAAAAGGCGCGGTCGCTCTATGAGACGATGTCGCAGGATCTGAACTATAACGTCATGTTCTCGCCGCGTGGTCTGCTGATGCTGGGCCAGACCCACCACGAGGTGCGCGGCTATCTGCGCACGGTGCATGCCAACAACATGCAGGGTGTGGCGACCGAGTGGATTTCGCCGCAGCGCGTCAAGGAACTGGTGCCGATCATCAACATCGACGGGCCGCGTTATCCGGTGCTGGGCGCGCTTTATCAGGCGCGCGGCGGCACGGCGCGGCACGATGCGGTGGCTTGGGGCTATGCGCGGGCCTGTTCGGATATGGGCATGGATATTATCCAGCAATGCGAGGTCAAGGGTGTGACCTCTGAGGCCGGGGTTGTGACGGGCGTGGAGACCACCAAGGGTTATATCGGCTGCAAGAAGCTGGGCGTTGTGGTGGCGGGCCATTCGGGGCAAGTCGCTGAAATGGCCGGGTTCCGGCTGCCGATTGAGGCTGTGGCGCTGCAAGCCATGGTGTCCGAGCCGATCAAGCCCTGCATGGATGTCGTGGTGATGGCCAACACTGTGCATGGCTATATGTCGCAATCCGACAAGGGTGAGATGGTGATCGGCGGCGGCACCGACGGGTTCAACAACTTCACCCAGCGCGGGTCTTTCCACCATATCGAGGAAACGCTGCGGGCGCTGATTGAGACCTTCCCGATGATTTCGCGGCTGAAGATGCTGCGGCAATGGGGCGGGATTGTCGATATGACTGGCGACCGCTCGCCAATCATCTCGAAAACGCCGTTGGGGAATTGCTTTATCAACTGCGGTTGGGGGACAGGCGGTTTCAAGGCCATTCCGGGCTCAGGCTGGGCGATGGCCGAGCTGATGGCGAAGGGCGAGCCGGGGGCTCTGGCCGAGGCGTTCAACATGTGGCGCTTCAAGGAAGGCCAGTTCATTGATGAAAGCGTCGCGGCTGGGGTGGCGCATTGATGTTGGGTTTCGCCTCCCAATGGAACCAAAACGCACCGGGCTGCGTTACCTTGCCAGATACCTTCTGCAAGGAGACTGCATCATGTCTGATCAATATCGCCCACCCGAGCGTGACGTTCCCGTCACCAAATCCAGCAATATCGGCTTTATCGTCGGCGGGCTTGTTGTCGCGGTGGCTTTGCTGCTGTGGTTTGTTCTCGGCGACAGCACGCCAAAATCTGCGACTGACGGCGGCACGACCAATTCTGTCACCGTGGAAACGCCCGCGCCTGCTGATCCAGTGGCTCCAGCTCCGGCTGACCCCGTTGCACCAGCCCCGGCTGATCCTGTCACCCCGGCCCCTGCCGATCCGGTCACTCCCGCGCCTGCTGACCCTGTCACGCCTGCGCCCGCTGACCCGGCACCTGCCACACCACCAGCAGCCCCTGCCAACCCGTAACTTTGCGGGCCTGCGGGCTATTGCTGATCATCTGATTTTGGGCGGACACCGTGCGGTGTCCGCCCTTTTCTCGTTTGCGCAGAGCACTGCGCCCAAATTGCCAACAGGGATGACGCTATGCTGATTCTGGAATGTCCGTATTGCGGCGTCAAAGCCGAAGAAACCGAACTGACGCCCGGCTATGAGGCGCATCTGAAGCGGTTTGGGCCGGGGTCTTCCGACACCGAGTTTGAAGATTACATGTTCGCGCGCAAGAACCCCAAGGGGGTGCATTTTGAGCGTTGGCGGCATGTCTATGGCTGCGGCAAGTGGTTTTTGGCGGCGCGGGATACCAACACTTTGGAAGTGTTCGGCACATACCCTGCGCAATCTTCGGCACCGCCTGCGGACCTACAAGACAAGATCAAGGCCAAGCGGCCGGACTGGAAGGGCTACAAATGAGCACCCGGCTTTCAAAAGGCGGGCGGTTGATCGACCGCTCGGCGTCGCAGGAATTTTCGTTCAACGGCAAGAAGTTGCGCGGCTTGGCCGGGGATACTCTGGCGGCGGCGCTGCTGGCGAATGACCAGATGCTGCTGGGCCGCAGCTTCAAATATCACCGCCCACGCGGGCTGGTGGCGGCGGGGCCGGAGGAGCCGAATGCTCTGGTCGGTCTGGGCCGCGAGGGGCGGTTTGAACCGAACCAACGGGTGACCACGACGGAATTGTTTGACGGGCTGGAAGCGGCGAGCCAGAACCACTGGCCGACGCTGGAATTCGATGTCGGCGTGATCAACAACAGCCTGGCGCGGTTCCTGCCGGGCGGGTTCTACTACAAGACCTTCATGTGGCCGCGTGCTGCGTGGAAACATGTGTTCGAGCCGATCATCCGGCGCTCGGCGGGTTTGGGCAAGGCGCCGACGGCGCGGGATGCCGACCGCTATGAGTATACTTATAGCTTCTGCGATGTGCTGGTGATTGGCGGCGGTATTGCGGGCTTGCAGGCGGCTTTGGTCGCGGGCGCTTCCGGCGCGCGGGTGATGCTGCTGGAACAATCGGCGCATTGGGGCGGCCGCGCACCGGTTGATGGCGATGTGATTGAGGGTAAACCGGCGGAGGTTTGGATTAACTCTGCCGTGCAAGGCCTTGCAGCGCTTGAGAATGTGAAGATGCGCACGCGCACGATGGGCTCGGGCGTCTATGACCACGGCTATGTGCTGGCGGAAGAAAAGATCGCCGATACCACGCCGGGCGATGGCCGTCCGAAAAAGCGGCTGTGGCGTATTCGCGCTAGCCAGATTGTCACCGCGACCGGGGCGATTGAGCGGCCTTTGTCGTTTGCGGGCAATGATATTCCCGGCGTGATGCTGGCGGGTTCGGTGCGCGATTATGTGGTGAATTATGCGGTCTCGCCGGGCGATCGCACGGTGGTTGTCACCAACAATGACGACGCCTACCGCACCGCGATTGCGCTGGTGCAGGCGGGGCTGTCGGTGCCTTGTATCGTTGACGCGCGAGCTGCGGTGACCGGTGATCTGCCCGCGAAAGCCCGTGCGATGGGGATACGGGTTGAGGCGGGCCGCGCGATTGCCAAGGTCAAGGGCGGCAAGCGGGTGACGGGCGTTTCGCTCTGCGCGCAGGCGGGCCAAGGCGCTGTTCTGGAAGAAATTTCCTGCGACGCTGTGGCAATGTCGGGCGGCTGGTCGCCGGTGGTTCACCTGTGGAGCCATTGCGGCGGCAAGCTGATCTGGGACAAGACCCATGCGCATTTCCGCCCGGATGCAACCCGTCCGCCGACGGGCGCGGATGGTCAGCGTATGGTGGTGCCGGTGGGCAATGCCAACGGCGCAATGACGGCGGCAGAGGCTTTGGTTTGCGGCGCTAAAGGCGGGGCTGCGGCGGCTGAGGCGGCAGGTTTCAAGGCCGAAGCCAAGGCGGCTGTGGCAGATGCGGCGCCGGAAGCTGATATGGAAGCCGTCTGGATCATGCCGCAGGGGGCTGGTCCTGCGCTGAAGGCAAAGATGTGGCTGGATTATCAGAACGATGTGAAAGTCTCGGACGTGCAACTTGCGGCGCGGGAGGGCTATACCTCGGTCGAGCATACCAAGCGTTACACCACGTTGGGCATGGCAACAGATCAGGGTAAGCTGAGTAATATCAACGGTCTGGCCGTTCTTGCTGATGCGTTGCATGAAGAAATCCCGCAAGTTGGCACCACGACGTTCCGCCCGCCTTATGCCCCGGTGACTTTGGGAGCTTTGGCTGGCGAGTCGCGCGGCGAGATCTTCCAACCGTTGCGCAAGACGCCGATGCACGCATGGCATGAGAAGAACCATGCGTATTTTGAACCTGTCGGGTTGTGGCGCAGGCCCTATACCTTCCCGCGCCCCGGTGAGAACCACGAACAGGCGGTGCATCGTGAGGTGATCAACACGCGGACCAATCTGGGGCTGCTGGATGCCTCGACGCTTGGCAAGATCATCGTCAAGGGCCCGGATGCGGGGCGGTTCTTGGACATGCTTTATACCGGCGTGATGAGCAGTTTGCCGATTGGCAAATGCCGCTATGGTCTGATGTGTTCGGAACAGGGCTTCTTGTCGGATGACGGCGTGGTGGCGCGGATTGATGAGGATACCTGGCTTTGCCATACCACCTCAGGCGGCGCGGATCGCATTCATGCCTGGATGGAAGACTGGCTGCAATGTGAGTGGTGGGATTGGCAGGTCTATACCGCCAATGTGACCGAGCAACTGGCTCAGGTGGCGGTTGTCGGCCCGAACGCACGGAAAGTGCTGGAGAAACTGGGCGGGATGGATGTTTCCAAAGAAACATTGCCGTTCATGCAATGGGCCGATGGCACCTTGGGTGGTTTCCCGGCGCGGATCTATCGGATCAGCTTCTCGGGTGAGCTTTCCTATGAGGTCGCGGTTCCAGCGAGCATGGGGCTGGCGTTCTGGGAGGCTTTGCACGCCGCAGGGGCCGAGTTTGGCGCGATGGTGTATGGCACCGAAGCGTTGCACATCATGCGGGCCGAGAAGGGCTTTATCATGATCGGTGATGAGACCGATGGCACGATCATCCCGCAGGATTTGAACCTCGGCTGGGCGATCTCGAAGAAAAAGCCGGACTTTCTGGGCAAGCGCGGGCAGGAGCGGACTTATCTGGCAAGCCCGGATCGTTGGAAGCTGGCCGGGTTTGAGACTTTGGACGGTTCGGTCATTCAGGACGGCGCTTATATTCCGTCTGCGGGCAAGAATGCCAACGGACAGGGCAATACGCAGGGCCGGGTGACCTCGACCTACTTCTCGCCGACGCTGAAAAAGGGCATCGCGATGGGGTTGATCAAGGGTGGCCTGGAGCGGATCGGCGATGTGGTGGAGTTTACCACGATCACCGGCGGCACTGTGAAGGCCAAGGTGGTTGATCCGGTGTTCTATGACAAAGACGGGGAGAAGAATAATGTCTAATGCTGTCAGTGCCTTGGGCCATGCCTCGTTTGACGGTTTTGCGAAAGTGTCCGAGATTGGCCCAGTAGGGATGATCTCGCTTCGCGCCAAGTCCGATCTGCCGGGGTTGGCGGCGGCGATTAAGGCTGCGGTGGGTTTGGCGGTGCCGGGCCAGCGCCAGATTGAGATTGCCGGCGACAAAGCGGCGGGCTGGATGAGCCCGGACGAATATCTGCTGCTGCTGCCCTATGCGGAAACCGATGCGGCGCTGGCGGCGATTGCCGAGGCTTTGCGCGGCCAGCATCATCTGGCGGTCGCGCTGTCAGATGCGCGTGCAGTGTTTCGGATTGAGGGCGCGAAGGCCGATCAGGTGCTGGCCAAGCTGTCGCCGGTGGATTTCGCGACCTTGGGGCCGAAAGAACTGCGCCGGACCC
>CAYLYV010000116.1:0-14781 GCA_964387655.1 uncultured Cypionkella sp. | reverse complement strand
GGGAGGCGGAAGCCTTTGTATTTTTTTTCCGAGGGAGGCCCCGGCCATTTGGCTGGCGCGCCGGGGGCGTGGATCACCGCATCGGCGGTGTAGGTGGTGCCGGAGTCGGATTTTGCGGTGAAGGGGCGGTTTTGCAGATCAAGGCTGGTGATGTAGTCGGAGATCACTTCTGCCCCCATCGCCTCGGCATGGCCCTGCATCCGCACCATCAGATCGGGGCCTTGCACATGGGTGTCACCCGGCCAGTTTTCGACCTCGGTGGTGATCGTCAGCTGGCCACCGGGTTGCAGGCCCTGCACGAGGATCGGTTCCAGCATAGCGCGGGCGGCGTAAACCGCAGCCGTATAGCCTGCCGGGCCAGAGCCGATGATCAGAACTTTGGTGTGGCGTGTGGTGGTCATGGCGCATCCCCGGAATCGTGTGGGGCTTGATATATGCGTTGGCTGGCTGCGGGGGAAGGGCTGGCAAACGCATGGCGGAATTGTGCGGCTGGGAGGTGTTTTGCGAAAACATCTTGCGCGGTTGTGAAAGAATGTTGCGCAGGGCGGGGCGTAGGCATAGATACAAGCCAAAAAGGAGGCCCATATGGCCGGCACAAAACTTGATCCGATCGACCGCCGTATTCTGGCGGAATTGCAGGCGGATGGTCGGATGACCAATGTGGAACTCGCCAGCCGGGTGGGGATTTCAGCGCCACCCTGCCTGCGCCGGGTGCGCACGCTGGAGGAGGCGGGCTATATCAAGGGCTATCACGCCGATATCGATGCGCGCGAGATGGGGTTTGAGGTGCAGGTCTTCGCGATGGTGCGGCTGCAAAGCCAGGCCGAGGCGGATCTGTCGACCTTTGAGGGCCGCTGCCGGGCGTGGCCCTTGGTGCGCGAGTGCCATATGCTGAATGGCGAGATTGATTTCATCTTGAAATGTGTGGCCCCGGATCTGTCGAGCTTTCAATCGTTCCTGACCGAGCAGCTTTTGAAGGCCGAGAATGTGGCGAATGTGAAGACCTCGCTGGTGATCCGCTGTGCCAAGGACGAGCCGGGACTGCCGTTTGATGTGCTGGAAGCACGGTTGGCGAAGCACGCTTGAGCTGGACCGGGGAGGCGTTTTCGGAAGTCAGAAAACGTGCCGAATTCTGAGGCAGAATTCGATTTGCTGGAACAGGGCCGCGCAAATGTTTAGGCGGCCCCTTGATGGTGTCAGAGAACACCAGGGCCGCCTTAACTGAGCATCATCCGCAGCTCAGCTTTCGCCGAACTGGTGCGCTGAGGGGGGAGCCCTTGAGGGGTCTTACCACGCCCGCCACCGCCTGTTTTCACAGAGGGACATCTGTAAGGCCAAACATGGCGGAAACGCGTTCGGTTGTCAAAGTTTATTCTTAATTGATATGCGGTTATGATGCGATCTTCATGTTGTTGCCGTTATTGTTCACGCTGAGGGTGCAATGCGGGGGGGTGCGCTGAAAATGAAAAACGCCGGGGGTTGTCCCCGGCATTTTTTGCGAATCGGGCCCGCGTTGGGACGGTTGATCAGTGGGCAGCCTGCGCGCGCGGCTTGGCGGGGGCGGCTTTCAGTGCGGCAGGGCGGCGACGTTGGCCGCGTGCCCATGGCAGGGCCACTTGCGGCTCGGCGCTTGCAGCGATGGCGGATTTCATCCAGCGGGGTTGTTTTTTCATGGCTGTCTCCCTTGCAGGTTTGTTCATGCGTTGGAGACAATCTGACGGATCTTTGCGGCAGGGTTTGGGCTGGAAGCAGTAGGGATTGAGGTAACTTTGTGCGGCATTGTGGTGAATTGTGGCAGAGCTGACGGCTTTACAGCCGGATCACCGACAGCAGGCGGCCGTAATCGGCCTCATGCGCATGGGTGGCGCGGCGGTAGGAAAAGAACCACGACGCATCTGAAAAGGTGCAATGCCGGGTCCATTCGGCATGGCCGACCCCTGCTTCGCGCAGCCGCCACAGCCCGTAGCCGGGCAGGTCGAACAACATCCGATCACGCGGGCCTTGGGCGAAGAAGCGGCGAGTTTCGGGATCGTCGTCGGTGAAGGCTTCAAAGAACTCGGGGCCAACCTCATAGGCGGATTGGCTGATGCAGGGGCCGATCACGGCGGCGATATTGGCGCGCGAGGCCCCCAAAGCCTCCATCGCCACAAGCGTTGCTTCCAGCACGCCATCTTTCGCGCCGCGCCAACCGGCATGGGCCGCGCCGATCACACCCGCGGATGTATCGGCGAACAGCACAGGCTGGCAATCGGCGGTCAGGATGGCAAGGCCCAAGCCCGGCGTGGCTGTGACCATTGCATCGGCTTGCGGGCGGACCCGCAGCGGCGTTGTGACATGCAGCGCGTCGGGGGAATGCACCTGGTGCACCGAGACGAGATGATCAGGCGCAAGATCCAGCGCCTCGGCGACGCGGGCGCGGTTGATCGCCACGGCTTCGGCTTGGTCGGTCGAGCCGGTGCCGCAGTTCAGCCCGGCAAAAATCCCTGATGAGGCCCCACCCTTACGCGTGAAAAACCCGTGGCGGGGGGAAAGGGCGTCGGAGGTGATGATTTCCAGCATCAGGCGAATCCGGGAGGCTTGGGGGCAAAGGAGGGATAGACGGCGAGGGCTTTGAACAACCTTCCCATTTCCTCGGGCGCGGTCAAGCGGTGCGTGGCGGCATTGTGCTGGGTGACGGCGTCTCCGGTCAGCTTTTCGGCCAGTTGCGCGGCGCGGTGATGGATGCCGAGGGCTATCAGAAGCTGGCCTTGCGAGGTGTAGGCGTGGGTTTTACAGGCGGCGGTGAGCGCGGCGAAATCGACATGGGCTGTGAGGTCGGCTTCACCGGGGGCCGCGAGCGGATCGGTGAAGCGATGCGCCCTCAGCGCTTGGAATGTATCGCCGCGTGAGGTCCAATCGCCGTAGTCGAGGATCAGGGCTGCGCCGCCGTGGGTTTCGATTTGGGCGGCGATGATCTGCATGATCGGGGCGGCGGCGGTGCAGATTTCGACGATGTCGCCGGGTTTGGTGTCGGCAAGGCGATGGTTCAGCGGGGAAATTTGGGTGGGCGGGGATTTACCAAAGCTCAGGCGGTCGTTGGTGACGCCGATCAGGGTTTCCTCCCAGCCTTGGCTGTGCCGTGTGAATTGGCGGATCGGCAGGGCGTCGAAGAATTCATTGGCGAGCAGATAGAGTGGGATTTCCCCGAGCGTGAGCTGGTCGGCCCATTGCACCGGATGATCGCCTAAGGTGATGCGCTGGCGCGCGCGTAAGGTGGCGGAGGCTTCAATCAGCAGCACTTCGGCGGCCGCATGGAAGCCCGGAACGGCTTTGGTGGCGCGCAGAACATCGGCCATCAGGGTGCCGCGACCGGGGCCGAGTTCGGCGAGGGTGAAGCGCGCAGGCGCGCCTTGGTCGAGCCAAGTTTGCGCGAGGCAGAGGCCCAACAGCTCGCCGAACATCTGGCTGATCTCGGGGGCGGTGGTGAAATCGCCACCAGCGCCGAACGGGTCGCGGGTGGCATAATAGCCATGCTGGGGGTGGAGCAGGCACTCGGCCATATAATCGGCGAGGGTGATCGGGCCGGTGGCTTGGACGCGCCGGATCAGCAGATCGGCGAGCGGGGTCATGCGGGGTTTTCTGGGGCGGGTTTGGCTTTGGCGATGAACCAAATGCCTGCGGCGATCATCGGCAGCGTCAGGATTTGGCCCATGGTCAGCCCGTAGCCTGCTGCATGGAGTGCCAGTCCCAAGGGGTTACCGTCTGAGACGAATTGCGCATCCGGCTGGCGGACGAATTCGACCAGAAAACGCGCGAGGCCGTAGCCTGCGAAGAACAGGCCCGCGATTTTGCCGGGGGTTTTCAGCCAGCCGCGCCGCCAGATCAGATAGCTGAGCAGGACAAGCAACAGCAGGCCTTCCAAAGCCGCCTCATAAAGCTGGCTGGGGTGGCGGGCGCAGACGGTCAGCACGCCTGCGCAGGTTTGCGCGGCCTCGCCCGGAAAAGCCACGCCCCAAGGCAGATCGGTGGGGCGGCCCCAGAGTTCTGCGTTCACAAAATTGGCCAAGCGGCCCAACAGCAGGCCGATGGGGGCGACGGCGGCCATCAGATCGGCCAGCGGCAGCATGGCGATTTTCTCACGCTTGCAGAACCAGATGCCTGCGATGGCGACGCCCAGAAAGCCGCCGTGGAAGGACATGCCACCTTCCCACACCCGCAGGATTTGCAGCGGATTTTGCAGAAAATGGTCGGGTTGGTAGAAGATCACATAGCCCAAGCGCCCACCAAGGATGACGCCGAAAATCACCCATGTCAGCAGACGCTCGACCGCTTCGGGCGTCAGAGACGGCGGACCGGACCACAGGCGCGGCGTGTTGATCATCCAGACGATCAGCTTCCAGCCCGCCAGAAGCCCGACGATATAGGCCAAGGCATACCAGCGCAGAGTCAGCGTCAGCCCCCCAAGCGGGATCGAGAAGATATCGGGCGAGAGATTGGGGAAGGGGATATAGGACATGCGGCTTCCTGCGATTTCCCTCGCGTTGTCGGCAAGCGGGGGCGCGATGTCAACGTGGGATCGCGGCAGATCGCCATCTTGTGCATGAAGGCATGGCGGCTCATATAAGGCTTAAGCGAAAGGAGGCCCCAGATGACGGCCGGAAACAAATTCTTCGATGATATGTCGAAACTGATGACCAATGCGATGGGCGTGGCGCAGGGTGCCAAATCCGAAGCCGAAACCGCGATGAAAGGCTTTGTCGACCGCTGGCTGGCGGACCGCGATTTCGTCACCCGTGAGGAATTCGACGCGGTGCGCCTGATGGCGCAAAAAGCGCGTGAGGAGAATGTGGCGTTGGCCGGGCGGCTGGCGGCGCTGGAGGCCAAGCAGGGGTAAAGCTTTGGGTGTGATGTGATGTCACCCCGGCCTATGAGGCAGGCCTGTGACGCTAAAAGGCCCACCGAGAAGCGGGCCTTTTAGCTTTGGTCCGGGCGGTACGGCTTAGCCCGGACACCGAAGGGGACATGGCGCGCATTAGCGGGTGATCGTGTCGATTTTCACGAGGATCGGCTGCGCGCATCAAAGAAGCGGCACTGCGTCTGCTGGGCGCGCTTCACTCATTCAAGAACTGAACCGCGTGGTGGCGTAACCTTTCAGGATACTGAAACTGCGCACCATGACCGGCGTCGGGGTAGACGATCAACTGGGCATTCGCAATGGTCTGCACCATGTGCCGCGAGTTGATTGTGGCAATCATTACATCGTCGACGCTGTTGACGACGCGCAGATGGCGATGGGCCCAAAATCACGGACGGTTTGTTTGGCGGCGTTACAGGGCCCAAAGAACAAGCACAGAAAATCATCGACGGTCGGCACCGGATTGGGGCGCTGACCTTCACCGCCACCATCGACCCGGCGCTAGAGGATGTATCTCACGTGCGGGATGCATTGACCACGCTGTCCTCCGGGCTTGTCACAGGTATCAGCCCGGCTTTCGGGTTTCAGCTTTCTTGCGATGATCACCGCCTCTAAGATCACCGCCTCTAAAATGACACGCGGCCCCCCCCGATGCAGTGTCTATGGCGTTGGAAGCAAGTGTGGTGAACGACGGCGCTGCGGCGATCATCGCGGCGAGCTGGGCGATGGCGGAAATCTTCCCCGGGCAGACCTTCTATCCCGTCACGGCGCAAGCGGGGTGGCGAACATGCACGAGGGCGGCGATGTGACTTGACCACGCTATCCCTTTCCCGCCGATTGGTGATTGTGCAGTGGGTCGCCGGGGCATGGCTGGACGTAACCGATGATGTGGATCACGTGCCCGAACTTGGGCTTGTCGACACCCTGACAGCGGGGCGGTATCGCTTCACGCAGGTGGGCACAGTCACCCCGCCCGCACCCGCTGCGCATGTGGTGGGGGCCGTGCGTGCCTTGGCGCTTTCCCCGTTGATCCCCAGCCCGGCGCGGCGTGAGTTCCGCCAGAGGAACGCGGGCGATCCAGCCTCACACGGGAAGCCTAGACGGGCTATTTCGTACATCTGGCGCGGACATCCTTCTAGCGGGTGAGGTGCGGTGGTGAACCTTTGGCCATTTGGACGGCGCGAGCCGCAGATGGAGAAGCGGGCGGCGTTCCCCTTTGTCACCGCCGAACACATGGCGGAGCGGGGCGCGGGTGTGCTGCTGACGGTGCTGCGCCGCTGCCCGCGACCATCGCCACGATTGCGCAAACATGGTCGCGGGCCATCGCCATGCTGGACCCGAACTCGCTTAAGCGTCCTACTCGGCGGCCTGCGGGACGCGGCAGAGGGCAAGGATCCGTTCTGGCCGTGGTCGCGCGACTTCGCAGAAGTTTGCGATTTGGCCGATCTGGATGCGGGGCGAGTGCTGCTGACCTACGAAATCAGCAAAGCAAAAGGCTGGCTGTTCAAAGTTAAGGGATAGGGCGGGTTGCGCCTGCGACAGAAACCCATGAGCGCGCAAAGCAACCGGATTGGGCGGAGAGTGCCATAACCCCACCAAGGCGCGGCCTTTCCTTTCGGGGGCAGCGCGTCAGGAAGGCTCTGTCACGCGGGATGCTGACGGAGACAGGGGCCGGGGCCGGGATGGTCCCGGCCTTTTTGTTACAGAACGGATTGCAGTCACTTTAGTTGGGAACAGGCTCCAACGATCATCGCCAGTGAATCGCGCATGCCGGGATCGGGAATGGAGTATTTTGCTACTGCGATGTATTCGCCGTTTGGTGCAAAATCGTAGTCTACCAACCCGTCACACCTGATTGCCCACATTTCCTTATTATCTTTTTTGTAGATTTCTCTGCACAGATCGGCGGATCGCGGTTCCTGTCCAATTATGCTGTTCTGATAGCATCCATAGGCTAGGCCGCTGTAATCGTCGTAAACCACTTCTGTCCTGTGGCCTTCATCTTCAATCTTTCGGGCGCAAAATGACGCACTCATGTCTGTAAGGGGCAGTTTTTTGATGAGCCTCGTGCTCGTGGTAAATCTGCTCTCAGCCCACTTGCCCCCCTCCCAGTTGAAGCCGATTGCCGCATCTTCGACGCAAAGATATTCCTGCGCAGTGACGCTCGAACTCATGGTGGCAACTGCAAGCGCTGCTAGGACAAATTTCGGAATCATTCTGCTGTCCTCATTGTGATCCCCGACACTTGACTGCTTCTGCGCAAATCCGGTCAAGCACTGATTGCTTGGCGCTAGTCAGCTTGCATTCTGAATTTTCAACTGAGGTGCATGCGTTGCTCTGTTCCCCCCAGTGTTCCCCAGAATGAAGAAAGCCGCCCGAAGGCGGCTTTTCTTTCAGCGTAAGTCTTTGATTTGTTTGGTGGAGCCAGGGAGGATCGAACTCCCGACCTCTTGAATGCCATTCAAGCGCTCTCCCATCTGAGCTATGACCCCATCTTTGGCACAACGTTGGGCGCGTCGTGATCGTCTTGGTGGGCGGTGTTTAGGCGAGGGCGCGGGGGGGTGCAAGAGGAAAATGCACGCCCCAGCGTCCAACTTAGTCCGTCCAAGCCTAACAGCTTAAACGTCTTCCTCGTCGCCGGGAACGTCGGTCAGATCATCCAGCGACACGGTGTCGTCGGCGTCATCTTCCAAAAGCTCATCGTCGAGTTCCGCATCGTCGGCGACGCCTGCGACCAGCAGATCATCATCCGCTTCCAGATCATCCACCAGAACTGCATCATCGTCTTTTTCAGGCTGCACGCGCGCGATCACGGCGGCGGCCATTTTGCGGCGTGCCGATTCGATGTCCACGACCTCGCCCGTGTAGGGGCTGACGATCGGGCTGCGGTTCAGGTCGTAAAAGCGCTTGCCGGTGGTCGGGCATACGCGCTTGGTGCCCCATTCTGCCAATGGCATGGTTTTCCCTTTGTTCAGGCTGGCCCTTGCGGGCTGTCAATTCGGAATGTAGCCGCTTGCCACAGGCTTGAGCAACTGTCAAAGGCTTTTGTCAGTGTGGCCGCAGTTGCGGCTGCGATGCAGATAGGTATGCTGCGGCCCGATGTCCAGAGGTGCGATATTGCTGCTTCCCGGCCCACCCCCGATAGAGATCACTCTGCGCCGGAATGCCCGCGCGCGGCGGTTTTCGTTGCGGGTGTCGCAGGCAAATGGCGCGGTGACACTGTCGTTGCCGACGCGGGCGCGCGAGGCCGAGGCGATGGCCTTTGCTCGCGCGCAGGAGCCTTGGATCCGGGCAGCGGTGGCGCGGATGCCGCAGGTGGTCGGCGTTGGTATCGGCTCGGTGCTACCGTTTGAAGGGCGGGCCTTGCGGCTGGAAAGCGGCGCGGGGCGGTCGGTGCGCATTGAGGGTGATTCCCTGATCGTGCCGGGGGACCCCGCGCGGGCGGCGGCGCGGGTCTCGGCGTTTCTGCGTGTGCAGGCGCGCAACCGTTTGGTCGCGGCGTCGGATCACTACGCGGGGCTGATCGGGCGCAAGGTCAGCCAAGTGACGCTGCGCGATACGCGGTCGCGCTGGGGCTCTTGCACCTCGGACGGCGCGTTGATGTATTCGTGGCGGTTGATCATGGCGCCACCGCGGGTGCTGGATTATGTCGCAGCCCATGAGGTCGCGCATATGCTGGAGATGAACCATTCGGATCGGTTCTGGGCGGTGGTGCAGCACCTTTTCCCCGGGTGGCAGGCGGAACGGGCGTGGTTAAAGCGCGAAGGTGGCGTGCTACAAGCGATCCGGTTTGACAGCGATGCTTCCGATGGCGCTTGACCGCAGCAAGCTCTGGGTGCTTGGCTAAGATATGATCTCACCATACCCCATTCCGCCGCGATTGGCCGACCCCAATGCTGCCGCCCATGAGCGGGTCTATCGCAGCCTGCGCCAGCAGGTTTTGCACGGCGAACTCGCGCCCGGTCAGGCGATGACCCTGCGCGGCATTGCGGATCAATTTGGCGTCTCGATGACCCCGGCGCGGGAAGCCGCACGGCGGTTGGTGGCGGAGGGGGCGTTTACCATGTCGTCGTCAGGGCGAATTTCGACGCCGGAACTGACGCCGGAACGTATTCAGGAATTGGCGTCCATCCGCCCGATGCTGGAGCCTGGGATGGCCTCGCGCGCCTTGCCCCGCGCGCATTTCGCGCTGATTGACCGTCTGGCCGCGATCAATGCACTGAACCAAGAGGCGGTGATGAACCAAGATGCGGTGGGCTATGTGCGCACCAATCTGGAGTTTCACCGCACGCTTTACCTGCGCGCCCAGACCCCGGCGATGCTGGCTTTGTGCGAAACGGTCTGGCTGCAGCTGGGGCCGACGATGCGCGCGCTTTACCAAAAGCTGCGCCGCCGCGACATGCCGCAGCACCACCGGATGATTCTCGCGGCGCTGCGGGCTGGGGATGAGCCGGGGCTGCGGCTGGCAGTGCGCACGGATGTCACGCAGGGCTTGCGACATTTGGCGAGTTGAGCCGACGGAAATCTCCGCGCCCGACGTTCCATGGCAGCAGATATAGGAGTTGCCATGCGCCCGCTTTCCACCCTCGACCGCCGCACCGTTTTGAAGGCGCTTTCCCTTGCTCCGTTGGCGGTCCTGCCCAGTGGTCTGGCGGCGCGGGCTGAAACGGCCGGGTTGATCTCCACCGATGTTTGCCTGCTGCAAAAAGAGGTGACCGAGGGGCCGTTCTACATCGACCCTAAGCTGCTGCGCTCCGACATCACCGAGGGCAAACCCGGCCTGCCGCTGCAGTTGCGTTTGCAGGTGGTGACGGCGGATTGTGTGCCCGTGGCGGCGGCGCGGGTGGATGTGTGGCATTGCGATGCGTTGGGGGTGTATTCCGGCGTGCAGAATATGGGGGACGGCGGTGATACCAGCGGCCAAACCTTTCTGCGTGGCACGCAACAAACGGATAGTGCTGGCATTGTGACGTTTCAAACCGTGTTCCCCGGTTGGTATCGCGGACGCACGACGCATGTGCATTACAAGGTGTTTCTGGATGCGCAAACCGTGCTGACCAGCCAGATATTCTTTGATGAGGCGGTCAATGCCGAGATTTACGCCGAGCATCCCGCCTATGCCCGGCAAAGCCCGCGCGACATACTGAACGCAGATGACGGCATCGCTGCGGCTTTGGGCGAAGGAGCTTATGCGCGGGTTAAAATGACCGCGCCGGATGGTGCGATGGAGGCGGCTTTGGTGGTGGGGATCAGCCCGGACGGTGGCTCCGCCGGGCTGCTCGATTGGCTTTGGAAAAAGGCTTGAGGCGGCGCGCGTCCCTGCCTTGCGGGCCGTCCTCGTTCTAGCGAAGATGCCCGATAGGGCGGATGAGCGCGCTTAGGCGTGGATCGCACCCTCGCCGCAGGCAAGCGCCGCTTCACGCACCGCCTCGCTGTAAGTCGGATGGGCGTGGCAGGTCATCGCCAGATCCTGAGCCGAGGCACCAAACTCCATCGCCACGCACACCTCGTGGATCAGATCGCCCGCGCCCGGCCCGATGATATGGCAGCCCAAGATGCGGTCGGTGCTGGCATCGGCGAGCATTTTCACGAACCCTTCGGCCTGAAACACCGCTTTTGCGCGCGCGTTGCCCATGAAGGGGAACTTGCCGACCTTGTAGGCGCGGCCCTGTTCTTTCAGCTGTTCCTCGGTTGCGCCCACCGAGGCCACTTCTGGTGAGGTGTAGACCACACCGGGGATAACCGCATAGTTCACATGGCCGGCTTTCCCCGCCATGATCTCGGCCAAAGCCATGCCTTCATCTTCAGCCTTATGCGCCAGCATCGGGCCGACAATCGCATCCCCAATCGCATACAAGCCGCTGATATTGGTGGCATAATGCGCGTCGGTCTTGACCTGGCCGCGCGGCAGAATCTCAACCCCGAGCGCCTCCAACCCAAGACCTTTGAGATAGGGTTTGCGCCCCGTGGCGACCAGAACCACCTCGGCTTCAAGGCTGGCTTCGGTGTCGTTTTTGCGCAGTTTGTAGCTGACCTTGGCCATGCCGTCTTTGGTTTCAACGCCTTGCACGGCGGCACCCATAACAAACTTGAAGCCTTGTTTCGTCAGGATTCGTTGGAAGGATTTCGCCACTTCGCCGTCCATGCCCGGAGTGATGGCGTCCAGATATTCCACCACCGTCACTTGGGTGCCAAGCCGTGCGTAGACCGAACCCATCTCTAGCCCGATCACACCCGCGCCGATCACCACCATGGTTTTCGGGATCGACGGCAGCGCCAAAGCCCCGGTAGAGGTCACCACAATCGTCTCGTCGACGGTGACACCCGGCAGGCTCGACGGCTCGGACCCCGTTGCAATCACGATGTTTTTGGCCTCATGCACCTCATCACCGATTTGCACTTTGCCCGGTGCCGGAATCGTCGCCCAGCCCTTCAGCCAGGTGATCTTGTTCTTCTTGAACAGAAACTCGATACCCTTCGTGTTGCCGTTCACCACATCGGTTTTATAGGACTGCATTTTCAGCCAATCGACCGTCGGCGCGCCGCCCATCAGGCCCATTTTCTCAAAATTTTCATGAACTTCGTGCAGCGAGTGCGTGGCGTGCAGCAGCGCCTTCGACGGGATGCAGCCGATGTTCAGGCAGGTGCCGCCCAAAGTCTCGCGGCCCTCGACCACGGCCACGTTCAGGCCCAGTTGTGCTGCCCGGATGGCGCAAACATAGCCGCCGGGGCCAGCACCAATGATGATTGCGTCAAAGCTTGCCATGGTTTTTCCTTCGTAGGGTTGGCGTTTGGAATCCGTACGATTGTACGGACGCGCGTGTCAGATCAGAGCCGCCGCGATCATAGTGAGGCTGGCGAAAAAGCCCACGGCCCAGATTGCCGAACGCCACGGCCGAAGGCCAAAGGCATAGGCGGGCACATACAGCACGCGGGCGGCGAGGTGGATATAGGCGGCGTATTGGGTCACGGCGGTCGACTGGTTGCCCAGGGTGACAACGACAACAGCGAGGGTGAACAGGATCAATCCTTCAAAATGGTTGTTCAACGCGCGTTGCAGACGCCCCGCCCGCACCGACAACTGCCGCGATGGCGGGCGATCGCGTGGGCTGGAGGTATAGCCGGTGCCGAGTTGCAGATTGGCGGGGATAGCGAACAGCGCGTATTGGCCGACTTGCAGCAGGCCTGCGAGGGCGAGGGCGGTGAGTTCGGCTGTCATACGAGGGCACCCTTCTTTGGACGTTTGCGGCGCTGATCCCACAGCTTGCGGTTTTCGGGCGTAAGGTAAGTGTCGCGCTGCTGCGCCAGCCAAGCCAGCGCAGTTTTGTGCAGATCGTGCAACTGCGGATCGGCGTCATAGGTGGCCAGACGCGCGGTGACGCTTGGCAAATGGCGCTGGATTGAGCGGTCTTCTCCGGTCGCACGTTCGGCAATAGTCCACATCTTTGAGCCGAGCACATGGTTGGCATGTTGCTTCGCCATGCCATCGCCCCGGATGTTTTTCAGCAGGAACACATCCTCCGAACGCACGAAGTAATGGTGAATATCGGCATTCGCCCAAGTCAGATCGCTGTCCTTGATGCCGCGATAATTTGCGGCGGTGGGGTGCGACAAGCCTCGATTGGGGATTTTCGCGCCCAAGCTGTTGCGCACGATCACGTCGGGGTCCAACGGGTCTTTCGGCATATGGTCGATGGCGCGGGCATAACGGTTGGGGCGGAACAGGGATTTGTGGAACACCAGTTGTTCCTCGATCTGCGCCGAACATTGGGTCTGCTCGGCCAGCAATCTGCCACCCTGCCAGATTTTCCGCCCACCGCTGGCGATGAAGCGCCAAGCCACAGCGATGGTGTCGCAGGGGCCGACGGCCTGCAGCAGGTCGCCCACCATACCCGCGCCGGTGGTGATGTTGAGAAATTCATCGGCATCGATGTGCAGCAGCCATTCCACATCCGCCATCGCCAGATGCTGCAAGGCACGGGCGAGGCCGACGACCTGCGGTGCCTCACCGGGGGCGACTTCATTGCGGATGTGAATGACGGGTTCCAGTTCCGCCAGCCGATCCGCCATCAGATCGGTGCCATCCTGACAGGTGTTGGTGACGATGAAGATGCGGTCAAAGCCGATGCTCAGATGATAGGCCACCCATTCCAACACAAACACCGCCTCGTTGCGCATACACACCACAACGGCGCGCTTTGTGCGGGGCGAGGGCGTGGTGGCGGGGGGCATCGGGGGGTACTTTCTAAATGGTTTTTGGTGGGGTGAACCCTGCCCTACAGATTACCCGTAGGGCGGGGTTAACTCCGCCAGTCGATTACAAATCCATCAACAACCGACGCGGATCTTCCAGGGCTTCCTTGACCCGCACCAAGAACGTCACCGCCCCCTTGCCGTCCACAACCCGGTGATCGTAGGACAAAGCCAGATACATCATCGGGCGAATGACGATTTGGCCTGCGACCACGACCGGGCGGTCCTGGATTTTGTGCATCCCCAGAATGCCCGATTGCGGTGGGTTCAGGATTGGCGAGGACATCAGCGACCCATAGACGCCGCCATTCGAGATGGTGAACGAACCGCCCTGCATCTCGGCCATCGACAGCTTGCCATCGCGGGCGCGCAGGCCGAGTTCCGAGATTTTCTTCTCAATCGCGGCAAAGCCCATCTGGTCGGCATCGCGCACCACCGGCACCACAAGACCGGAAGGCGTGCCAACAGCGACGCCCATATGGACGTAGTTCTTGTAAACCACATCCTGCCCGTCAATCTCGGCGTTCACTTCCGGGATTTCTTTCAAAGCATGGGTGCAGGCTTTGACGAAGAACGACATGAAGCCCAGCTTCACGCCGTGCTTTTTCTCAAAGATGTCTTTGTATTCGTTACGCAAAGACATGATGCCGGACATATCCACCTCGTTATAGGTGGTCAGCATGGCGGCGGTGTTTTGCGCGTCTTTCAACCGACGCGCGATGGTGGCGCGCAGACGGGTCATTTTGACACGTTCTTCGCGGGCAGCATCATCCGCCGGAACCGGCGCGCGCGGGATCGCGGCCACAGCGGGGGCGGCGGCAATCGGGGCGGCGCTGGCGGCACGCACCACGTCTTCCTTCATCACCCGGCCATCGCGACCTGTGCCTTGGACTTGGTCAGCCGACAGGCCAGCCTCAGCCATCGCCTTCTTGGCGGAAGGCGCATTTTCCACATCGCGCGGGGTCAGCACTTCCGGGCCAGCGCCGGGCGAGCCAACCGTAGCGGCCGCAGCAACCGATTTCGGTTCATCGGTTTTCAAAGGAATGGGCGCTGCGGTTTTGGCACCCGCAGCGCCTTCGGTCACAATCGCCAGCCGCGCGTTGGCGGCCACGGTCGTGCCTTCGGGGGCCAAGATTTCCGCCAGCACACCCGCCACAGGGCTGGGCACCTCGACCGAGACTTTGTCCGTCTCAAGTTCGCACAACATCTCATCCAGTTTCACCATATCGCCCGGCTTTTTGAACCAGGTCGAAACAGTGGCTTCCGAGACGCTTTCGCCCAAGGAGGGCACCATTACATCCGTCATTTCAATCTCCTGCGCGTCGGCGCGCTTCTATCGGTCAGCCGAGCGCTTCGTTGACCAGGGTTTGCTGTTCATATTTGTGTTTCGATGCCAAGCCCGTGGCAGGTGAAGCCGAAGCCGCACGGCCTGCATAACGGGCACGGGTGTGGGTGGCGCCGATATTGGTCAGCAATGCCTCCAGTTCCGGCTCGATATGCGACCAAGCACCCATGTTCTTGGGTTCCTCTTGGCACCAGACCCATTCCGCACCTTTGAAGCGCGACAGTTCTGCCGTCAGCGATTGTTTTGGCACCGGATACAGCTGCTCGACGCGCAAGAGGTAAGTGTCCGT